>CALVNM010000020.1 GCA_944349735.1 uncultured Clostridia bacterium | reverse complement strand
CGCGGTTTTGCGTAATGCTTTACCACGGATATGCGAAGCGGATATGAGAGCGCGTGCTTTCAAGCGTATTGCAAAATGTGCGTGCGCGTGTTATAATCGATATAATAAACGGGATTTATTTACGGAGGCATTTATGAAACCCATTGAATATAAAGAATTGTTCGAACGCGAATTATTCGAATCCTGCATACCCTTCTGGCTCGCGCACGGCGTGGACGAGGTGAACGGCGGACTGTATTCCTGCCTCGACCGCGAAGGCAATATTTATTCGACCGACAAGAGCGTATGGATGCAGGGGAGATGCGCTTATATGTTCTCCAACCTTTCCAATACCTTCGGCGCGCGTAAAGAGTGGTTGGATATTGCCAAGAGCTGTCTCGATTTCCTCGAAGAACATTGTATCGACGAGGACGGCAGAATGTATTTCACCGTCACTAAAGACGGTCAGCCTCTCCGCAAGAGAAGATATATGTTCTCCGAGACCTTCTACATAATAGCCAACGCCGAATATTATAAAGCTACCGGAGACGCCGCGGCGCTCGAACGCGCACGCAAATATTATGATTTCGTATGCGCCATGTACGACGATCCTTCCGCGGATCCCTATAAGATAACTCCGAAAAGCATCCCCGGCGTACGCGATACCAAAGCGCTTGCTGTACCGATGATACTTCTTAACGTAACGGCGGTCATGTTCGGCGCGGACAAAGAGCGTTACGAATTATACGACAAGCGTGCGCGTTCTCTCGTCGGCGACGTCAAAAGTTTCCGATTCGGAGATACCGGCTTCATGCTCGAGTCGGTAGGGCTCAACGGCGAATATTACGGCGAAGTATCTTCCGCGCGCGTAGTCAATCCCGGTCATTCAATAGAACTTAGCTGGTTCCTTATGGACGAGGCGGAAAGAAAAGGCGACGACGAACTTTTTGCTTACGCGGAGCGTATATTCAATACCGCGATAGATTTCGGCTGGGACGAGAAATACGGCGGCATATTGTATTTCCGCGATCTCGAGAACAAGCCCGTCGAAGCCTACGAACACGACATGAAGCTGTGGTGGCCGCATAACGAAGCCGTTATCGCAAGTCTGAAACTATATAAGAAGACGGGGAACCAGAAGTATTGGGATTGGTTCGAACGCGTGGCGGATTACGCGTTCAAGCACTTCTCGGACTTCAAGTACGGCGAATGGTACGGCTATCTCAGAAGGGACGGCAAACCCACCGAACCGCCGTGCAAAGGGCATACGTATAAAGGTCCTTTCCACGTCCTCAGAATGCTTACTCAGGGCATAAAATTGCTCGGGGAAATATCGATTAAGGCATAAGCCGATTCGTAAAAGGAGGTAAAGTGAATGAAAAGAAAATTTCTACTCGCGCTGTGTGTGTTGTTGACGGCGGTATTACTTGTAGGCGTGCTTGCGGGTTGTAACGCTACGCCCAAAAGAGTCGCCGGTTCCGGGAACGCGGGGGTTTATCCTACGGTCGTTACGACAGTAGCGGAAATCGACGGCGCCAACGTGATAGCATTTAACGACGAACTTGTCGTGATGACTAAGCAGGACGGCACGACCGGGGCAGCGCTTACCGGCGTATACAATTTCGCCGAGGGCGCTCTCATAGTTCCTTTTGACGCCCAGACCGTTTCGTTGGACTCGGGTTCGCGCACCAACGTTTTCAGCGTAGCGGACGCCGATACCGGCAAACTGACCTATTACGACAGGAAAGGCAACGTGCTTGCTCAGAACGTGACGCCCGGCACACCTTATAGCGAAGGGGTGAATTTCGTCGAGATAGGCGACAACATTTACAACGTTTCGGACGGTGAACTGAAATATCAGATCGTCAAAGGTTTCGGTTACGACGCGGATATTCTTCTCGCTTCCGAGGAGAGCGATAACTACTATTACTATTTTAACACGTCTACCACCGTCAAAATTTTCTCCAAAGAGTCGGGCAGCTTGGTGACCGTGCTTAATACGGAAGACCATGCCTACAATACCACGCAGGATGCCGAGATGTTCGTGCTTTCGGGTGACAAAGTGGTATTACAGTACGTAGACGCGCTTCCCGAAGACTCTACTAAATACGATTTTGCGTTGGCGTCAGGTAAATACGACATACGTCATTATATTTACGACGCTGAAAATGGAAAGACCAAAGAGGTTAAGAAATTCGGATATTTGATCGCCGCGGCGAAGAAGCCGGCGCTTAAAGAAAGTTTCGCCGGTCAATACAACGCGGACATAACTAACGTGCTCGAAGTAAATAAGATAGAGGACAAGAAATTGAAGTCGGGCGTCAGCTTCCTGTCCGTCAGCGATTCGCTCAAAGTTAAATACGATTTCGACGACATCACCGAAAGAGCGGAATATGCGGTCGAATTCGGAGATGGGTATATCGTAACCGACGCGGAAGGCGACAAATACGTATACGGCAAGAACAACAAATTCGTTGCGCCTCTGGGGGACGCGAAGATAAGCGGCAAATACGCTATATCGGGTGGTAACGTCTATGCGCTCGAAGGCAAGGAGATGGTCCGCAAGGCATATTACGACGCCAACAACTATAGTATAAAATCGATAGCCGGCGATCACGTGATGTTGCTTTCTCTTACCGACGGGAAATATTACGGCTGCGCGGTAGGCGAAATGCCCAAGGCTTTCAACGGAACGGTAAGTTATATCGCGGACAGCCGCATTTATGCCGTTACCGACGGCACCGGCGCCATCGCGTTGTATTCTCTTACCGGAGTGCAGTTGCTGAACGGGCTTAGCGCGTTCGACGTTCAGGCGACATACGTAGGTGCCGACGGAAAAGTCACTACGCTCGCGCTTATCAACGGAAACCAGTATATAGTCATTAAGTAGATCGCCTGTGCGACGCGGGGCGGCGGCAATGCGCCCCGCTGTTTGCTCGTAACGGTCGATTATACGACGGAGCGTATTATGGAATATATCAGAAAAGGCGGAGAGATAGTCGTGCGTCTTACAAAAGGCGAAGAAATAGTCGCTTCGCTTGCTGCTCTCGCGGCGCGCGAAAACATAACCGCGGCTTCGGTAAGCGGCATAGGCGCTGCAGGACGCGCGACGATAGGCGTACTGCGTACTTCCGACAAGAAGTATATGAAGCGCGAACTGGAAGAAGACATGGAGATAGCTTCGCTTGTCGGGAATATTTCCCTAAGCGCGGACGGCAGACCATATCTTCATCTGCACGTCGTACTCGGCGGTATATGGAATGTATATGCGGGGCACCTTAACGAGGCATACGTGAGTGCTACGGCGGAAATATTCGTAAGCGTGACCGAAAACGCGGTCATCGGCAGGCGCTTCGACGAAGAAACGGGACTGAACCTGATGGTATTCGAGGGCTGAAGATGAAGGTGCTTATAGTACTCGGCAACAGAATGAACGACGACGGATCGCTTAGCGATAAAATGCTTGTCCGTCTCAAACTGGCAGAAGAGCGTTACGCTCAAGGCGATATAGACGCCGTAATAGTGTCGGGAGGTCTTGCCAATCCCGCTGCAGGGTCTACCGAGGCATCGGTGATGAAACGCGAGCTGGTATTGCGCGGTATTCCGGAAGACAAGATAACCGAAGAGAACCGCTCTCTCACCACCGCGCAGAATGCGGAATATTCCGTGCCGCTTGCGCGCTCGATGGGCGCGGACGTCGTCGTGCTGTGTTCCTCGCGCGAACATATCTGCAGGTGGTATCTCAATCCGACAAGACTTTTCCTCAGGCGTATGCGCAAAGCGGGATATACGCCAAAAGCTCTCGAAATATGCACCGACCGATAGGCAGTGTAATATGCGATTAAAAAGCCGCGGGTATCCGCGGCTTTTTTATAGCGTGATTGCGTTTATACTTTACCCGTGAAGTCGAAATTGGTCGTGATGTAATCTACGCCGTAACGCATGTAGTGACGCGCCACCGCGCGGGAATTGATTGTCCACAGGTTGACTTCGTGTCCCAGTCGGTGCGCTTTGCGTATAAGCGCCGCGCTCGAGAAGGTGAACATGAGGTCTATGTCGTATCCTTTTGAGAGATAGGCTCTGCCCGACGTTGGATATTTACCCAGTACCTGGAGGCGTATCTTTCTGTTCATGGCTCTCAGACGTGCGATATTGACGAAATGGAAACTTATGAATATGGCGTTGTCCAGACCGACTATGTCGTCGACTATGGAGACAAGCTCCGCGAGCTTAGCTTTATTTGGTTTGCATTTAAGCTCTATGACGGGCACCTTGTTCCCGTCCCTGCATATCTCGAGGTAGGTCTTCATGGGGCAGATATAGCTCTCCGTCGCATTCTTGACGCTGCCCATCTTGTTCAGATTCATCGGGAGTGTAAGGGCTTCCTTAAATGTTATTTTGGACACCGAAACAGATTCGTCTGCGAAAGGATTATTGTCATGACAACATACCCATTCGTTATCGGCGGTAAACCAGACGTCTGTCTCTATGCCGTAAAAGAAGGGGCTTGCCGCCGCCGCTCTGAACGCTTTTTCGCTGTTCTGATAATATACCGAACTCAATCCTCTGTGCGCTATAAATCTGGTCATAATGCCTTGACTTCTCCGTGGTGCTTCTTATATAATATATTACTAATTCAAAGTAAAGTCAACAGTAAAGTAAAGTAAAGAGAGGGATAAAATCCGTTCGGATATATGGTGATCTGAAATGAAACTGTACGGCGATTATCATACGCATACCTTGTACAGCGACGGCGTCGGTTCGATAGAAGCGAACCTTAATGCCGCGCGTAAAAAAGGCTTATGCGCCATAGCCATATCCGACCACGGATTCAATAATCCGAGCCCTTTTGCGTTGCGCTACGCTACTGCCGAAATGCAGTCGAGGAGGATAGAGCTTCTGCGCGACGACTTCCCCGATCTCAGGATATATCACGCTATCGAAGCGGACATCATAAGTACCGAGGGCGACATCGACATGAAGCCGGAGCAGTTCGAGCTGTTCGACTACATACTTGCGGGCTTCCACCGCTTCGCAAGGCCGTGGTCGCTCAAGGACTTTTTCAAGCTCTATATACCCGCTTATATCAGCGACGTTATCAGACCGTCGGGCGACGTGATACGCAGGAACACGCGCGCTTTCACGCAAATGATAAAGCGTTATCCGATAGGTATACTCGCGCATATCGACGATATGTGCATAGTCAACGCCAGAGAGGTAGCCAAGTGTTGCGCCGATTACGGCACTCTGCTCGAACTTAACGCCAAGCACATCGATCTTACTTACCGCTCCTTCGATCAGATACTCGCTACCGACGTTTCTCTCATAGCGAACACAGACGCGCATTATCCGCAGAGAATAGGATGCTTCGAGCACGTTATCGAATATCTTCTCCCTTATCCGGAAATATGGGAAAGAGTGGTAAACGCTCGTCTGGAGGAAATAAAATTCAGAAAGTATGAATACTAATTCAGATATGGAACAATCGTCCGAAGCTACGCTCACGGTAAATACGTCCGACAAGATGGGCAAGATGTCCATTCCGAAACTTCTTTTCGGAATGTCGCTTCCGGCTATGTTCTCTATGCTCGTTCAGGCTCTGTATAACATAGTTGACAGCATATTCGTGGCAAGGATAAGTCAGGACGCCCTTACCGCGCTCACGCTCGCGTTCCCCATGCAGATGATAGTTACGGCGTTTGCGATAGGTACGGGAGTGGGTATCAACTCGCTCGTTGCCCGTAAACTCGGAGAGGGCGACAAGGAGACCGCAAGTCAGGTAGCTCAGCTAGGACTTATGCTCGCGCTGATTATAGCGGCGTTTTTCGCGGGGATAGGTTACGTGACCGCGAAATACTATATTTCGCTGTTCACGCAAGATCCCGTGATATACGAGATGGGGTTCAGCTATCTTGCGATAGTGATGACTTTCTCTTTCGGACAATGTATAGAAGTCATCCTCAACAAGACTTTGCAGGCTACCGGTAACATGCTCACGCCGATGATCTCGATGCTGTGCGGCACAGCCACCAATATAGCACTCGACCCCATACTGATTTTCGGCTATATAGGCGCTCCCGCTATGGGTATCAAAGGCGCCGCGATAGCTACGGTAATAGGGCAGATAGTGGCTTTGCTCGTCACGCTCGTAGTGCTTATTTTCCGCAAGCAGGAGATACACATATTCTTCCGCAAAGGCTTCAGACCGACCAAGGAAAATTTCATCGGAATAATGAAGGTAGGCGTGCCTTCCATAATCCTCAACGCGATAGGCTCCGTCACGACCACCGTTATGAACGCGATATTGATTGCTTACTCGAATACCGCAGTCGCGGTGTACGGCGCTTTTTATAAACTGCAATCGTTTGCGTTCATGCCTATATTCGGACTGAACCAAGGCTCTATGCCTATAATGGGTTACAATTACGGAGCGCATAACCGTAAGAGGTTCGTCGCCACCTTCAAGCTCGCGCTGACCGTCGCCGTGATCATCATGTGCTTTGCGGCCGCGCTTTTCATGGCGATACCCAATCTCTTCCTTATGCTTTTCAGCGCCGACGCGAACATGACGGAAATAGGAGTAAGAGCGTTCAGAATGCTCGCGCTCGGCTTTATACCGGCGGCGTTCTCGGTCATCTATACCGCGATGTTCACTTCCGTAGGCTTCGGTACCCGTTCAATGTTGCTGATGCTTCTCAGACAACTTGTCTTGTGCGTACCTTTCATATATGTTCTCGGCAAACTGTTCGGGCTCGACTACTTGTGGCTCGGTTACGGGGCGGCGGAGCTGATCTCCGCGATCGCGTTCACTCCGGTGGCGATATACACGTACAGGAAGCTGTTTCCTTCGGCAAGCCTCAAAGAATTGGCGGAGCCGGTTGGAAAGAGTCTGAGAGAAGCGGAAGAATCCTTGGGCGAGTGTATTCCAGAGGACGGATCTGATACGGGGTTGTCGTCTTTTAACGAGGAGCATGCCGACGGAAACGGCGATAATAGCACGGTTTGATTCTAATCGAGCAATAACGCCGACTATTCTACGATTCTACGAAAAAAGCGTCCCATGGTGGGACGCTTTGCCGTTTGTTGCGTAAGTTACCGCGAGGTATATTTGTCCGCGATTGCGGCAGCCGTCGTAACGCAATCTATACAGGACGCGCGTTTAGCGTAATACTCCGGCGTGCGCTCCGAAGGAGTAACGGAAGTATCGGTTGCCGATTTCAGTATCTCACGGCATATATAACTGCCCATAGTCTCCCTGAATTCTTCCATGGCTTTACGGGAAAGCGCGTAGATTTCGCGTTTATCGAGATCGGGATGGGCATAACCTATGATCATCAACATTCCGCTTACCGCGCCGCAAACTTCGCGTGAACGGGCAAATCCTCCGCCGAAAGGAGCGGAGAGCGCTTTTATCGCGTTTACGTCGAGACCGACTTTCGGCGCGAGCGCCATGGATACCGCCTGCGCACATGACAGTCCGGACCGGAATAATTTATTTGCTTCGGAAGCGTAATCTACCATACCCGTCAGCCTCCGATAAGAGCGATGATCTTCTTTTCCGCTTCGCCGGCGTCCGCTTTGCCGCGCGTAGCTTTCATTACGTAACCCACGAGAGCTTTGATCGCCTGCGTTTTTCCGTTTCTGTAATCGTTAACGGCGCGGGCGTTGGCCGCGACTGCTTCGGCGCACAGCTTGTCTATAGCGCCGGAATCGACGCCTTTGAGGTCGTCTTCGGTAAGATAGGCGGAGGCGTCCTTGCCTTCCTCGAGCATTTTTTTCAAGGTCTGACGCGCTATCTGCGCGTTGATCTTGCCTTCGTCCTGAAGTTTGACGAGTTCGGCAAGCTGAGAAGGAGTGACCTTTATGCCGAAAGCTTCCTTCTCTTCTTCCGTCTGCATCCCGCGGAATATCTGCCCCAGTATAAGATTGGCGGCGAGCTTGGGGTTGGCTTGGCGAGCGCAATCGTTGAAGAAGTCCGCAATCTTTTTATATTTGACTATGAGATCCGCTTCGGTCTCTCCGAGTCCGTATTTCTCTACGTAACGCTTCCTGAGCGCGGTGGGAAGCTCGGGCATCGCGGAGCGTATTGCATCGACGAATTCGTCGGATACTTCCACGGTGAGTATGTCCGGTTCGGGAAAATATCTGTAGTCTTGCGCGTCTTCTTTGCTTCGCATGCTTTCCGTTGTTTGGGAACCTTCATTATATCTTCTGGTTTCCTGAACAACCTTTTCTCCGCTTTCGAGGACGTCACATTGGCGGGCGTATTCGTAAGAAAGAGCTCTCTCCATGAAGGAAAGCGAGTTCATGTTCTTGATCTCGGTGCGCGTTCCCAAAGGTTCGCCTTCTTTATGCACGGAGATATTGACGTCGCAGCGCATACTGCCTTCCTGCATCTTGCAGTCCGATACTCCGATGTGGCGCATCGTGATCTGTAGTTTCTCCATGTATTCGCGGGCTTCCGCGATGTCCGTGATGTCGGGTTCGGAAACGATCTCGATGAGAGGTACTCCGCCGCGGTTGTAGTCGATATAGGTGTATCCGTCCTCGTGAACGAGTTTACCGGCGTCTTCTTCGACATGTATATGGTTGATGCGTATGCGCTTGCCGCTGTCAAGCTCGACGTATCCGCCCACGCATATCGGCTCGTCGAACTGGGAGATCTGATACGCTTTGGGAAGGTCCGGATAGACGTAATTCTTGCGGTCGAGGTGAGTGATCCTGCTGATACGGCAGTTGGTCGCAAGTCCCGCGCGCACGGCATATGCCAGGACTTCTTTGTTGAGTATCGGGAGACTTCCCGGCTCTCCGGTGCATACGGGGCAGCAATGAGTATTGGGTTCTGCGCCGAAAGCGGTCGGACAGGAGCAGAATATTTTCGATTTGGTCTGTAACTCGACGTGGGTCTCGAGTCCTATCACTAGTTTGTAATCTTTCATAGCGTCACCCCCGTGTCGAGGCTTACGTCGGTAAGTCCCGCGCGTTCGTATGCGTATGCCGCTCGCAGAACGGTAAGTTCATCGAATTTCTTACCGATGATCTGCATTCCTACGGGAAGATTCTTGCCGTCCTTTCCGCACGGGACAGATATGGCGGGAAGACCGGCAATATTAACGGGAACGGTGCAGATGTCGGACATATAAGTCTCTATCATGTTGTCGGCGGTATAGTTTACAGGGAAAGCGGTGGTGGGAGCTACCGGCGCTATCAGTACGTCGCATTCCGCGAATATCTTTGTAAACGCCGTTACAATACTCTCTCTGAGGCGCAATGCTTTTTTATAATATGCGTCGAAATATCCCGAACTCAGCACGTATGTGCCGAGCATTATGCGGCGCTTGACCTCTCTGCCGAAGCCTTCGCTTCTCGTACGCATTATCATGTCGTTGACGTCGTCGTAACGGGCGGCGCGGTAACCGTAACGGATGCCGTCGTATCTTCCGAGGTTGCTGCTCGCTTCGGCGCATGCGATGATATAGTAAACGGGCAGGGCGTCTTTAAGCATGGGAAGGGAAACCTTGACTATTTCCGCGCCCGATCCGGCATAGAAATCGATCGCTTTACGCACTCCCGCAAGAGTGTCTGCGGATATGCCGTCAAAATATTCCTCCGCGATACCTATACGCAGTCCTTTCACGTTGCCGTCGAGCTTGTCTACGGTAGGTTCGGTTCCTCCCGACGAGGTCTGGTCCCGTTTGTCAGCGCCTTTTATGGCGTCGAATACGATAGCGGCGTCTTCGACGGAGGACGCGATAGGTCCTATCTGATCGAGCGAGGAGCCGTAGGCGATAAGCCCGTAACGGCTGACCGCGCCGTAAGTGGGTTTGAGACCGACTACGCCGCAGAATGCGGCGGGCTGACGTATCGAGCCGCCGGTATCGGAGCCGAGCGTATATGCCGCAAGCCCCGCGGCTACCGCTGCCGCGCCGCCTCCGGAACTGCCGCCCGGAACATGTCCCTTGTCGTGAGGATTGTATGCCGCGCCGTAGCAGGAAGTCTCGGTAGACGAACCCATGGCGAATTCGTCCATGTTGTTTTTGCCGAGCACTACCGCGCCGCGCTCGACAAGACGCTCGTATACTGTGGCGTTATACGTGGGTCTGTATCCCTTGAGGATACGCGAGCAGCACGTGGTCTCCTCGCCTTTTGTGGCGATGTTGTCTTTGATGCCGAAGGGTATTCCGGTGAGAACGTAGCCTTCTCCGCGGCTTATCATGGCGTCAGCCTCTTTTGCCGAGGCAAGCGCTTTTTCCGCATTTACGGATACGTAAGCGTTAATTTCGGGATTCAGAACGGAGATCTTCTCGAGATATGCCTCCGTGAGTTTGACAGAAGTGATCTCGCCGCTCCTCAGCATGGCGGCGTAACGCATGATCTTACCTGACGCCATCGAGCTTCCTCCTTTTCACGGGGAAATATCCGTTCTCGCCTCCGTTAACGTTAGAGAGAACGAGGTCTTGGGGAGAACATTCTCCCACAACGTCTTCGCGCAGACTCTCGACCGGAGTGACTACGCCGCGGTAAGCTTCCGTACCGGATACGGCGGAATTGATACGTCCGGCGAATTCGACGATCTCTTCCATATCCTCGGTAAGACCGTCAAGTTCTTCGTCGCTCAATTTAAGCTTGGCAAGGCGCGCAAGCCATTCTACTTCTTTTCTTTCTATCATATATGCCTTCCGTCGCATACCGTCCGCGGTGCGGACGGCGAAGATGGTGTTGTTAAGATGTACCGGACTCTGGGGTCAGTCTCTTACTTTGATGTGGATCTCGCGCAGTTGTTGCTCGGTGACTTCGCTCGGCGCGCCCATGAGAAGATCCTGAGCGTTCTTGTTCATAGGGAACGCGATGACTTCACGGATATTGCTTTCGCCGGTAAGGAGCATAATGATGCGGTCCACTCCGGGCGCCATGCCGGCGTGCGGCGGCGCGCCGTATTTGAATGCGTTATAAAGAGAAGTGAATTTGCGTTCCAGCACTTCGCGCGAATATCCCGCGATCTCGAAAGCCTTCTCCATGGTGCGTATCTCGTGGTTGCGTACCGCTCCGCTCGAAAGCTCCACGCCGTTGCAGACCACGTCGTACTGATATGCCAGTACCGATCCGGGATCGTCGCCCGCGAGTGCTTTGTAACCGCCCTGAGGCATCGAGAAAGGATTGTGGGTAAATGCCCATTTACCGGTCTCTTCGTCTATCTCGTACATCGGGAAATCCACGATGAAACACATTTTGAAGGATTTATCGTCGATGAGGTTAAGCCTTCTTCCGAGTTCGGTGCGGATCGCGCCGGCATAGGACTCGGCTTTTTCTTTCTTATCTGCGATGAAGAAAAGGAGGTCGCCCGCTTTGAGTTCGGCGCGCTCGGCAAGTTCCGCCTTGAGATCCTGCGGTATGAATTTGTCGATGGGACCTTTATACGTCATATCGGCGTTGACGGTGACGTATCCCAGACCTTTCATGCCGAGTTCGCCCGTTGCGAAAGCAAGCATCTGCTCGTGGAAGCCTTTGGAGAGCGTCGCTCCGCCGGGGACTCTGATAGCGCGTACGCACCTGTTTTTGAAAGGCGCGAAGTCGCATTTCATGAAGAAATCCGACAGATCGATAATGAAAAGCGGGTTCCTGAGATCGGGTTTATCCGTGCCGTAGCGGAGCATCGAATCTTTGTAAGTGATGCGTTCGAACGGGGGTTTGGAGACCTCGAGGTCGCTGAATTTGGTGAATATCTTGTAAAGAGCGTTTTCGGCTACGCGGAGAACGTCGTCCTGAGTGGCGAAAGACATCTCGAAGTCCATCTGATAGAATTCGCCGGGCGCGCGGTCGGCTCTCGCGTCCTCGTCGCGGAAGCAGGGAGCTATCTGGAAATATCTGTCGAATCCGGATACCATAAGGAGCTGCTTGAAGATCTGCGGCGCCTGAGGGAGAGCGTAGAATTTGCCTTTATGTTTACGGCTCGGGACGAGATAGTCTCGCGCGCCTTCGGGAGAAGACGCGGTAAGTATCGGCGTGGTGATCTCGAGGAAGCCTTCTTCGCGCATTATCTCGCGCATATACGCTATGACGGCGGAACGGAGTATTATGCGGTCGTGAAGCTCTCTGTTGCGCAGATCGAGGAAACGGTATTTGAGACGCAGCTCTTCTTTGGTCTCGCCAGCCGTGGCGACGTCGAAAGGAAGGCGCTCGGTGACTTCGCCGAGGACCGTGACCTCTTCGCACACGAGTTCGACTTTGCCCGTGGAAATACGGGGATTGTAAGTGGATTCGTCACGCGTGCGCAGTGTGCCCTTAACGCTTATGCAAGTTTCGCGGGTAAGCTTGTCGAGGACGGAGGTGTCTTCGATGACCACTTGCAGAGTGCCGTAGTGGTCGCGGAGATCTATGAAGGATATGCCGCCGTGATCGCGGATATTCTCCACCCAGCCGGCGACGCGGATAACGGAGCCTATGACGCTCTCGTTGATTTCCGATATGTTGTGAGTGCGGTAAATGTTGGCTTGTGTCATAAAAGGTCGGTTCCTCTCGCTTTACGTAATGCGCCCGCCGTTCGGGGCGCTCTTAAAATATTACCACACGCGCGACGCTAAAGTCAATTTATTACGCGTATATTTAATTTTGCGCTCGCGCGCTCCGCAAGGTGCGCTGCACGAGTGCGTTTCGGTTGATTTTCCGATATTGATATGGCATAATATATTCGTTATGAAGATCCTTATCCGGTTGGCAAAAGAAGCTAAACAATACAAGATACATTATCTCATCGGTATTCTTGCGGTAATGGTCACCACGGGCGTGAGTCTCGCGGCGCCGAAAATACTTTCTTCGATGACGGGAATAGTTTCCGCGGGAGTCACGGAAGAAGGAGTTAAAAAGATAGCGGTGTATGCCGGCGTTCTCGCCGCGCTCTATCTCGTGAAATGGCTTAGCAGATTTTTATCGACTTATCTTCTTCATGTGGCGGCGTGGAAACTCGTCAATAATACGCGCGTCAAGCTTTACGATCATATCCAGATGTCTTCGATGTCCTTTTTCAAGGATAAACAGACGGGAGATCTTTTAAGCAGAGTGGTGAACGATACTTCCAATTTCGAAATGCTCTACGCGCACGTCATACCCGAATTCATCACCAATATCCTGACTTTTGCGGGCGTTTTCGTCATACTTCTAGTCATGAACTGGAAACTCGCTTCCGTGACGGCGGTCGTCATCCCGCTCGTTGCCGCGGCGTGTATTTATTACGGCAAGAAAGTGCGTCCCAATTTCAAAGCGGCGCAAAGGTTGGTGGGCGATATATCCGCGGAGATACAGGACAATATAAGCGGAGTATACGAGATACAGGCTTTCGGGCAGGAAGCGCAGGAGCACGCTCACGTTGCGGAACGCGCGGAGAAGCACACGGTCGCCATACTCAAAGCGCTCAAGACCTCCGGCATATTTCATCCTCTCATAGATTTCGTATCTTCTATGGGAACGGTGCTCGTGGTCGGAGTAGGCGGATACCTGGCGTATAAAAACCAGGTGGACGTAGAGGATATAGTGGCTTTCCTTTTATATCTCTCGCTCTTCTTCGGACCGATGGAGAATCTCGCGCGTCTCGTTGAGAATGCGCAGACCGCATACGCTTCGGGAGAACGTACCGTACAGATACTGGATGCCCCCATAGAGATAAAGGATGCTCCCGACGCCGCGGATATAGGTAAAGCCCGCGGTGACATAGCTTTCGACGACGTAAGCTTCGACTACGGCGACGGACGGGAAGTACTGCACCACGTGAGCTTCGAATGCAAGGCGGGAGAGATGATCGCTTTTGTCGGTGCGACGGGCGCGGGCAAGACGACGGTAACCAAACTCATACCTCGGTTTTACGAGCCGACCTCCGGAGAAGTGAAGCTCGACGGCGTGAACGTGAAGAATATAACGCTGAGGAGCTTAAGGAGCAATATAGCTCCCGTATTGCAGGACACGTTCCTTTTCAACGGTACCGTGGCGGAAAACATAGCCTATGCCAATCCGTCCGCAAAATTCGACGAAATAGTAGCTGCAGCTACCAAAGCGCATATCCATGAAGAAATACTCGAGATGCCTGACGGATATATGACCAAGGTGGGGGAGCGCGGCATGCGGCTCTCCGGCGGACAGAAGCAAAGGCTGGCGATAGCGCGGGCGATACTGCGCGACGCGCCCGTCATAATTCTTGACGAAGCGACCGCGTCGGTGGACTCCGAGACGGAGCGTTACATTCAGCAGGCTATCAACGAGATAAACGGTAAGCATACCATAGTCGCAGTGGCGCACAGATTGTCCACGATCAAAAACGCGGATAAGATCGTTGTCCTCAAGGACGGCGAAATAGCGGAGTCGGGCACGCACGACGAACTTATGGCGGCAGGCGGGATATACAGAGATCTTTTCCTCAAGAGCAGCGGAGGAGAATAAAAGGTATCTTCCTTAGGTTGCCGTGTCGGGCGCGCCGTATCTCGGTGTGCGCGAGTATATGTAATTCTGTTGCAATTTTTTTTGCGCGCGTGATATAATATTTACAAAATAATTTACGAGGAGTGCGATATGGCACAATACAGAATCAGACAAAAGTACTTTTCTTTCAAGGATTCCTTTGCTATTACGGATGCTTATACCGGAGAACCCCGTTTTTATTGCAGGAGCAAGGTTATAACCCTTCCTAAGAAGTTCTGGGTCGAAAGGACGGACGGTACGCCCATGTATTTCGTGAGACAGCAGATGTTCCGCTTCCTTCGCCACCTGGATATTTACAAAGGCGCGGACAGAGACGGAGAACACGTGGCGACGTTGAAAGCCAAATTCTCGCTTTTCCGTAAGAAATGCGTCGTGCGCAGCGAGCAGTACGGAGATTTCTTCATTTACGGCAACATCATGGCGTGGGATTTCTCCATCTATGCCGGGCACAATACCGACGGCGAGCTGGTGGCTACGATCAATAAAAAGATCTCTCGTATAGCCGATACTTACGACATCAACATACTTGCCGGCAAAGAGGGCTTCATGCTCACTCTTTGCATAATAATCGATTATCTTTATCAGAAAAAGCACTAATATAGATACGGTCTCACGCGCCGCGCTCGTCGCGGCGCACGGTTCAGACTTCGAGACCGCCGCGGCTGAGAGGCAAGCGGCGGCATATCTGTCCGATAAATAAAATAAAGGAGCAATATTATGGCAAAAGTAAAAGTAGGCGTTGCGGGATACGGCGTTATAGGCCAGCGTCTCGCGGACGGCGTAGCCCGTCAGAAAGATATGGAACTCGTCGGCGTAGCGGACGTTGCGCCTACGCTTGCGGTCAGAGCGCTTTACGAGAAGGGAATGCCTTACGCTCTGTATCTCGCTTCCGAGGACAAGCGCGAGGAATTCGACCGTCTCGGCATACCCGTTTCCGGCACGATGGAGGACATGGTCAAGAAGTGCGACGTCGTGCTCGACAGCTCGCCCGGCGGTATAGGCGCGCGTAATAAAGAGCTTTACGTCCGTCTCGGCAAAAAAGCCATTTTCCAGGGCGGAGAGAAGAATTCCGTAGCGGACGTGTTTTTCCACGGTTACGCAAACTACGAGAAGGGACTCGGCAAGGACTTCCTTAAACTCACTTCCTGCAACACCACGGGACTCATAAGAAGCGTCGACTGCCTCGATAAAGCGTACGGTATCGACAGAGTGGCGATCACCATTATCCGCAGAGTGGCGGATCCCGGCGATTATCACAGAGGACTTACCAACGCCCTTCAGATCGACAAAGCTCCTTCGCATCAGGCGGTAGACCTTATGACCATAATGCCTCATGTCGAAGCTACCGGCATCCTCGTACATACGCCCATTACTCACGGGCATATCATCACCGTCGTCGCTACCGGCAAACAGAAAATAACCAAGGAAATGGCTCTCGAAGCGTTCTCCAAGCATCCGCGTATCCGTATCGTCAGCATAGCCGACGGATTCCTCGGTAACGCTTCGCTTTTCCGTTATGCGCGGGATCTCGGTAATCCTCGCGGCGATATGTACGAAATCGCGCTTTGGGAGGATTCGATAGTGGAGACAGGCGACAGCATAATGTATGCCATCAATATTCCGCAGGAAGCGGTAACGATACCCGAGACCATGGACGGTATCCGTGCTGTAATGAACATGCAGGCGACTTCCGAAGAAGCCACCGCAGTCACCAACAGCTATCTCGGCATAGGAAAATGGAAAAAATAGGCATCAAAAATCTGATCGGAGCGGACGTATGCGGTAAACGCGTACTGTTCCGCCCCGACATAAATTCTCCCGTGAACGCAAAGGGCGAAATAGTCAACGACAACAGGCTCAGTAAGACGATACCCACGCTTAAGTATCTCGTCGAATCCGGCGCGAAAACCGCGATAATCGCGCATCAGGGCGATACTCTCGATTATCAGAATCTTATTCCGCTCGCGGCTCACGCGAAAAGGCTTACCGAGTTAAGCGGCATAAAAGTGGATTATATCGACGACGTATGCGGCGACGCGGCGATCGAGAAAGTGAAAGCGCTCAAAGAGGGCGAAGTAGTCATACTCGGCAATCTCCGTTATCTTACCGAGGAGGTCTCAACTTTCGAAAAAGACGTCAAACTCACCGCAGAAGAGATGGAAAAAACATATCTCGTGCGGAGACTCGCGCCTTTATTCGATATATACGTGAACGACGCTTTCAGCGCGGCGCACCGCAACGCGCCGAGCATGGTTGCTTTCGAGAGACTGATGCCTTCGTACGCGGGACCGCTTTTCTTCAAAGAGTACGAAGCTCTGTATACGGTAATGAACAACGCCGTAAAACCCGTCGTATTCGTATTGGGAGGAGCGAAGATCTCCGACGCTTTCGGTATGATGGGAAAAGTACTTAAAGACGGGATCTCAGACAAAATAGTGGCATGCGGCGTTACAGGCATTGTTATGCAGCTTGCCCGCGGCGTTAAAGTGGGCGCGAAATACGAAAAATGGCTTGCTGACAAAGACCTTACCGTTTTTGTGGAGCAGGCTAAAGGACTTCTCGCCGAATACGCCGACAAGTTCGTGCTGCCCGTCGATTTCGCTTACGAAAAAGACGGCGCGAGAGCGGAAGCGGAATTATCGGAGCTTCCCGTAGACGACGCGATGTTCCTCGATATAGGAGCGAAAAGCATAGCGGCGGCAGAGGAGGCTATAGCCGCTGCGGGTACGATATTCGTAAACGGGCCCGCAGGCGTGTACGAGAATCCGATGTTTGCAGAAGGCACCGACCGCATATGGAACGCGATAGCGGATGCGGAAGGCTATTCCGTTATCGGAGGCGGAGATACCGTAACGGCGGCGGCTAAATTCATCGATCTCGACAAGATAAGTTACGTTTGCACCGCCGGCGGCGCAATGGTGCGCTTCCTGAGCGGCAAGAAGCTTCCGCTGATCGAAGCGATGACTTCCTCGAAATAAATACTTGTTCCGCGCTGCCTTCCGTACGCGCGGGCGCCGGAGCGGATATATGCGCGAATACAAGATAAT
The DNA here is from genome assembly GCA_944349735.1 of uncultured Clostridia bacterium. Classification (GTDB taxonomy): domain Bacteria; phylum Bacillota; class Clostridia; order Christensenellales; family DTU072; genus Stercoripulliclostridium_A. The sequence continues at coordinate 10,027 of CALVNM010000020.1, read as the reverse complement.
GCAATTTACCGATTGTCACCTCGACGATTCCACGGCGGCAGAGGGATTACGCCAGATCTCCTCGCTCTGGAACGCGGCGTCTCCCGACCTTGCGGTATTTACGGGCGACATAGTGTTCGGTAAAAAAGATCTCGTCTTTTACGAGGAACTGAACGCTTTTTTCCGAGAAAAGAACGGTTTGTTCGCCGTCGTTTTAGGTAATCACGACGGCGAGAACAATACTACCGACAGGCGGGGCATTATTGAGAAATGCGCTTCCTTGTCTAACTGTATAACCGAAGTCAACCCGATAGGGAAACGGTACGGTAACTTTATTTACGACACTCCTTTCGAAGGAGTGTCGCTTGCTATGATGGACTCCGGGGATTACGCGCCGCTTTACGAAAAACTCCGCCATCCTTTCCGCGCCGTCTACGCGTCGATAACCCGCGACGAGATCGCGTGGTATACGGAAGCGGTAAAAGACAAAAAGGCGGTATTCGTATTTATACATATTCCCGTACCGGAATACGAGCAAGCATATTACGGAGCGCTTGCAAGGGGCGAAGTGATATACGGAGCGCTACGCGAAAATATCGCTCCCGACGGCAAGCTCAGACGTTTTTCGGACGTGGTATGTTCTCCTTTCGTAAATACGGGATTTTTCGAGAAAGCCCGGGCTACAGGCAATCTCAAAGCGATATTCTGCGGTCACGATCATCTCAACGATTTCTATGTGAAATACAGAGGCGTAGGGCTTGTTTACGGGCAGAAAACGGTAGGTATCGAAGGTTCGGGATACGCTTTCGACGGAAGAGGGTTCCCGGATTATACGGGCGCGACTCTCGTCACCGTGACTGAAAACGGCGATTTTACTCCGAAACAAATATTCTATAAGGATACGAAATGAAGTACGATCTGATTGTCATAGGCGGCGGAGTAAGCGGCATGACAGCGGCGATCTGCGCAGCCGAACGCGGTAAAAAAGTTCTGATACTCGAGAAGGGCGATCGTGTGGGGAGGAAGCTCCTCGCCACGGGAAACGGCAAATGCAATCTCGCCAATACCGCTTCAACCGTCGGCAGATACAATACCCGATTCGTCGACGAAATACTTGCCGAATATCCGCTCGGCGCTCAATCGGAATTTTTTCTCGGACTGGGATTGCTCACGCGTGAGAACGCGGGAAGGATTTATCCGTATTCCGAGCAGGCTTCGACCGTACTCAACGTAATGCGCGCGGCTCTCGACAGATACGGAGTGGAGGTGCTTACTTCCGTAGGCGCCGAAAGAGCGGAAGGGCATTATACGGTGAACGGGAAGTATCACGCGGAAAATCTGCTGATAGCTACCGGCAGCGATGCTTCCTTCGGTTACGAAAGCCTGAGTCTCGTTTACCCGTACGGACATTCCTCTACTAGAAGGATCCCTTCGCTCGTACCGCTCATAACCGACAAAACCAATCTTAAAGGACTTAAAGGAATTCGCGCCAGAGTAAAAGCAGTATTGTGCGAGGGCGAACGCGAAATAAGTTCGGTGTCCGACGAGATCATATTCAAGGACAACGGCGTATCCGGTACGGCGATATTCGGGTTGTCCTCCGCTCTCGCGCGGCATGCTCTTATAAACGGCGAGGCGGAGATAAAGATAGATTTTGCTCCGGATCTCACTCACGACGAACTGAAAAGTTTGTTCTCCCAAGGGATAGCTCTCGAGGGGATGTTTCATAAAGAGATAGCGGCAGCCGTCAGAAGATACGCCGAATCCGAAAAATTAAGCAATGAAGAGGCTGTCAAGTCTTACGTTCTCAAAGACGTCAGACCGGGGTCGCGCGAGCTTGCTCAGGTGATGTGCGGCGGACTGGTGACGGACGATTTTTATTCCGATACTCTCGAATCCAGATTGTCTGAAGGGCTGTATGCTTCGGGAGAAGCTCTGGACGTCGACGGCGACTGCGGAGGATTCAATCTGATGTGGGCGGTCGCTTCCGGAATGGCGGTAGGTAAGGCATGCGGTTCAAAGTAAAAGACATAAGACTCAGACCCGGATTCTCCGAAGAGGAGCTGACAAGGGCCGTTCTTAGACGGCTCAACACTTATCGTGAAAATCTCGAAGGAATCACGCTTCTGAGAAAGAGCGTCGACGCACGCAATAAAAAAGACGTGCGTATCGCGCTGACCGTATCGGCGGAAGTGCTTAACGGCAAAGGCATACGAGCGGAGGAACATGAGGCGCCTCCTTGCCGTATCGCGGACCTTGGACTCGAGATAAAGAAAAGCGACAGGAAGGCAGTGGTTGTCGGCAGCGGTCCCGCGGGACTGTTCGCGGCGCTCACGCTTGCCGAGGCCGGACTGAGACCTCTGGTTATCGAAAGGGGCGGCAGTGTTGATGAACGCGTCTCGGCGGTCGAAGCTCTCCGCACTGAAGGACGTCTCGACAGCGAATGCAACGTGCAGTACGGAGAAGGCGGCGCGGGTACTTTTTCCGACGGAAAACTGAATTCGGGTATCGATAAAGAATACTTCAGTATCCTGTTTGGTGAGTTTATATCGTTAGGCGCGCCTGCCGACATAGCTTTCGACGCCAATCCGCACATAGGTACGGACGTTTTGCGCGGCGTGGTGAAAGCGCTCAGAGAGAAGATCCGTCTGTACGGCGGCGAAGTGCGCTGCCACGCCAGACTGACCGATATAGAAGTCAAAGACGGAGCGTTGAAGGGGATAGTGATCAACGGAGAGGAGAGACTTCCCGCAGACATTATGGTGCTTGCCATAGGTCACAGCGCGTACGATACCTTCCGCATGCTGAACGCGAAAGGTCTTACGATGGCTCCTAAACCTTTTTCGTTAGGGGTGCGCGTCGAACACAGGCAGGAACTTATAAACCGCGCTCAATACGGAGATTACGCTTCGCTGTTACCGCCTGCGGATTATAAGTTCAGCACGCATCTTGCCGACGGCAGGGGCGTTTACACTTTCTGTATGTGCCCCGGCGGCGAAGTCGTCTGTTCTTCGTCAGATGAGGGCACCGTGGTCACCAACGGCATGTCTTTACGCGCAAGAGACGGAGAGTATGCCAACAGCGCGGTGCTCGTATCGGTTTCCGCAGGCGATTTCGGCGTAGGATTGTGGGACGGATTCGAAGGAAGGGCGGCGATAGAGCGCGCCGCGTATCTCGCGGGAGAAGGCGGATACCGTGCGCCTGCGCAGAAATACGGAGACCTTATAAAAGGCATCCCCGGCCGCGGCGAACTGAGATCATCGTATCGCCCCGGACTTAACGCCACCGCGCTCGCGCGTTGTTTACCTCAATATATATTGAAAGACATCGCGGAAGGCATAGCCGTTTTCGGCAGAAAACTCAAAGGCTTCGATTCGCCGGATACCGTTCTGATAGGAGCGGAAACGCGTTCCTCGTGTCCCGTGACGGTTTTGCGTAACGCCGCGGGAGAGGGCAGTATCGGCGGGATATATCCCGTAGGCGAGGGCGCAGGATACGCCGGAGGCATCACTTCTTCCGCCATAGACGGCATAAAAGCGGCACTTAAAATTTACGGGAAATTATGAAATATAAGAGATCGGTGTATTAATGAACAAACATGTTAAGACTATGTCGATGACCGCGCTTTTTTCGGCGCTCATATTGGTAGCTACAGCTTACGCGAAAATTCCAATAGGTTTAGGTTACGTACATATCGGCGACATATTTATAATGACGGGCTGTTTCTTCCTTCCTCCCGTATTCGCCGTGGCGTCGGCGGCTATAGGCAGCATGCTCGCGGATCTTATAGCCGGATACGTGATATATATGCCTGTCACTCTGGTAGTAAAAGGCGTTATGGCGCTTATATGCAGTCTGATATACTATAAGAAGTCCGGATTTCTGCGTTTGCTTCTCGGTACGATCGCCGCATCCGTATTCATGCTGGCGGGTTACTTCGTTTTCGAAGGATTCTATTACGGTTGGGCGGGAGCCGTGGGCAATATACCTTTGTCGCTTATCCAACCCGCGGCGTCGATCCCGGTTGCGATCGCGCTGATAGCCGCTCTGGGAAGGATTCCGTATCTCAGAACGCTGAAAGAGGAGATAGCGCCGCGCAGAGGAAAAGGACAAAACGGTAAAACTATCCCGGAAGCGCCCGACTCAGGCGACGATAAGGACGAGGGAAACGCAAACTGACCCTATAACAGGTACCCTAATAGGCTGTTTGGACATACGTTTAGGCGTTTACGGAACGAAATTTTGTCAAAATGCTTGTGCTCGGCATATAATTCCGATATAATAATAAGGTAAGCCACGTTCATATGGCACGGAGTAAGCGGATATGGAAAGCAATACTAAAAAATATGTCAGCAAATACGACGCGAAAAAGTTGTTCGAAGAGAGCGGTATCGGACCTGCCGAGATCGTCAAGGAATGTGAAAACGGTGAATTCAATACCGTATATCTGGTAAAAAGCAACGGTAAAAGATATTACCTTAAATTCGGTAACGACGATTCTACTCCCACGCTCAGCTACGAGAAGAATATGCTGAAAACGGAACTCGGCATCTACGAAGCGATAGAGGGAACCGATATTCTGCGCCCGGCAATGGTTTTCAAGGATACTTCGCGCGAGAAGATCGGCGTGGATTATTTCATTACGGAAGGGCTTGACGCCCCCATGCTCGGGCTGACTTTTCCCAATCTGAAAGCGCGCAAGAGAGTGATGTACCAGCTCGGCGCCGACGTTGCCAAGATACATTCCGTCAAGAGCGAGGACGGCTTCGGATACGAGCAGTTCGGCAAAAAAGCCACCTGGGCGGAAGCGTATAAATTGATGATAGACAAAATAGTCGCGGATGCGACCGTACTCAACGTCAAATTCGATACTTTCCGCGTTTACGCCATCCTCGACAGAGTTAAGGACATTCTTGCGGAAGTTACCGAAAGCGTTCTCGTACACGGCGACGTATGGGCGGGCAACGTCTTCGTGAACCGCAAGAATTTTACTTATCAGGGACTTATAGATTGGGAACGCGGTTTCTGGGGTGATTTCGCGGCGGATTTCGTCGCGTTGGCTCCCTGCGGCAATATCGAAAGGAACAGATATTTCGTCAAAGGATACAGGAGCGTTTCGCCTGTCGAATTCGACGCCAAGCTCCATACGCGTATCGATCTCATGAAACTGTATTTCGGCATGATATTGCTTACCGAACCCGAGCTTCGCTGGAAGAAAGGTTCGTTCCAGTACAATGTTCATAAGTATCGCGCGAGGAAAGTTTTCAATAAAGCCTTGAAAGCTCTAGAAAAACCCCTTTGATCGAGCAATACCGATATTGAAAAACGCCGCGTCGTCCGACGCGGCGTTTTATCGTTAAGTGTCGGTTTATTTCAAAAATCTCATTATCTTCGATTTTATGGACGGTTTCGCTTTCGCGGCGTATTCGGCGGGAGCGGCTATTCTGGTGGGATTTGCCCACAGCACGGCGTTATAGAGTACGCGGCGTATTACTTCGTCGTGATATATAGGATAAGTCTCGTGCCCGGGTTGGAAATAAAATATCTTGCCGGCGCCGCGTCTGAAAGTTACGCCCGCACGGACCGCGCTGCCGCCGTCAAACCATCCCATAAATACAATTTCGTCGGGTTCGGGTATATCAAAGTACTCGCAATAGGGTTCCGCATTAGGTAAAACGTATCCGTTCGGAAAGCCTTCCGCTATCGGATGAGACGGACAGCACACGTACAGCTTTTCCTGCTCTCCGCCTTCTTTGGCGCGCACGTTGGGATTAGTCGAACACGTAGTACCCATGAGCTTGCGGAAGGGTTTGGAGTTTTTTCCGGAATGCAGGAATACGGCGCCCATGCCTTCGAGTATCCTCGAAGTCACTTTGTCGGAGACGCTTTCGAGAAGTTCGTTATGCCAGTCTTTCGACCACCATACCAGTACGTCGGTGGAGTCAAGCACCTCGTCGGTAAGTCCGTGTACGGGTTCTTCCTGTGTGGCGGTCCTGATCTGTACGTCCGGCATATTCTTGAATATTTCGGCTAACGTGAGATGCAGCCCTCCGGGATATGTTTTCGCGGCTTTTCCTCCCTGTTCGTTGGGGTGATATTCGTTGAAAATCGTTATATTCATATTGACCTCCTGTGCATAGCCGATTATACTACAAAGCCCGGCGTTTTGCAATACGGCGCTCACGCGGCTTTTAAATTTCAGTTTAACCTTTTCCGATATTTTAACTCGATTCGGTATTGACATAGAATGTTTTTTTATTTATAATCTAAATAATGTTGGCTAACTGCCAAGTAATGCGAGAAGGAGATTGCGAAATGGTCAAAACTAGAAGAAGAATTACCACTTGGCGCGTTTTGCAGATATTGTTTTACGCGCTCGGCTTCCCGCTCTTCGTGCATCTCGTAATGCTTGTGTCCCGTCCGCTCGCCGATAGCAGCCTTGTTACCGGTATCAACGGATCGCTGAGCATTCTGCTTGCTGCCGGATTGTGGGTAGTCGTTATAATCGTGCAACTTTTGATGCGCGCCCTTTGCCGTAAAAACCGTATGGCTCGCGCGGTCGTCGTGGCGCTCGTCGCCGCGGTAGTCACGATAGCTCCCATACTCTACAGCGACTTCCTGCTGAAGAGCAAATTCGCCGACGACGTCAAAGCGGCTGAGGAGCAGGGACTCGAAATCGATCACTACGAGCTGCAGATCACGGATTTCGGCGAGTACGTAAGCGCGACCAACTCTGAGATCAATTCGTTCATCGAAGTTTTCAATCTCGATACTTTCGTGTCGAGAGATTACAACAGGGGCGGGGCTAACACAGACCTTACGGAAGTAACTTACGATCCAGAAGAGGACGCGTATTACAGTCCCAACGGCATGTATTCCGACGGCTTCAGATTTGGTTATTACGCCGCCAAAGCGGTTCTTACCGATTATTACAGCAACAAACTTGCTTACGAAGCCGAGGGTAAGAATATCGACGCCGAGCTTGCGGCAGCCGTTACCGCGCTCGAAGCGGACACCAACAGCGATTGGAATAAGTATAAGAGAGGGGCTTCCGAATCCAGTTTCTCTATGGAAGGATTCGAGTATATAACCTCTTCTACCGAGTACGAGGACGCTTACGGCGAAGACGGTACCGCGACCAAGTATTATATTACGGAAGAGAGACTCAACAGCATTCTGAGCGTTATCGGAGAAAAGTTCGGCGCCAACTCCGCGGTAGGTTCGGTACTTATGCTTCTCAAGACCATGGGCATTTTACCCGAAGACCTTGTCGATATTACTTCGCTTCTTAACAAAGATCTCGACATCGATACCATTCTTTCGGTAGTGAACGGAATAGAGATAGACGGTAAGAGCCTGGGAGCTACGCTTGCCGGATTGCTCGGCGATGCCGACGCGACCGAGTTGAGTAAAGAAACGCTTTTCGGACTGCTTGCCAATTTCAGCAGTTATCAGTCTCCCACGACTTATCCCGTATACTATTTCATTCAGGACGACGCGCTTCGCGAATATGCGTACGCTAAATATTACGCCACCGTCCATGGTGCCACCATCGGCTCCGTACTCGTCGGTACTCCCGACGCAAACGGTAACGAATACGTAGGCGAGATCACGATGAGCGCCGGCGGCACGCTCAATCCTTACAGCGGCGAACAGCTCCTCGAACTGTTTAAGAAGTGGGATTTCGATCAGAAGATGCAGAATGAATATTATCCTATTTTCGCTCTGCGCGCCATCGCGCTTAAGATGAGTGCCGTGATCGTATTCACGTTGCTGGCGAGCTACTTCTTCACTGCTTTGCTGGATAAGGAGTATGCCAAACTCACCCTCAAAACGGAAGGAGGTAAACGGTAATGAAAAGATTTCTTAAAATAATACTGTTCCTTATAGGCTTCCCTGCGTTACTCGGGTTCGTGGTATGGAAATCGTTGACCGTTCTCCAGGAAGGCTCCACGTACGGTTTCTGGCCCTATGTGGGTATAATCCTCGCGGGAGTATTCGCGTTGGTATATCTTATAGCGTTTATAATCACCGGCGTCAAAGCCAAGAAAAACGCCGGCAACCGCAAGAAAGTCCTGGGCGGCGTGGTAGCGTTGGTAATAGTGTCTTTCGTGATGACCGCGGGTCTGTGGCTCGTTATCGATATACCTAAACTGCTTCCCGACATTCTTAACGGAGCTACTTCGGGCACGATAGGTTTCGACGATCTCCGCGAAGACTACGACGCGCATGCCGAAGTCCACAGCAATCTGCTCGACGAATTCATTAAGATGAATTATAACAACGGTAACCTTGACGATGGTAAGAGTCTCGATTACTGGCTCGAAGTCGGTTACAGCTCTCCTAAAGTTCAGGAGCTTATAGCAACGAACTTCGCTTCGATGGATAAGAACGGCTACGTTACCTTCAAAGGTCCGTGGATCAACCTTGCAGACGGCGGTCGTCTTACCATTCCCGTACTCGTCCACCTTGTAATCAACGAACGTGAGTTCCAGGATCTGCCTTATATTCTCGCATATGAGGTTATTCCCAATCCTTATAAAACCGACGATCATCCCAACGATATGAAGAATCCGGTAGAGTATACCGACGAGGCCCTTATCAAATGGTCGATCCTCGATATGCAGGGCACTCCTATGGTGGTCGATCTCGGCGGATTGTTCTCGGCAGACGTCAAGGACGCGGTATTCAGCATCCTCAACATGATCGACTACGATAAGCTGTCGTCCATATTCACTACTCTCAACGAGTGTATAGAAGACGACGCGTTGGCAGGAACTCCCATATATATCGGGCTGGATACTCGTAACGGCGATTTCAAACTCGAGATCGCGTCCACGGTCGAAGGCAGAGGCATGTGGGATTACAAGAAGAGCGCATGGCTTAACAGCAATCATCTGTTGTTTGCGGTAATTTCGGTATTCCCCGCACGTCAATGGCTTTATATCTGGGGCGGAATCGTAATATTCTCCAGCGTCGCTGTAGGCGCGCTCCGTCTTAAAGAATTCGGCGGCGACGACGAAGAAGAAAAGGAATCCGAGGACAAAAAATACGATACGTACGACGAGCCTAAGATCGATTATTCCGAACTGGATAAAGAGGTGACGAAAGGTATGTCTCCTTACGAACGCGCATTCTATCTCGCTACGCAGGAGCGTAACAGACGTTAAAGTTAACCGACGTTTCCGCACAAGCGGACGGAAGGCTCTCCTTGCGGAGAGCCTTTTTCTTATACTGCGTCCGGTAAAGTTTACGGATTGCGGAGAATTCTGTTGAGTAATGCGTTTCGGCGATGTCGGTATACTCTAAGGATAATAAAAGAGACGGCGTCTATGCCGTCTCTTACGGAATCGGTATTCAATGCTATCTTTTCTTTTTGCCGAAATCCGCGTTGAGCTTTTCGGCGGCGAGGCAGATCATGAAGACGTACAGGAGATTGCTGTTTTCGTTGACGCGCACCTGATAGATCTCGTCGTCCTGAGGATAGGGTATCACGTTCGCCACGATGTTCGATCCGTCGTAAATGTCGAACCCGTATTCGGAGGGCTTTCCCCATACCGAAAACTTGTGCGCTGCTTTGCCGCGGATCTTGGAAATATATACGTCGTCCCCGCGGTCGATGACGTTTGCGTCGAATACGTAATCGTCTATGCCCGTGGCGGTCATCCTTATCGTGCCGGGATATGCGGGCAGATCGTTTATTACGGAAAGCATCGCGGTATTGTTTCCGCTGAAGACGAGTTGCGCTATCTGCGAACCGCGTTTATTGTATATGTAATAGCCTTGCTGTATGTATGCGGCTTTGCATATCATGTTGCCGAGTTCGTCGCGCAGAGCGAAATCGCCGGTTTTTTCGTATAGACGTTTGATGACTCTGAAAATCATATCTCCTACCTCGCTAAGCTATATTCGCATTTTACAATATTTAGTCGCGCGTGTCAAGGTCTTATTATTTCTTACGGAGCGTAACGTTGTAAGCTTGTCAAACATTTGTTACACTTTGCTTAGAAAAAAAGGAAGCTAGATATTCGTTAGGCGAAAGCCAATT
>CALVNM010000019.1 GCA_944349735.1 uncultured Clostridia bacterium | reverse complement strand
GAAGGCTGGTGTTCTACCATTGAACTACACCCGCACGGTGTTTGCCCACTTGCAAGCGCTTAAATAGTATAGCCAAAGTAAATGTTTTTGTCAATCGATTGCCGAGATATTTTGTAAATTACTTTAAGATTTGTTTCGTGCCTTCCGCGAGGCGATGTCTGCGTGAGACGATGTGGATATTCGAAGCGGAAAACCTTGACCGAAAACAGTAGGGATCCCTCTGATTTTCAGTCGAAAATCTTGTTGTCGAAGTATTCCGACAATGCTTGTCCGAATTCCGCGATACGGCTGTCTGTAGCGTTAATAAAAGCTTTGCGTATCCCGTCTGCATTAAATCGGATACCTGTAAGGCGATTTACTATTATGTCCGGCAGATCGTCGTCGAGTGTATCTGAGTACAGTCCGACGCGCGCTATGCTTCCTTTTTCCACATCAACCGATACCGTATGAACGCCTGTAGAAGTACGTATATCGACATTGACGGAACAGGGAGGATTTTTGCCGAATATGAAGTCCGGAGACGAAAAATATTCGGCCGATTTCCCGAATCGGTCGACATCGAAATCGATATACCGCAGTTTACCGTACTCTTCCGAGAACGATTTCGCAACGCTAAGCGCGAGGTCGGCTGTTCCGATAGAAGAGTTTATGTCGCGCAGAAAACCGATACGGGAACGTACCGAGTCTACGCCTTTTGCCGCAAGTTTGAGCGGGGAGGGACGAAGATACTTTTCCATTTTGTCGGCACACCCGGACACGAGCAGGGTACCGTGGTGCAAAGCCGTATTTCCGGATTTTCTGAAAGCGTTTCCGCTTATTTTCAAGCCGTTTACCGTAATGTCGTTGCGACCGCTCGATACAGCCTCCGTACCGAGCCTGACAAGTGCGGAAACGATAACTCCGAGCTGCCGCTTTATGTCGAAGTCTGTATCGCTTACTATAAAAGTGAAATTGAGGTTTCCCAGGTCGTGAAAGACCGCGCCTCCTCCGGTCAGTCTTCTGGCGATCTTTACTCCGTCCTCAGAGGCGCGTTTGCAGTCGCATTCCTTCCACGCGTTCTGCCATCTGCCTATGACGATCGCGTCGTGATTGCGCCATAAATAAAGCGTCGGTTCGCCGTCGAAACTGTTGAAAAGCGTTTCTTCGCACGAGAGATTGAGATATACGTCGGCATAAGGAGACAATATTAACTTCGACATACTCCGATTATACATTTTAGGCGTTCCGTTTGCAACGGATTTCGGCATAAGCCGTTGACACGTGCGCGTGATTATTATATAATATTAAGCAACTAAAAGCGATTTGCGAGGTTTAATTTATGGTCAACGTAGCGGAATTCATCGCCGAAGTAGGGATAGTCCCCGTGGTCAAACTTACGGACGCAGCGACTACGCTTCCCGTCATGGAAGCCCTTATCGCGGGCAACGTACCCGTTGCGGAGATCACGTTCCGCACCGATTGCGCAGCGGAAGCTATCCGCATAGCGGCGGAAGAACTCGGAGATAAGATGCTTGTGGGCGCAGGGACAGTGGTCGACGCGGCTCAAGCCGAAGCCGCTATAAAAAGCGGAGCGAGATTTATAGTAAGCCCGGGATATTCGGAAGCGGTGAACGGAGTATGCAGAGCAAACGGGATATTGTATGTGCCCGGCGCGGTTACTCCTACCGAAATAATGCAGGCATGCGCGGGCGGCAATAAAATAATCAAGTTTTTTCCCGCGTCCGTTTACGGCGGCACCGCGGCGCTCAAGGCTCTGGGCGCTCCTTTCAAGGATATAAAATTCGTGCCTACGGGAGGCGTGAACGCAAGCAATCTCAAAGAATATCTTTCGCTCAATAACGTTGCGGCATGCGGCGGCAGCTGGATGGTAGCCGACAGTATCCTCAAAGCGGGTAACTATGCGGAAGTCGCAAGACTCGCCGCCGAAGCTTCGGAGATAGTTCACAGTCTCGGGAAACAGGTCGGATAAATAGATATATCGCGCCATACGGGCGAAAAATGCGAGGTCAAAAGCAATGAGAGTCATCACATTCGGTGAAATTATGTTAAGGCTTGCTCCGGAAGGTTATTACCGTTTCGTTCAGGCGGATAAATACGGCGCGACTTACGGCGGCGGCGAAGCGAACGTCGCGGTATCTTTGGCGGGATTCGGCGCGGACGCCGCGTACGTTACCAAGCTCCCCGCTCACGAGATCGGTCAGGCGGGAGTGAACGCTTTGAGAGCCGCGGGAGTGGATACTTCGCTTATCGTTCGCGGCGGCACGCGCGTAGGAATATACTTCCTCGAGAAGGGCGCGTCGCAGAGACCTTCCAAAGTTATTTACGACAGAGCGCATTCCGCGATAGCCGAAGCTACCGAAGCGGACTTCGACTGGAAAAAGATATTCGAAGGAGCGGACTGGTTCCATTTTACAGGCATAACGCCGGCGCTTTCCTCGAGCGTAGCGGCGATAACGCTCGAGGCTTGCAAAGCGGCAAAAGCAGCGGGGATCAAAGTCTCCTGCGATCTCAATTACCGCAAAGCTCTATGGAGCAGAGATAAGGCGCGCGAAGTCATGACCGCGCTTATGCCTTACGTGGACGTGCTCATCGCCAACGAAGAGGACGCGGGCGACGTATTCGGGATTACTTCCGGAGGCGACGTTACCGGCGGCGAAGTGACCGCCGAAGGTTACGTCAAAGTAGCGCGCGAACTTATAGACCGCTTCGGATTCGGTCACGTGGCGATAACGCTTCGCGGCAGTATTTCCGCAAACGACAACCGCTGGTCCGGGATACTTATGAATAAGCAGGGCAACGTTTTCAAAGCGAAACAGTATCTCATCCATATAGTGGACAGAGTGGGCGGCGGAGACAGTTTCGGCGCGGGGCTCATTTACGGGCTTATGAATTACGACGAACAGAAAGCTATCGAATTCGCAGTTGCCGCGTCCTGCCTTAAGCAGACCATAGAAGGCGACTTCAATTACGTGACGGTGGAAGAAGTGCTGAGACTTGCCGGCGGCGACGGAAGCGGTAGGATAAAGAGATAAACCTATACGGTATCGATAAGCAATTTTATAACGGAGGGACGAGTAATGGCGGCAAACGTAAAAGCTACCTATGAGAAAATGAAAAACTCTGAGATAGCGAAAAAATCCAAGAAATTCCTTGAAGATCATAAAAATATCTTTCAGATCATCAAGTTTACTTTGATAAGTCTTATCGCGTTCATCGCGGAATTCGCAAGTTTTTATGCATTGATTTTTGGATTGAAAGGTGTATACGGAAATATTGCATTTAGTTGGTTTATTTTTGATTATGAACCGGGTGAGAATTTCGGATTAGCCGGATTTATAGCTTTCTTAGTTTCAAAATGTATCGCAGAAATTATTTCCTTTATTGTTAATCGTAAAAAGACATTCGAAGCTAACAATAATGTAGTGTTTAGCGCAATAATGTATGCATTAACAGTTATTGCCGTTATAGTGTTGAGTACTTGGCTTGGCGGTGCATTAAGTGCCTTAATGAGTAATGCTATAGGCGAGGGCGGTGCCGCGACGATAAGCAAACTCGTCGGTTCCTTCCTGAGCTGGGTGATAATGTTCCTCATGGACAAGTTCGTCATCATGCGTAAGGTAGATAAAGGCGAAAATGCGGCAGCCGAAGAAACGGCGGCGCCCGAAGCGGCGATCGCCGTAGCCGGCGGCGAAGTGCTTGCCGTGGAAGACGACGCGGATGACGCCGCGCTCGAGGAACACGTCACCGCCATAGAGGAAGCTGTTGCGGAAGGTCTCGAATCCGTAGGAGTCGTACCGCCCAAGTTCGACGGCGGCGAAGAGTAAAAAGCGTTCGGTCGGATACAGGAAAATGAAAAAATACGACGTATTGACTATAGGTCATATTTCGCTTGACTACAATATCGATTATCTCGACAATCAGATAATCGAAGTAGGCGGCGCGGTGATATATTCTTCGGCGGCGGCGTACGCTTTGGGGCACAAGGTAGCGGCGCTTACAAAGATAGCTACTAAGGATTCCGACAGGCTCAAGGCTTTCACTATACCGGAAGAAGACATTTACGCAAGGTACTGTGAGGTATCCACTTCGATACGCAACAAGTACCATACCGCGGATAAAGAAAGGCGCACCTGCACCTGCATAGGGCAGGCGGAACCTTTCCGAGAAAATGACATACCCGACGGTATTTCTGCGGAAATATATCATTTTGCGGGGCTTATTTACGGCGATTTTGACGGGGAACTTATCAAAAAGCTTTCCGCGCGCGGCAAAGTCGCCGTAGACGTGCAGGCGCTCCTGCGCCACGCCGACAAGTCGAGCGGCGCGATGTATTTCGAGGACTGGGCTGATAAGAAAGAGATATTGCCTTATATAGATTTCCTTAAAACGGACGCCGCCGAAGCGGAGATACTGACGGGGCTTACCGACAGATATAAAGCCGCCGAAACGCTCTACGGTTGGGGCGCGAAGGAAGTATGTATCACGCACAATACAGAGGTGATAGCTTTTGACGGGAAGAAGCATTACGCCGTCCCGATACGGGCGCGCAATCTGAGCGGCAGGAGCGGCAGAGGCGACACTACGTTTGCGGCGTATATTTCGGAGAGGCTCACGCGACCCGTACCCGACGCATTGCTTACAGCTACTGCCACCGTCAGCCTTAAGATGGAGAAGCCGGGCGCTTTACGCGCGACCAGAAAGGATATAGAAGATTATATCGCCGAATTTTACGGCGACATAAAGCGGAATTGAGGTCCGACCGCTTAAATACAATATATACAAACGATCAAACCGGAGGAGATAAAAATAATGATTTCAGGCATTCAGAAAATCGCTTACAGAACCGTACAATTCACGTTACGTTGTGCGCGTCCGTTCCTTCCTTACCGTGTACCCGAACTTTTGTCGGGTAAAGGCAGCATAAGGAAACTTCCCGAGTTCATCAAATCGAAAGGGATCGACTCGGTGCTTGTAGTGACCGATAACGGGCTTTATTCGCTCGGCATGCTCGACGGCATGTTCGAGGAGATGGACAAGATAGGTCTTAAGTATACGCTTTTCAAAGACGTCGTACCCAATCCGACGATAGACAATATCGAATCCGGCATAGCACTTTACAAAGAGGGTAACTGCAAAGGTATAGTCGCCTTCGGCGGCGGCTCGCCCATGGATTGCGCCAAAGGCATAGGAGCGCGCATCGCGCGTCCCAATAAACCCGTAAGCAAAATGAAAGGCGTTCTCAAGGTGTTGAAAAAGATCCCGCCTTTCTTCGCCGTACCTACCACTGCCGGAACGGGGAGCGAAGCGACTCTCGCGGCGGTCATCACCGACAGCAAGACTCATGACAAGTACGCTATCAACGATCCCGTACTTATCCCGCATTACGCGGTACTCGACCCCGAACTTACGGTAAAACTTCCCAAACATATTACTTCCACCACGGGTATGGACGCCCTTACTCACGCGGTGGAAGCTTATATCGGCAGAAGCAATAACTTCCTCACGTCGGATCTTTCCGAGAAGGCTACTAAGCTTATTTTCGATAACATCACCAAAGCGTACGACAATGGAGAAGATATTGAAGCGAGACAGAATATGCAGCTTGCTGCATACTATGCGGGCGTTTCCTTCGCCCGAGCGTATGTCGGATATGTGCACGCCATAGCGCACTCGCTCGGCGGGCAATACGGAGTGCCGCACGGACTTGCCAACTCAGTGATACTTCCTTATGTGCTCGATTATTTCGGAGAGAGCGCATATCCGCGCCTTGCGCGTCTTGCGGAGATAGTGGGTATCGACGGTAAAGACGACGCCGAGAAAGCCAAAGGCTTCATCGAAGGGATCCGCAAGCTCAACGAGCACATGAACATACCTAAATATATCAAGGCGAAAGACGGCGGCGATCTCATCAGGGACGAAGACATTCCCGTGATGGTAGAACGCGCGTACAAGGAAGCCAACCCGCTCTATCCCGTGCCGAAATTCATGGGCAGAGAGGAACTGACTCAAATGTATTACACCATACAGGGTAAATGATCGGAGACAATAAGTCCGAAATCTCAAAAGCAGTATTGGTTAACATAGGAAGCGGCAAGGATCTCGAGAAGCCTCTTGGCGAGCTCGAAAAACTTGCCGCTACTTTGGGTTACGAAACGGCGGCATATCTTACGCAACGCAGAGAGCGCCCGGATAAATCGTACTATATCGGGAGCGGAAAACTCATTGAACTGAAATCTGTAGTTGAAGCTACAGAAAGCGGCCTTGTAATATTTGACAACGAGGTAGGCGGCACACAGCTCAACAATCTCGAGAAATATCTCGGAGTCCCGGTCATGGACAGGGCTACGCTTATAATAGAGATATTTGCCGAGCATGCGGTAAGCAACGAAGGCAAACTTCAGGTCGAGCTTCTTCGCAAGAAAAAACTTCTGCCTAGAGTTCTCGGACAGGGGACCGTGCTCTCCAGGCAGGGAGGCGGCGGCGCGGGAGGCGGAGGTGCGAGACGCGGCGGTGGAGAGCAGCAGCAGGAAATTGATAAACGTACCATACGTGAAGAGATACGGGATCTCGAGAGGCGCATCGCCAAGCTCGGTAACGAGCGGGATATAAGAAGAGAAAAACGCGTCAGGAACAGGCTCAAAGTCGTATCGCTGGTCGGTTATACCAACGCGGGAAAATCGACGCTTATGAACGTCCTCACTAAAGCGGGAGTACTCGAAGAAGATAAACTGTTCGCAACTTTAGATCCGGTGCTCCGCAAGATGCGTCTCGACGACGGTACCGAGTTTTTGCTCGTGGATACCGTTGGATTCATTTCGGGACTTCCTCACGACTTCGTACACGCATTCCGTTCAACGCTCGAGGAGACCAGAAATTCCGATCTGATTCTCCATGTGGTGGACGGTTCCGACTTCGACGCTGCGGAGCAATTCGCCGTAGTAAACGATGTGCTGTCTTCGATAGGCGCCGACAAAGTGCCGTCGATAGTTGTCGTCAATAAAATCGACGCGGCGGAGGACGACGTTGCGCTGCCGGCGGGAGAGAATACCGTTCTGATCAGCGCGAAGTACAGAAGGGGTATCGACGAACTCAAAGAAAAGATTGCCGCGGCGCTCGGCTGCGACCGATGATCGTTTCGCGGGCGGGATAACCCGCCTTTTTCATTTATTCGTACGAATTATCCGTATCCGGTCGGGGGCGGCATAAAACAGGCATAAAAAAACGTGCGCCCACTCCGACCTACCTTACCGAATCGGCACGTACGCAGGTAACTCCCTCAAAGCTACCTCGTGGCACATCCCTGAGATCGCTTAGTGCTGCTGCGGTCAAGCCCTGACACGGTTCACGATTCGGCATTGCACGAGACCTTGTTATCAACATCCCTTACGCACGTCGGCTTTCCATAAGATAGGCCTCGGTGGGTGTTCTATCCTGCTGTAGCGGATTGCAGGTTACAGGGCACCGCTAGCTCCCCATATAGCACGTTCATTAGTATAACACAAAATCAGCTTTTGTCAAACAATATCTTAAATAACTTTCGGTTAGATTCTTTATATTCTTAATAAATAAAAGATTGACGGAAACAAAAATAGGAATTATAATGTTATACGGAAACAAATACAATACCATAAAGAGGTCAATCATCATGTCTAAATTCAGAAAAGTACTTCTTGTCGTGACTCTTATCGCGGTGGCGGTAACTTCGATAGCTCTCGTAAGCGCATGCAACAAGGACGACAAGGACGATCTTCCCAACATCGAATCGATCAAAGCCACAGTGGCTTCCGGCACCGTATTTACGGTTGGAACGGCGTTTGACAGCACAAAAATCACCGTTACCGCCAAGCTCGATAACGGCGAAGAGCGCAAAGTCGAGACCGTCAAAGCCATCTCATACGATCTCAGCGTACTCAAACTCAATGCGGAAGGCAAATTCACCGAAGCAGGCGAATACACTTTACCCGTGAAGTATTCCGATTGGTCTACGACTGTGAAAATCGTTGTGACGGAGGCATAAACCATGTTGATGTCCAAACTTGTCGGAGAGCGTACGAAGACCGCTCCGTCCGACGCGGTTATCAAAAGTCATTCGTTGATGATACGCGCGGGCTATATGAAGCTCGTCGCCAACGGCATATGGTCTCTCGCCATGCCCGCTAAGCGCATTGCCCGTAAGATAGAAAACATTATCCGCGAGGAAATGGACGCGGTGGACGGACAGGAGTGCATGTTCCCCGTAGTAATGCCCAGAGAGATGTGGGACGAGTCCGGCAGATATTCGTCGATAGGGGACGAAATGGTGAGGTTTAAGGACCGCAACGGCAGGGATTACGTCCTCGGTATGACGCACGAGGAAGCGGCGGTGCAGTTTGCGCGCGACGCGGTGAACAGCTATCAGCAGCTTCCTTTCATGATATATCAGATACAGACCAAGTTCCGCGATGAAGGCAGAGCGCGCGGAGGACTTATAAGAGTGCGTGAATTTACGATGAAGGACGCATATTCTTTCCATATTTCTCAGGAAGACCTCGAGAAATATTACATAAGGGTCTATGACGCGTATAATCGTATTTTCAAACGCATCGGTATGCGTAATTTTATATCCGTACTGAGCGATTCGGGGATGATGGGAGGCGCGGTATCGCACGAATTCATGTTGCTTACCGATATAGGAGAGGATACCTTGGTGATCTGTCCCGAATGCGACTATAAATCCAATATGGAAGTCGCAAGATGCATGCCGGAAGCGTATCCCGAGGAAGAGCCGCAGGCGATAGAGGAAGTATATACCGGAGACGCCAAAGAAATAGCGGAAGTGACCGCTTATCTCGGAGATATACCGGCTTCCAAGACGGTAAAAGCCGTTTGTTACAATATCAAAGGCGACGCGGTACGTACGGTGCTGTGCTTCATACGCGGAGATCTCGAAGTGAACGAAGCCAAACTCAAGAAAATAGTGCGCGCGGAAGTGGTTCCCGCAAATCTTGCCGACAGCGCTCTCGTTGCGGGAAACATCGGCCCCGTGGGGCTCAAAGCGGATAACGTGACCGTGGTCGTCGATGCTTCGCTCAAAGGCGCTGTCAACATGGTTACGGGCGCGAATAAAGACGGCTACCATCTCAAGAATGTCTGCGAAGGCAGAGATTTCAAGGCTTCCGACGCGGATATAGCGAAGGTCAGAGAAGGCGCGCGTTGTCCCGTATGCGGAGCGCCGCTCACCGTCAAGAACGGTATAGAGATAGGCAATATCTTCCAGCTCGGCACCAAGTATACTGCCAGCATGGGCATGACCGTTCTTAATAAGGAAGGCAAAGCGGTCAATCCCGTAATGGGATGTTACGGTATCGGCATAGGTCGCGCGATAGCGTCGGTTGCCGAGGAGCGTGCGGACGATAAGGGACTTAACTGGCCCATGTCCATAGCTCCGTGGCACGTTTATCTTTGCGCGCTGCGCGTGGACGACTCGGAAGTAAGAGCAAAAGCCGAAGCGCTGTATAACGATATGAGATCCGCCGGCATAGAAGTGATATATGACGACAGGGAAGCGTCTCCGGGATTTAAGTTCTCCGACTGCGACCTGATGGGGATACCGTTAAGAGTCGTCGTAAGTCCGAGATCCCTTGCTGCGGGAGAAGTGGAATTGCAGATCAGGGAAAGCGGCGAAAGAAAAAATATACCTTACGTCGGATGTGTCGAGGAGATCGGCAAGATCATAGCCGAACGCTCGGAGGTTTAAGAGGAAAACTTAAGAGGGGATAAGGAGAAAAAAATATGAGGAAGTATAAGCCTACCATAGTATTGTTGTTATTGGCAGCGGTTGCGGCGCTTAGCTTCGGATGCGTTCGTGAGAACGAGCCTGCCCCCAAGCCGGGCGATACTTCGAGACCGGATTGGGCGATGGAAGGTTATACCGTGGCGGAAACGACGATAGAGGACGCTACTCTCGATCTTGTCAGCGGGATAGCCAATCTTGCCAAAACCGCTACGGCAAGCAGACTTACGTCGTCGCAGCCGGAAGTTTCCTGGCTCGTCGAGGCGGAAGCCGATCTTAACGGAAGGAAATCCAAGATAGTTTTCGGGATCAATTACGACGTAAGGGATACCGGTTCTTTGGCGCTTCTTCTCGAGTTCATTCCGGAAGGAAGCAAAACTCCGTCTACGGAATGCTATTTCTATTCAGACGACGACAAGAACGGCACGCTGTATATGGCAATGGGCGCGCAGAAGGTGGCGATACCGCTTCCGAATACGGCGCTTGCCGGGATTTTCCCGATAGAATCGGTAGACAGTTCCATGCTTTCGCAGTTCCTGAGCGGCGCGATCTATACGGACGAAGCCATCAAATACGAGTATAAAGACGAGACCGGCAGCAAGCGTACGCGTCATTATATTCTAAGCATCGATCTGAAAAAGACTCTTGCCAACATGCTCGACATTATCAGCAAGACCGAATCGCTCAAAGACTATTACTCCGGTCTCAGCTTCATGATAGGCTCGATCTTCGGAATAGACGCAAATAAGATTTCTACGCAGCTTCCCGCGTCGTCGCTCAAGATCGATTTTATCGTATCGGACGGCGTCAGGGACGGTACCGGATCGGGCAAAACGAGCTTTATGAAAATCGATTTTCAGGTAGCCGCAAGCAGCAATAAGGATACCATTTTCCACGGAGAATCCTTCCACGGTATCCTGACTTTCAATAAGTTGCAGGCGACGTCCAAGCTTCTCGGCACCGACGTTATACCTGCAAAAGGGGATAAGCGTTTCAACGATTATTACGAGTACGACCAGCGTTCCATAACCGCTACCGGGACGATATATTACAATAATACGCCTTCGGCGGTTTACGATATGGAGCTTCAATTCCTGTACGACGGATATTCGGCGGAAGAGGATAAAGTAAGTCTCATGATAACCGATACCGAGAGCGGCTCCAAGAAATTCGAGCTGTATTACTCCGACAAGAGAGCGTTCATCGCAATAGACGATGCGGCGTCGAGTTACGCGTTCGCTTTCGATTTCGACGAATTTATACGCGAGTTCGAGGATTACTATAATTCCAAGGAACAGACCAATCTCCTGGAAACCGTGGCGTATCTTCTCGGTTCGATACAATTTTATGACGACGGCAGACTTAGTTATAAATTCAATGCGGATTTCTTCGAGAAGATACTGAATGTCAATATGACCACTTTCCACGATATACTCCAGAGGGCATATGCCGCGGCTGACGGCAGCGGAGTGCTTAAAACGCAGTTAGAATCCGCAGGCATAGATCTCAGTACGCTTATAATAGAAAGAGCGTTTACTGTGGAGCTTGACGTCAACGAAACGTTCATCACGGTAGGGGACGAGATCGAGATACCGGCGGGCGTGTTCGTGAAACAGGGCTGAAATATCCGATAACATACGTACCTGACCGATGCCGCGCGCCGTAAGACGCGCGGCATTTTTGTCCGAAAAACATATCGACATACAACCGCGTACCGCGAGGCAACGGAAACGCATATCCGGAGAAGATTGCCCGTGCCGCGCGGTAAAGATCTGTTTACGTCAAGTTTTACGCTTTAGGGATTGTACAATTATTTTGCATTTTGAAACAGGCATAAAAATACCGGCCCGCTCGAAGCGGACCGGTTTGTTTCGGCATAAATGTCATTCGGCTGCGGATTCCGCTTCTTCCGCTATGGGGCGGTCGTCGAGCACGACTATTCCCTGAGGCGGAGCGATGAGATATTCCGTATTGGCTTCGGGCTTATAGAACTTGACCTTGGATACGAGTATCCAGCGCGCAAGAGCCGCGACGGCGAATCCGGAATAGAATCCGAACAAAGTATCGGAAAGGTAGTGCGCCGCGGCAACTATTCTGCTTATACCGACGAGACCTGCGTAAAGAGCGGGGAACACCCAGAACATCCAGCGACGTTTACGGAATTCGGGGAAGAGGTCGGGGAGTATTACGAGACCGAAGCCCGCGGATGCCGCAGCGGTGTGTCCCGAGGGGAATGACTTGAAAGCGTCGGAGTCCGCGTTCTTGAAAAGGTTGACGTATTCTTCGGTACGTATCGGCTGATCGACTATCGCGGTGGGTATATACCACGGAGTAAAGCCGTCGTAATCGTATCCCGGGTATATGGCGGTCAGACCTTCGGGATAGCTCGGGTTACCGGGAGTCATCGTGCGGAAACGTTGACGCGACCAGATGACTTTCATGATCTGAACTATGACGTTGCTGAGTGCCGCAACGATAAGAAGAAATACCGCGAACCAGAACAGCTTTTTCATTACGTTATCGGGTATCTTGGAGAAAGCGGCGAGAGTAAGCGCGGTCATGATAGCGCCGAAGAATACGGCGTATAACCACTTGTATTGCAGGTCTTCTTTGAACATATTGTCTATGAACCATACGCCTATAGCTACGGTGTAACCTATATAAGTTATGCCCGCACCGACGACTTTGGCGGCAATGTCTACTTTGCGCGATTTACCCGTTTTCTGGAAAAATATTATCGCACCTATAACGGGAGGCGCGAAATAAGATGGCATTTCTCCGAGATTGGCGAAGAACTGCGCGTACATGCAATTCGGTCCGTAGAGCGCTTTGTTGATCTTGAGATCGAAGAAAGCGGCTATCGTGGCTATCACGGCGAAAGCTCCGAAGCATGCAATGATTTCAATCCATCCTCTCTTTGTGATTTTCATATTTACCTCTCAGTATTCGAGTTTTTCGGCGAAATATTTTTTCAGTTCCTCTACGGGCAGTCTGATCTGAGCCATGCTGTCGCGTTCGCGTACGGTTACGGTACCGTTCTCGAGAGTATCGAAATCGACGGTAACGCAGTATGGCGTACCGATCTCGTCCTGTCTTCTGTAACGTTTGCCGATGGAGCCGGAGCCGTCGAAGTCGCACGCGAAGCTCTTGGAAAGCGTAGCGTAGATTTCTTCCGCCTTCTCGTTAAGCTGCTTCTGAAGGGGGAGAACGGCGACTTTTACGGGAGCGATGGCGGGGTGGAAGTGCATGACAACGCGGGTATCTCCTTCGCCCACCGTCTCTTCCTCGTATGCGTTGCAGAGAAGGGCGAGCGTCATGCGTTCGACGCCGAGCGAAGGCTCGATGACGTAGGGGATATATTTCTCGTTGGTAACGGGATCTATATAGCTCAGATCCTTGCCCGACTTGTTTATGTGCTGTTTGAGGTCGTAATCGGTCCTGTCCGCTATGCCCCACAGCTCTCCCCAACCGAAGGGGAACAGGAATTCGAAGTCGGTGGTGGCTTTGGAGTAGAAGCAAAGCTCGTCTTTGTCGTGATCTCTCAAGCGGAGAGAAGATTCTTTCATTCCGAGACCGAGCAGCCATTCGTGGCAGAATTTACGCCAGTAAGCGAACCATTCGAGGTCTGTACCGGGTTTGCAGAAAAATTCAAGTTCCATTTGCTCGAATTCGCGTACTCGGAATATGAAGTTACCGGGCGTTATTTCGTTACGGAATGATTTTCCGATCTGACCTATACCGAAAGGGATTTTTTTACGTGTAGTACGTTGCACGTTCTTGAAATTGACGAATATGCCTTGCGCGGTCTCCGGACGGAGGTACACGGTGCTTGCGGAATCTTCGGTCACTCCCTGGAAGGTCTTGAACATAAGATTGAATTTGCGTATGCCCGTAAAATCCGACTTACCGCAGACTGGACAAGCGATTTTATGTTCGGCAACGTAACTTTCGAGCTGCTCGTTCGACCAGCCTGCGATATTCTCGTTGATGCCTTTCTTATGCATGTAATCTTCGATGAGAGTGTCCGCGCGGTGACGCGATTTGCAGTTTTTGCAATCGATGAGCGGGTCTGAGAATCCGCCGAGATGTCCGCTTGCTTCCCACACCGAAGGGTTCATGAGTATAGCGCAGTCTAGACCTACGTTATAGGGACTTTCGGTGACGAATTTCTTCCACCAGGCGGCTTTGACGTTATTCTTGAGAGCTACGCCGAGGGGACCGAAATCCCAAGTGTTTGCGAGTCCGCCGTAAATTTCGCTGCCGCTGAAAATAAAGCCCCTGCCTTTGCATAGGGCTACGAGTTTATCCATTGTGAGTTCTGACATAACAACCTCGTAATTGAATTTGATTACCTAATTATATTAAACATATTCTAAATTTTTGTCAATATAATAATATAAACGCGGGGAAACTTATATGAAAAAAAAGACGTTGATCATAAATATAGCCGCCAACGCGGTCATAATCGCCGTATTGCTCACGATCGCTTTCGTGGGTGTGGGCGGAGTGACAGAGACGCTCGCCTCGGGAGGCGCTGCCGTTTACAGGGGGAATCCTGATAAGCCCGAAGTAAGTCTGATGTTCAACGTATACTGGGGGACGGAGTACATAGACGGCATATTGAAGGTGCTCGACAAATACGGCGTGAAAAGCACGTTTTTCATAGGCGGGTCGTGGGCGGCGAAAAATTCGGGGACTCTCAAAGCGATAGCGGAAGCGGGACACGAGATAGCGTCGCACGGCTATTCGCACAAGGACGCGGAGAAACTTACATACAAGCAGAACGTGGACGAACTCGTGCCTACGGCGAAGTTGCTGAAGGAACTCACGGGAGCGGAAATCAAGCTTTTCGCACCGCCTTCCGGCTCGATTGGAGATGCCATGTTCAAGGCTTGCGAAGACAACGGTTTTACGGTGATAATGTGGAGCAGAGATACGGTCGACTGGCGCGATAAAAATGCCGATACGGTATTTACACGCGCAACTTCGGGAGTCCAAAACGGCGAATTGATACTTATGCATCCCACGGCGCATACTCTTGAAGCACTACCTAAAATACTTGAATTTTACCGCGCAAACGGTCTGACCGCAGTTACCGTCAGCCGCAATCTTTCGCCCGTTTCGGAGTAAGCGCCGAGAGGCGCGTTTCCGCGTCGTTATTATAGGGCAGCTCCGAAATAACTTATAATTTGTACGAGATATTTATTGAAATAAGTTTACGTTTGATATATACTATATATCGGCGGGCTTTTTGCCGTAAAAACGCCCGCATGCGCCGTTGCACGGCGCTCCGGACGGATCAAGGAATTTATGAATAAGATATACACACTTCCGGACGGGCTGAGGCTCGTTCTCAACGATATGGATACTACCCGCAGCGCGGCGGTAGGCGTTTACGTGGCGGCAGGTGCCGCCAACGAGAATGCGGAGCGTTCCGGTATTTCGCATTTTATCGAGCACATGCTTTTCAAGAGAACGCATAAGCGCACCGCTTACGACATCGCCGACGAGATGGAGTCGCTGGGCGTGCAGATCAACGCATTTACAGCAAGGCACATGACCTCGTATTACACGATCTCCACTTACGAGCACATCGAGGCCTGCATGGAACTTCTCTCGGATATTTTCTTCAATTCCGTTTTCGATAAAGAGGATATGGCTCGAGAAAAACAAGTCGTTCTCGAGGAGATCAGCAGGAGCGAAGACGATCCCGAGGACGTCTGTTTCGACGGATTGGCAAAGGCGTTTTACGGAGATACATCGATGGGCAGACCGATACTCGGTTACGCCGACAACGTCAATTCGTTTACGCGCCGAAACATCGAGGATTATATGAGGGAATACTATGTCCCCGCCAATACGGTCATCTCCGTCGCGGGAAAATTCGATCCTTGCGAAGCGGAAGGTTTCGTGCGTAAATACTTCTCCGAGAAATTCCGCTACGGAGGCAACGCGACCGAGGTGGACGCGGTGGAGACCCGCTCGCAACTCTTCTTTAAGGAAAAGCCCACCGAACAGGCCAATATCGCATTTATGTTCCCTTCTTATACGTACGGTGACGACAGGCTGTATGCGGCGATGCTTCTTTCCAACGTTTTCGGCGGAGGTATGTCGAGCAGACTTTTCCAGAACGTCAGAGAACGCAGGGGACTTGCTTACGATATTTATTCGCTCACGTCGGCTATGAAAGCGAACGGCTGCTTCGAGATATTCGTCGGCACCAATCCGAAAACCGCGCGTACCGCCGTGGAAGCGATACGCGAAGAGATACTGCTTCTTCTCGACAAGGGCATTACCGAGCGCGAATTTTCCAAAGGCAAAGAACAACTCAAGGCAGGTAACGTTCTGGGTGCGGAGAGCGCGGTATCGCTTATGCGCGCGAACGGCAAATCCGTGATCATGACAGGCGAGGCTTACGACCTCGACGAAAGTCTGAATAAAATAAACGCCCTTACCATGTCCGACGTCCGCAATGCGGTGGAGGACATTTTCGACTTCGGCAAAGTTGCCGCAGGTTACGTCGGCGTCACGCCCGATTTCGACGTGCTCGCCTCCGTTAAAGGAGATTGATTATGCTTAAAAAACCGGTTACAAAGAATTCATCCAGGCGTAAGGCTGTATGCTACGCCTTGCTCGGGCTGGCGGCTCTTACCGTCATTCTGCTCGTATTCAATGCTGGCAGACGCTTCGTCTACGGAGTATTCGGATATGCGATATACGCATATCTTCCCGCGACGCTTCTTATCTCCGTATTGTTGCTTTCGGGGAGAAGTCCGCGGATTTCCAAAGGAAAAGCGGCTCTTTACATAGCGGTGTTTTTCATGGCGGTACTTACGCTCCATATAGGGTTGAGCGCGGAGCTTGTCGGCTCGGGCAGTTACATACCCGACACCTACGCCTCCGATACCGTAGGCGGAGTGCTTATGGGATTGCCCGCCGCGCTGCTGAGACTCATTTTCCCCAATTATACTTTTATGCTCGTCACCTCTTTCGTTGTCACCGCGATATTGGTATTCGCGGCGATATATCCTTTCGTGGCGAATCTCGGCAAGAACAGATCCGCCGCGCTCAAAGAGAGGAACGCGCGTAAAAACAAAGAGGTACCCGATACCGCCGAGAAAGCCGGCGGCGCGTATATAGAAGGTGCGTTTTCCGGAGAACCGCGCAGGAACGGCTATACTCTCGAAGATACCGTAGTGGACGCATCGGGATTGCAGGGCAATTATTTCAGCGCTCTCGTGAGCGAAGAGGAAAGAGAGAGGAACCGCGCGGGACGCAGCGCGGACGTGCTTTTCGGCAACGCGAATCCGAGATCGTCGGATAACGGACCGTCGGCATACGATTACAGCACTCTGCGCGCGCTCGGAGAAGAGAACGGACTCGATACCGTTTATACCAATCAGGGCAGAGCGAGGATGCTCGAAGAGAGCCTTGCGCCGAAGAGCGCGGACGAGGAATATGCCGAGCGTTACGGCGGCGGCAAGCTCGACGACAATTACGCCGCTACGAGATCGAGGAGCGACGATCATACTTCGCAATTCGTTCCCAAAATGCCCGTCGAGCAGGACCCGTACGCGGACGCATACGGCGTTACCGAAAATAACAGGGTAGAGCCGCGCGACGTTTACGGCTATCATACCGAATCGCATAGAGACAGAGACTCCGGCTTTACCGGAAACGACGGTTACGGCACGGTTAATAGCGGCACCTACGCCCGTAACGCCGGCGGATACGGCGAAACTTACAAACAGTCACAGTCGGCTTACGGCGCACATAACGTCAAACCCGAGCCGCAACGAGAGATGAGCGCTTTCGATAAGCTTTATTCAAATCCCATCAATATTTTGCCGATCGACGACGAAGAGCCGCCGGTGCGTAAGACGGTCGCGCAACCTGCGCCGCAATCCCGCATACCCGTGACTCCGATTCAAGAGACATCTTCCAAACCGGCTATGGATAAAGCCGCCATGCTCGAGTATCTCAAGAAGCCTCTTACCGCAGAAGAATACGGCTCGATGGACCTCATGCGTCCCGTGAAAGGGGTGGACGACGTTTATCCCGAAGACGCGGGGGCTGTAGATTACGAGCCGGAACCCGAACCCAAACCGGTAGCGGTGCAGAAGCCCGTCGCGTCGCCCGTACGAAGCGCGGAGAGCCGCGGAAGTTTCGCGGACGTTCCGACCGCGCCGAAAGCTCCGGAACCTCGCGCGCCGCGTGAGAAAAAACCCGTCTATCAATCAGAAGCAATGCGTAAGGAGAAGGCGCCCGATCTCCCGGTAGGCGGCGCATCCGGCGTTGAGCAGAGCGGATTGTTCCCCGACGCTCCCAAGAAGCCCTACGTTCCCAAACCTTATAAAGCCCCGGGATATGAACTTTTACGCGATTACGGCAGTTCGGGCGAGGATTTCCCGCCCGACTACCAGGCGGTAAAAGAAAAAATAGACATCACAATGCAGGAATTCAACGTGCCTGCGGAAGTGGTGACCGCCAAACGCGGACCGACGTTCACGATGTATTATCTTAAACTCGGTCCGGGATATAAGATAAACAAAGTCACCGCGCTTAAAGAAAACCTTAAAATGCGTTTGCGCGTGAAGAATCTCCGTATACAGGCGCCGATAGAGGGCGAGGACGCGTTCGGTATAGAGCTTCCTAACGCCAAGCGCGACACCGTGGGACTTAAGAGCATACTTTGCACCAAGGAATTCAACGAGAGCGATAAGGGAATAAGAGTCGCGCTCGGCAAGACTTTCGACGGAAAACCTTACGTGGCGGATCTTGCTAAGATGCCGCACCTTCTCGTGGCGGGCGCTACGGGCACGGGCAAGAGCGTGTTCCTTAACGCCGTCATAGTAAGTATTCTCTACAAATATTCTCCCGAAGACGTGAGAATGATAATGATAGACCCTAAGCGCGTCGAAATGAGCGTGTACAGGGGACTGCCCAATTTGCTTATCAAAGAGACCGTCAAGGAATCCCGTCATGCGGTCAACGTTCTCAAATGGCTGACGGAGGAAATGGACAGGCGTTATTCCTTCTTCGAGCAGATAGGCTGCAGCAACATCGACCAGTACAACGACCTTTACCGCGACAAGTCGAAAGAGCCTAAGATGCAGAGGATAGTTCTCATCATCGACGAGATGGCGGATCTCATGATCAAGTCCAAGAACAATTCCGTCGAGGAGAATATCGTACGTATCGCGCAGCTTGCGCGCGCTTGCGGTATCCACATGATCATAGCCACTCAGCGTCCTACGGTGCAGGTCATAACGGGACTCATCAAGAGCAACATCCTTCACAGGGTAGCGTTCACGGTGAAGAGCAACACCGACTCACGCGTGATAATGGACGACGGCGGAGCGGAAGAATTGCTCGGAATGGGCGACATGCTGTATTCGTTCCCCGCCAACCTCGTGCGTTTGCAGGGCGCTATGATAGACATCGCCGAGATCAAAGCGGTTTGCGACTATATCCGCGCCAATAACGAATGCTATTTCGACGACGAGATAATGAAGGCGATAACCTACGAACCGCCCGCCCCGGAACCCGAAGTCAAAGTAAGCGCGCAGGAAGAGCGCGACGCGGACTTCGAGCAGCTGTTGAGAGTGATACTCAAATCGTTCATTCTTTCCGGCAGAGCGTCGGTGTCGAGCGCGCAGGCGTCGCACCACGTGGGCTATATCAAAGCGCGTAAGCTCGTGGACGCCATGACAGAGAGGGGATTCCTGAGTCAGGGAGACGGAGCAAAACCCAGAGACATCATGATAACTATGGATCAGTATTACGAGATATTCGGCAAAGACGCCGACGCCGAAGGCGCGCCTACCATAAACGACGTAGGCGGCGGAAATTACGATGACGAGGACAATGCTGATGACGACGATTATACATGACAGAAGCATTTTCGCTTCTAAGCCGTCGGCGGGGGTGACAGGAACGTATTGTATCGGAACTGCGGACGGAGAATGCGCGTACGCTCCCGAGATAGGTAAAGAAGTAAAAAGCCTTTTCGTTACCGGTACGGAGCGCGCCGTCCGTGACGCCGTGTTGCGTTCGCTGCTTGTAGGAATAGTAAGCGCTTACGGCGCGGACGAAGCGACGGTAGTAATTGCCGAGCGCGGCAGACGCTTCGAGGAAAGCGCCGTCGCCGCGTTCGCCGGCGCGGGCATAGTCGGCGAGTTCAGCGTTTGCGAAAGCGGTGATGAGATAGCGGCTCTCGTGAAGGCCGCAAGGGCTGAGACCGATTCGCATATGGAAACGCTTGCAAAAGCTCGCGCGAGGAATATCGACGAATACAATCTGCGCGGACAAGGCACGATGAAGAGATATTTCCTCGTCGTGTCCGACGACGAAGGCGACATTGCGGAATTCGAGAAGGACATGAGCTTTATCGCTTACGTAGGATCCGCAGCGGGAGTGCACCTTATTTACGCTTCTCCCGACAAACCCTTCTCGGATGAGTACGCTTACGGCATGCACGCTTATTTCGTCGTCAGTTCTAAGCTCGGTAAGGAATGCGATACCGAAGCTCTCGGCGTTACCGAATCGGCTTTTTCGCTCGGCGAAAACGAATTGATGTTCTACGGCGGAAGAAAAGAACTCGCGCGCTTGAAAACCATAAATTACACCGACGAAGAGATAGAAGCTTTTGTCAATTACATCAGAGAAAACGAAGGAAGATAGGAAATGACGGGAGAAGGAAAGCTCGCAACGGAGAGGCCCGCCGTAGGAATGATATCGCTCGGTTGCGATAAAAACAGAGTGGATTCGGAAAATGTGCTTGCCGCGCTCGAAGAGGGCGGTTACCGCGTAGTACGCGACGTATCCGAAGCGGACGTGCTTATGGTCAACACGTGCGCTTTCATCACGCCCGCCGTGCGCGAGAGCATAGATACCATTCTCGAACTTGCCGACGAGAAGAAGAAAAGAGCGGACGTCAAACTGATGGTGCTCGGATGCTTCACGGAGCGTTTTGCAGAGGAGACGGCGGATGAGTTGCCGGAGGTAGACGCGTTCGTCGGCATTAACTGTTATCACAGAATAGTCGAGATCACGGACGCCGTGCGCTCCGGCGTTGCGGAAAAGATCTATATCGAGAATAAATACATTCCGTATAAACGCGGAAGGGTACTTACCACTCCCGCGCATTACGCTTATCTCAAGATAGCGGACGGGTGCGACAATTTCTGCACGTATTGTACCATACCTCACATACGCGGACGTTACCGTTCGTATCCTATAGAAGAGCTTACCGGAGAGGCGCGTCGTCTCGAGGCGGAAGGCGTAAAGGAGCTTATACTCGTTGCGCAGGACACTACGAGATACGGTAAGGATCTTTACGGAGAATATTCGCTTAAACGCCTTCTCGGAGAGCTGCTCAAGATAGGATTCTGGAAGATAAGAATCATGTATGCCTATCCGGAACTCGTGGACGACGGTCTTATAGACATGATAGCGAGCGAAAAGGGAATAGCCAAATATATAGACATACCGTTACAGCACGTGAACGACGGCGTGTTGAAGAGGATGAACAGGCATACCGACGGTAAAGAGGTCAGAGATCTCATAGACCGTATAGAAAGCAGAGGCGCGGACATTGCGGTGCGTTCCACGTTTATAGTAGGATTCCCGGGGGAGACCGAAGAGAATTTTGCCGAACTCGAAGGTTTCGTGAAAGAGGGGCGTATCAATTATGCCGGTTTTTTCGCTTACTCGAGAGAGGAGGGAACGCCCGCTTATAAGATGACTCCCCGCGTTCCGTATAAAGAACGCAAGAAGCGCGAAGGCATTCTGTCGCGCATACAATGCGCTGTAGTGGAAGTAAAGCATTCCGCTTATCTCGGTAAGACCGTAGAGGTGATCTATGAAGGGATAGATTACGCCAAAGGCAAATTTTACGGCAGAACGGAGAGAAACGCGCCTGAAATAGATACGAAAGTATATTTCACTGCGGATTTTACGCCTTACGTAGGCGAAATATATAACGTTAAAATAACCAAGGCAGGATTCCACCTTTACGGTGAGGCGCTGTCGGAGGCGGAAAATGGATAAATTCTGGCGTATGTGCTGCACTGCGGGCGAAGTCGAAGAACGCTTGGCGGACAACCATCCGTATCTTACGGAATACGAGATCTCGGGGAAGGGATGCGACCTTGCGGTAGTTTTCGAAGGCATTTCCGCGGACGAATGCGACAAGCTGTACGAGACGTTCAGCGACGTGATATACGGCGACGACGAACGCAACCTCGCCGCAACTCTCGTAAGCGAACTCGAGGAACGCGGATTGCGCGTAGCCACTGCCGAATCGCTTACCGGCGGAATGGTGGCGGCGTCGATAGTGGACATCGCCGGATGCTCCGAAGTCTTTTACGGCGGCGTTGTCGCGTACACCGAGCGCGCTAAAATGGATAAACTCGGAGTATGCGCCGATACGCTCCTCTATTGCACTGCCGTAAGCGGTGAGACCGCGGTAGAGATGGCAACGGGGCTATTGTGCGATAATGTGGATATCGGGATATCCACTACAGGCATTGCGGGACCCGGAGGCGGCACTTTGGAGAAACCCGTAGGCCTCGTTTACATAGCGGTCACGGACGAGGAGCATACTAACGTGTACGAACACCGTTTCGTCGGCTCGAGACAGGAGATAAGGCGGCAAGCCAAGGATTGCGCGCTGTTTTACGCGCTCAAGCATTTGCAGCTGTATTATTAATAAAAAACAACGGATATAAAGGAGAAAACAATGGACGACAAGAAGAGAAAGTCCCTGGAAGAAGTGCTCGCGCATATCGAGAAGAGTTTCGGCAAAGGCTCCATCATGAATATGGACGGCACCAACAAAGTCAAAGTCGACGTGATACCTACGGGTTGTCTCGCGCTTGATCAGGCGCTCGGAATAGGCGGATTGCCGAGAGGCAGGATAATCGAGATATACGGACCCGAATCTTCGGGTAAGACCACGCTTGCGCTGCACGCGGCGGCGGAAGCGCAGAAACTCGGAGGCATCGTCGCGTTTATAGACGCCGAACACGCGCTCGATCCCGTGTACGCGGGTAACCTCGGGGTGGATCTCGCCCAGTTATACGTATCACAGCCCGACGACGGCGAACAGGCGCTTGCCATTGCGGAAGAACTTGCGCGAAGCGGAAGCATCGATCTGATAGTGGTGGACTCTGTAGCGGCTCTTACGCCGAAAGCGGAGATAGACGGCGAAATGGGCGACTCGGTGGTAGGCATGCAGGCAAGACTTATGTCGCAGGCAATGCGTAAGCTCAATCCCGCCATCGCCAAGACCAATACATGCATCATCTTCATCAACCAGCTGCGCGAGAAGATAGGAGTTATGTTCGGTAATCCCGAGACGACCACGGGCGGCAAGGCGCTCAAGTTCTACGCAAGCATACGTCTCGACGTGCGCAGAGTGGACGCCGTAAAAGACGGAAGCAACGTCATAGGCAACCGTACGAGAGTCAAAGTGGTCAAAAACAAACTCGCGCCGCCCTTCAAACAAGCCGAATTCGACATAATTTTCGGCGAAGGCGTTTCCGCTTACGGGGTAATACTCGATATGGCGGTCGCGGCGGGACTGATCGTCAAGTCCGGCGCGTGGTTCAGCTACGAAGGAGAGAAGATCGGACAGGGCAGGGAGAAGGCGGTCGATTATCTTCGCCAGAATCCCGACGTCGCCGGTATCCTGGAGAGCCGCTTAAGGGAAACCTTTTGAGTGATCGCGCCTTTCGACACGCTCTTTTTATAGAGTAATTAAATATTGACAATTACAGAAACTTAATATATAATTGCATTTGGTGAATATTCGGTAGCGAACGACCGCATATATACACGCGAAATTTCAAAATTAAATAGGAGGTTAAAATGTTAGGCAGTCATTTGATGCTTTCTGCCATCGACACTTGGGTTGTCGTCGTAATAACGCTTTTCCCCGCATTGATAGCGGGCGCCGCGGCAGGATACTTCGTATACAGAGCGGTATTGAAAAAGAAGCAGAGCGACGCCGATACCGAGTTTGCGAGAGTGATAGAGGAGGCGAGGCTCGAAGCCAAGACCCTACGCAAAGACGCATTGCTCGAGGCGAAAGAAGAACAGATCAGACTGCGCAACGAGTTCGAGAAAGAATCGAAAGACAGACGATCCGAAATGCAGAGACAGGAATCCCGCCTGAACCAGAAGGAGGATTCCATCAACAAAAAGGAGGACGCGCTCGACAAGAAACTCGAGAACGTGGAGCG
The DNA here is from genome assembly GCA_944349735.1 of uncultured Clostridia bacterium. Lineage (GTDB taxonomy): Bacteria > Bacillota > Clostridia > Christensenellales > DTU072 > Stercoripulliclostridium_A. The sequence continues at coordinate 3,593 of CALVNM010000019.1, read as the reverse complement.
TATCCGCAAAGAACTTGAGAGCAAGGAGCTGAAACTCAAAGAGATCGAGGAAGAAATGCAGAATCACAGCGAAAGGATGCTGCAGGAACTCGAGAAAGTCAGCGAAATGACCCGTGACGAAGCCAAGGACCTTATCATCAAGCAGATGGAGGACGAAGCCAAGCGCGACGCCGTACAGATAGTCAAGGCGATAGAGAAAGAAGCCAAAGACGAGGGCGAGAGAAAGGCGAAGAACATCATCGCTCTGGCGATACAGCGCTGTGCCGTGGATCAGGCTTCAGAGGCTACCGTATCCACCGTCGAATTGCCCAACGAGGATATGAAGGGCAGGATAATCGGCAGAGTGGGCAGGAATATCAAAGCTCTCGAGAGCGCGACCGGCGTCGACATCATCATCGACGACACTCCGGACGTGGTAACACTCACGGCGTTCGATCCCGTACGCAGGGAGATAGCGAGGCTCACTCTTCAGAAGCTCATCGCAGACGGCAGGATTCATCCCGGCAGGATAGAGGAAGTAGCCGACCGTGTAAGGCGCGACATGGACGCGACAATCAAAGAGGCTGGAGAGAGCGCGGTATTCGACGCAGGAGTTTACGGCATACATCCGGAGCTTGTCAAATTGCTCGGCAGGATGAAATTCCGTACCAGTTACGGTCAGAACGTACTCAAACATTCGCTCGAGGTCAGCTACATCGCGGGATTGCTCGCGGCGGAGCTCGGAGCCGACGAGAAGCTGTGTAAGCGTGCGGGATTACTGCACGATCTCGGTAAATCCATCGACCACGAATACGAAGGCACTCACGTACAGATAGGCGTGGAGCTCGCGCGCAAATACAAGGAGTCCGAAAGAGTCATCCATTGTATAGCGGCGCACCACGGCGACGTCGAGGCGCAATCGGTCGAAGCGGTGCTCGTACAGGCGGCGGACGCAATTAGCGGCGCGCGTCCCGGCGCGAGAAGAGAGTCTCTCGAATTCTACGTCAAGAGACTGGAAAAATTGGAAAGTCTGGCAAACTCGTTCGCAGGAGTGGAGCAATCATTCGCCATACAGGCGGGCAGAGAGATAAGAGTTATCGTGAAGCCCGAGCAGGTAGACGATGCGCAGACAGAATTTTTGGCAAAAGACATAGCCAAGAAGCTGGAAAACGAATTGGAATATCCCGGACAGATCAAAGTCAACGTCATACGCGAAGTCCGTAAAGTTGAATACGCGAAATAAAGGGAACCCCAATAAAATTGCAACATTTTGAGCCGTCTCGCGGCAATCGTCGCGGGACGGTTTTTTTATGCGCCGGCAGTATTTTCGTTTACTTTTAATTTACACCGGGTAACTTATTCCGATCGATTGAATTTTATATTTAAAGTAGTATAACTGTCGCGGAGAAAAAAGTAATTTCCACGGAGTAAATTAAATTATGAGAACGGTAAACGTTACCAACAAAAAGATCTTCATTATGTCGCTGCCCATATTCTTCGAGCTGTTCCTTCAGTTGCTCGTAGGCAATATCGACCAGATAATGTTGTCGGGATTTTCCTCTTCCGTCGCGGCGATAGGCAACGCGAATACGATCATAAATCTCGTCATAGTCATACTCACCATGAGCGCCGCGGGCGGCATGGTAGCGATCACGCGTTATATAGGTTCGGGCGACGAGCGGAAAGTAAAGGACGCGGTCATAGTGACTTTCGGTCTCGTGACGGCATTCGGACTGATATTCACCCTCGTACTCGTTTTTGCGGCCGAACCTATGCTGAGAGTCCTTAACGCGCCCGAGGAGATCATAGGCGAAGCTTCCGCATACACTGCGATTGTGGGCGCGGGTCTGATAATCCAGGCTATACAGATAGCTGCGGTAGCCGTTCTGCGCAGCCATTCCAAAGTAAAAGAGATACTCATATGCGCCGTCATAATGAACGTATGCAACATAGTCGGTAACTGGCTGCTTATCAACGGCGTCTGGATATTCCCGAGACTCGGTATCGTGGGCGCGGCGATATCCACGGACGTTGGTAAGGCGATAGGACTTATAATCACGTTGATTTACCTCCGTAAGAAGGTGCCGGTCAGGATAAAATTGTCTGATTTGAAACATTTTCCCAAGGAATCCTTCAAAGAGATAATCAAAATAGCGCTCCCCACGGGCGGCGAAAGTACTTCCTACAATATTTCTCAGATCGTCATATTGAGTTTCGTCAACCTTTTCGGTACGGCGGTCATAACCGCAAAAGTGTATTGCAGTATGCTCGCCAACGTGGCTTATCTGTATTCGACGGCGATAGCGCAGTCCACTCAGATCAACATAGGTTATATGGTAGGTGCGGGCGATTATGACGGCGTAAGTTCGAGAGTAAACCGCACAACGCTCATATGCATAGCCATTTCCGTAAGTGTGACTGCGATATTGTGGGCGACGAGCGATTTCGTGATAGGGCTGCTGAATACCGATCCGGAGGTCCTCGCATTGTGCAAACAGATAATGTTCGTCGAAATATTCCTCGAAATAGGGCGTTCCGTCAACATAGTAATGACGCGTTGTCTCGCAACGGTGAACGACATCTATATCCCCGTAGGCATAACCATGGTAATGGAATGGACCGTGGCGGTATTTTTAGGATACATCTTCGCGGTCGAAGCCGGATACGGACTTGTGGGTCTTTGGATAGCAATGGCTGCCGACGAGATATTGAGGGGCATATTCTTCGAGATAAGGTTCGCCCGCCGCAGATGGATAGTAGGACATACCCAAAATAAAAAGTTGCTTCCTCACCCGTTGCATATACGCTTTGCGGATGTTATAATTTCCCTGACGAAATAGGAGATTATAATGAAAAAGCAACTTATTACTTTCGATCTCATGAAAATCAATATTACGGCAATAGTCATGTTTGCGGTGCCTTACGCGATAGCGGAGACACTGCGTTTCACGGTATTCACGGAAAGGTTGTGGCACGTCGTATGGTGGGACATAATCTTACTTATAGCGGGATACGTTCTCCTACTCGCCGCCCACGAAGGGTTGCACGCGCTCGCCATGATTATGTGCGGAGCCAAACCGTCATCAATCCGCTTCGGCGTAATTCCCAGACAGCTTATGCTGTATTGCACTACGGATACGCCTCTCGCGGCGCGTAAGTACGCCTTCGTCCTTATCCTTCCCGGCATAGTCACCGGACTCATACCGCTTGCGCTCGCTACCGTATTCCTCAACTTTCCGTACGTCATACTTTTCGCGGCGCTTCTTTCGGGCGCGGGCGGCGACGCGGTGATGTTTATGTCGGTATGCCGCCTGAAGCCTGCGGCGCTCGTCCTCGACCACCCGGAAGCGCCCGCTTATTATGTGCTTTATCCGGAGAACGAGCTACCGAATGACTTTGTTGAGGTTACCGAAGAGCAGGAACGCGATCTCAGAGAGCGTATGCGCGGAAAGAGGTGACGACTTGCTAATACAACCGAAGCGCGCCGCGGAATATCCGCGACGCGCTTTCTTTTTTTTGCGCGCGATGTAAACTTTTTATGTATTATTTGCAGTCGTATTCGTCGCGCTTCACGCCGCAACCGCAGCTGTTGCCGCAACCGCAGCAGCAGAGCA
>CALVNM010000018.1 GCA_944349735.1 uncultured Clostridia bacterium | reverse complement strand
GGAGCGCGTGCCCGCTTCGGAGAAGTCCAACAGCCTCAAGGAGAACTTCAAGCTGATGTGGAACAACAAGCCTTTCCGTCAGATCTTGCTTTCGGGAATTCTTTCGAGCCCCAAAATGCTTCTGCAGATCTCCGCGATGCCTCTCATCACCTATTATTTCGCGAGCAAGAGTCCGGTGCTGGCGCTCGTGTATATGGCGCTTCTCGGCGGCGGTATGTTCCTGGGACAGTTCGTCGCGATGGCGCTGTGTCCGAAGCTTCTTACCAAGTTCAGTAAAAAGAACCTCTATAACTATTCGAGCCTTCTCGGTATGATCCCCTTCGTGTTCCTGTATATCGCGTACGTTTCCGATCCCACGGGACTGGTCAACTGGTACTGGATAGTCATATTCTTCTTCGTGTTCGCGGTGGCGGGCGCGTCGATGGGCGTGACTACGGTCTTGCAGTCCTTCATGATAGCGGACTGCGTGGACTACGAGGAGTATAAGAGCGGAATCCGTCCCGACGGCGTATTCTTCTCCGGACAAACGTTCATCGCGAAGCTCACCTCCGGTATCGCCACGATAATGAGCGGTATATTCTATACGATATACGGCTTCTCGGACGCGGCGGTCGAGAAGGTCAACAACTATATTTCGGCGGGACTGGAGCCGCGCACCATCGCCGAATTCGATCCCTATATGCGGGTGCTTTTCGTGATAGTCTCGCTTCCGCCCGCGGTAGGCTGTCTGCTCGCGGTGATACCTACGTGGAAGTATTGCCTGGACGACGACGAGCATAAGCGCATCCTCGAGGAGCTGAGCGCGAGAAGAGCGGCGAAGCTCGCAGCCGAAGCACTCGGCGGACAGAGCGAGACCGCGGAGATAGCGGAAGAGGCAAACGCCGATCCCGAGAATTGAAGATAATAGCGCCGATCGTAAGGCGCAGAGCAAATCGAAGAGCCGCGTTTCCGACGCGGCTCTCTTTATATCCGATATTTCCGTAAAGGAAGGGCGTTTCCGGAATAAACGATCTACGTCCGCCTCACGAATACGAGGGCGGCGCCGCGTTTCACTTCGAAAGCGATCTCGTCGGCGGTGGCGACGTTGGAAATGCCTCGTGACGAACTCGGAGCGACGGTAAGCCCCTCGAGCGGATAATACAATCCTTCGGAGCGGTCGATAAGCGCTTCTCCGCCGTGGGGAAATACGGATACCGCGGCGCCTTTTACGACCGTTGCGCGGAAAGCTCCGCGCGCGAAATAAACGTCGTAATCGCGTGAGCGTATCACGGCGCGTATGCCTTTCTCATGAGCGAAAGCGAGCAGGTTAAGATTGCCTAGAACGTGTTCCGGCTTCCCTCTGAGACCGCCGTAAATATTGAGTTCTTTAACGCCAGATGCCGCCGCGTATTCTATCGCAAGCTCTCCGTCGGTCGCGTTTTTCTCGACGGGATATTTTACGAGTTTAATGCCTTCGGGTATCCGCTTAAGCGTATCCAAGTCCCCTATAACGGCTATAACATTTTTTCCTTCGACGTGGCGGTATCCTCCGTCCGCGGCGATGATCGTGCTTTCTTCCACCGGTATATCGAGTTCCGGCGCGTTGAGTACCAATGCCGACAGCATATATTTCCTTCCGTGTGCTTTTTTAAAATTATAGCATTTTCGCCGCAATTGTCAATTCGCTATTGACTACGCGCGCCCGATAAAGTATAATCGGTCTTATCCGGAAAAGCTCTTTCGGAGTACGTAAGAAAGGAAGAGGTATATCGATGAAACTTCTCGAAGACATGATCAAAAAATACGGCGAAGTCCGCCCCGGCAACGTTCTCAAAGTAGACGGTTTTCTCAATCATCGTATAGACGTGGGGCTGGTCAAGGCGCTGGGAGAGGAACTTTATAAGGAATTCCGCAACGACAAGATAACCAAGATACTGACGATAGAGTCTTCCGGCATAGCTATAGCCATGATGACCGCTCAATGCTTCGGAGTACCTATGGTATTCGCCAAGAAGCGCAAGACCATCAATCTGTCCGACGACATATATACCGCGCCGGTGCATTCCTATACGAACAATAAGGACTACGACGTGATGGTCAGCAAGGATTATATCGACAAGTCGGACGTACTGCTTATAGTGGACGACTTCCTCGCCAACGGCTGCGCTCTCAGAGGACTCATCAAGATAGCCCACCAGGCGGGAGCTACGGTCGCCGGAGCGGGCATAGCGATAGAGAAGGGCTTCCAGGGCGGCGGCGACACGCTCAGGGCGGAAGGACTCAAGGTGGTCTCTCTCGCAATCATCGACAAAATGACCGACGATTCCCTCGAATTCCGCAAGACCGAATGATTTTCGCCTTAACTACGGATTTTTCGCTGCCCCCGCATGTCGGGGGTTTTTCTTCGTGTAGTAGATATGGCGGAAAAACGTGTAAAAAAGTATGTTGTTGACAATAATCCCCGATGATAGAAAAAAGAGGTGATTATGTCCGAAAAAACAGAGAGAATTTTACGTTATGTGATCGTACCGGTGCTTTTGGTGGCGATAGTCGCCGCGATCATTCTCGCGTTCGGCGGCTTTACCGCGACGGAGGAAGCCGAGGCGGCCGTGCTTAAGCAGGGATCGTCCGGTTCGCTGGTGCGTACCGTGCAGACCAAGCTCAAGAACTGGGGATATTATACCGGCTCGGTAGACGGTATCTACGGCTCGCTCACGGTAGCCGCTGTCAAGTATTTCCAACGGGTCAACGGTCTTGCCGTAGACGGGATAATAGGAGAGAAAACGGCGGCGGCTATCGGCATATCGCTTGCGTCGTCCTCTTCCTCGGGCGCCGGAGGATACAGCTCGTCGGATGCGTATCTTCTTGCCCGTCTGGTCTATGCCGAAGCGCGCGGAGAGCCTTACGTGGGGCAGGTAGCGGTGGCGGCGGTCGTTCTGAACCGCGTCAGAAGTTCCAGCTTCCCCAATACGATAGCGGGGGTCATATATCAGCCGTGGGCGTTTTCGGTAGTTAACGACGGGCAGATAAATCTCACGCCCAATCAGACCGCCATCAACGCCGCCAACGACGCGATGAACGGCTGGGATCCCACGTACGGCTGTCTGTATTATTACAATCCCGCCACGGCGACGAACAGCTGGATCAAGCAGAAGCCCATCCATCTGACGATAGGTCAGCATGTTTTCTGCGCGTAAAGGAGGTGCCGGATGAAAGCGAAAGTTTATAAAACCGCGCTTATATGCGTATCGTTGCTGTTGGTAGCCGCTCTCGCGGTGACGCTCGGGATATTCGTATCGCGCGAAGGGAAATATTCCAAAGAGCTGGGGGCGTTGTACGATTCGGCATATTACGCATGCGTCGACAATCTCGGCGATATAGACAATAAACTTGCAAAACTCGACGCGGCAAGCTCCGCCGAGATCCGCAAGGAATTGCTTAACGGGATATATACCGATTCCGAAGTCACGGCGACGAGCCTTGCGATGCTCGCTGGCAAGAACGACGAGATAGAAGCCGCGATGAAGTTCGTCAATCAGCTCGGGGATTACGCATACTTTTTAGCGAAGAAACTTCCCGGAGAAGAGATAACTTCCGAGGAAAAAGAGAAGCTTTCCGCTCTCCGCGAAATAGCCGGCAAACTTGAGGACGCATTCCTCGCCGCGGGCGAATCCGTAGCCGAGGGAGGCAATCTTTACGCGGCGCTCGGGAAAGAAGTCACGGCTCTGAGCGGCGTGTACGACCTCTTCAACGAGGGCAACGTGGAGTATCCGGAGATGATCTACGACGGACCTTTCTCGGACGGATTGCTCGACAGGGAAGCCAAATTCCTGAAAGATAAACCCGAGTTCACGAGAGAGACGGTCGAAGCGGGTCTTAAGCTCCTGTACGGCGAAGGATTCGAGTACGCAGGCATGAACGAGTCCTCTCTCAGGTCCTATATCTTCTCGTTGGATAACGGCGCGAATGTGCAGGTGACCGTAGCGGGCGGACTTGTCGCCGAATACTCTCATACCCGCGCGATCGGCGACGCGGTACTGGACGAGCAGCAGGCGGCTACAGCGGCGATCGAAGCTCTGAACAAACTGGGTTATGAAGGAATGCAAGCCGTTTGGGTATCTGTTAAAGACAATACGGCATATATAAACTGCGCTTATACGGAAAACGACGTAATATATTATCCCGATCTGATCAAGGTCAAGATAGCGCTAGACAACGGCGAAGTGACGGGTATTTCCGCGGCGAATTACCTTTATAATCATACTGCGAGAGAGCCGATAGGAGAAGTCAAAGACTCTTCCGGAGCGGTCCTTGCCGAGGGCTTCGAGACTTCTTCGGTGAGACTTACGGTGATCCCCACGGATTGGAATACGGAGCTTACCGCGTACGAGTTCGCCGGTACGATAGGCGACAACACTTACTACGTTTATTACGACGCCTATACGCTCGAACAAATCAAAGTAATGCGCGTGATCAAGGACGGAAACGAGGGGAATTTGATCGTTTGACCGCCATAACGATTGACGTACCGCGTTTATGTAGGGTATAATGATTCCGATTAAAAACGGCAGGTCGTTATATGCGCAAGATATTGACAGTATTGATAGTGGCGGTGTTGGCGGTGACGGCGGCGGTATTCGCGGCGAGCTGTAACAACAACGTCGACGTACCGGGGACGGTATGGGCGAACAAAGAAATATGCGAGTACGGGATATACGATTCCGACAACCTTCCCGTAGGAGCGTTGATCATAGTTACCGAGCGTCTCGCATTGGGCGAACAGACCCTCAACGCCACGGGCGCGAAAGTGAATATCACTTCGTCCTCCGCTCGCGGAACGCGCGTTACCATGACGGCAAGTGACAGGGACGGCAACGTATGGCTCGAGTCCGAGAGCATCCTCAACGGCTTTACTTCCGTGGCGAGCTACCGCAAGGTATCCAAGGACGGCGAAAATTATACCGTGACCGCTACGTATGACGGCAAGAACTACCGTTACAGCGTCAACGGAGGAGAGGAGAACAAGATCCGCATCAAGTCGGGATTCGTGGATAACGAGCTGTTATATACCGTCGTTCGTTGCTATTCCATAGAAAGCTCTTACGCTTCCGAATTCGTGGTAGTGGATCCGCTGTCCGGTACCAAGGAAAAAATAAACGTGGCTACCAAGGCGGAAGGCAATTATCAGGACCCCGTGCAAGTGGTGTCGAGCGGAACGGAACCGGAAACGAAAAATTCGCTTTCCTTTACCCGTCTTTCGTTCACCCGCGCTACGAGTCCCACCGGCGCGTCGATGTATGCGGATTATACCAAAGCGGACGGACTCAAGGTGCTGGGCGAAGGTTCCACCGGTCTTTATTCGATCAGGATACCCGTACAGATCATCGAGAACGATCTCGTCTATAAGCTCGTATCCGTTACCTGCGAATAAAATAACCCTTGATTAAGTTTCCGCCCCGCTTCCGAGCGGGGCGGTATTTTTATTTCGTTCCGCCGGAACGGGCATGTTCCGACCGTTTCTGGCGGAAAAGAGGCGTTTTACGGCGTAAGATAGGCGCATACGGAAGCTTTTTACTGCGCCCGACGTAAAATATTAGAAAAAATATACGGCAAAACGATTTACAATCCGCAACATAGTCAATATAATATAGCCGACTTTATAACGCCGGTAACGGCGAAGGAGAGGAATATGCCTAAGTTCAAAAAATGTCCGCGCTGCGAGATAAATTACATTCCCATCGATAAAGAATACTGCTCGATATGCGAAGCGGAAATGAAGGGAATAGTGGACGTGGATACGGACGACGAAGACGAAGAGGAAGGTCTCTGCCCGCGCTGCAGGACCAATTACGTCAACGAAGGAGAGAAGTACTGCGAGCAATGTCTCGCAGAGATCGAGAAAGCCAAGGAAAAACTGACCGACGAATTCGACGACGAAGAACCTGAAGAGGATATCGGCGACGCCGCTCTCGACGAAGACATCGACATCGACGACGTGCTGGACGGCGAGATAGACAATCTCGACGATATCGCCGAAGAAGAAGACGACGAAGAGAACTGGGATGAGGAAGAAGAGAACTATCCCGATTATATCGAAGAAGACGACTTCGAGAATGTGGACCTCGACGACATCGACGATTACGACGACGAAGAAGAGGAAGAGGACGAAGAGGAAGAGGACGAATAAGGGTTTTCCGTAAATGGTGCGCCCCGCTTCGAGCGGGGCGTTTTTTTATTCCCGACATCTTCCGAGGCGCGTGAGATCTCTTTAATTATTTATATTTTAATTATGCGTGCGGTATTATTTAAGTAAATAATTATGCCCCGTCTTGCGCTTTTCGCGCGCGTATGGTACTATGATGAAGGACCTTTTCCGCCAATCGGGAGGTGTGTAATGGCAAAAAGTACCGACTTTCGTGTAAAACGCAAGCTGATCTGGGCTTCTCCGCTGTTGTTAGCGGCATTGATCGCCGTAGTCGCGTTGGCGCTGTGTGCGCCCGCGCCCGACGTCGCCCGTGCGGACGACGCGCAATTCACGGACGAGCAGCTCCGCTTCAGCGTGGATCTCGGTTCTTACGTCGAGGGCACCGCCCACGACGCGAGCAACAACGTTTTCCCCGTTTTCACTCTGCAATACGACAATATCATAGCCTACGAACTGGCTTCTTTCTGGTACGCACTCGGAGATACCGCGTCGGATAAACCGGCGGCGGATTCCGACGTATGGACGGCGCCCTCCGGGATCAATTACGACGCCACCACCGGTACGCTTACCCTTTATCTCGAGACGATAGCCCGCGCTTATTACGACGATGCGACCGGAAGTTTCCATAAATACATGTTCTTCCGCTCCGGAGCGGCGGACGGCTCTCAGTATTACGTGAGCGACCGCGTAGTGGAAGTAAAGATCTCCAATATAATTTCCGCCAATTACGCCGTCGATTCCGTTACCGCCACTTATATGAGCGGTTCGGGCGTCAGCAGCTACGATCTGTATTCTTCCGATCCCGAATGGGTGGCTTCGCGCGTTACCGTGGAAGTTACCAACGACGGCGGACGTTATGCCAACGCTTTATTCTATTATCAGCTCGAAGGTTACGATCCCGTGCCTTTCACGAGGAAGACCACCGATCTCGGCAACGGCAATTACAGATATTCCGCCGAAGCCAGCATCCCCGGCGAAGAAAGCTCGCTTACGTCGTACGACGGCTCCGTCAGGATATTCTCCACAGATCTTTCCGGCGTTTACAGCTACGAAGTTACGGAAGAGATGAATATCCGCTTCGATATGGAGACGCCCGAGTTCGAGATCGCAGCCACGGTTCCGAGCGGTACCGTGACCGAAGAATATCCCGTCGGCAGCTGGACCAACAGGGCGGTGACGTATACTCTTACCCCGCGCGCGGTAGCGTCGGGCGCGGACTATTATTATACTTTCGACCTTACGAGTTCGACGTTCACTCCAATGGAGCGCGTCGGCGACCGCTTTACTCTTACGGTCGAGAGCGCCGGCGAGACCACCGTTTATTTCCGTGCGGTGAGCGGTTCCGGGAAAGAGAAGCTTTCCTCGGGGTATCTCACCAAGATCGATCCCGTCAAACCTTCGGCAACCGTTTCGGCGCGCGACGCGGTTAACGCAGTCATCCGTTCCGCAGGGACCTCCGCAGGCTCCGGTTACCGCGTTGAGTACGCGAGCGATTCCGTGACCTTCACCGTCACCAACAGTAATGCCGCGACTCAGCAGCCGGGCAATACCGTAACTTATTCTTACAGCATTGACGGCAACGTTTTCGTGCCGCTCACTTCCACCAACAATAACTATATCCTGACTCTTGCCAACACGGCGGATTCCAAGATAATACATAAGACATATTATTTCCGCGTGGAAGCCGCTTCGGGGCTCACCGATACCGCGGCGTTCACGGTCACCGTTCTCGATAGCAACTATTATACATATATGGAGATAGGGGAGACGTTCCCCAACGCCGCGGGCTGGCTGCGCGACCCGGTGAAAGTTTATTTCACCATGCCGGCAGTGCTTGCCGTAGCCGACGAGTACGAGATACGCTCTTTCATTACCGGGGACGCGGGTACCGAGACGATTGCCGAGGCGACCGTAACGGACGGCGCTCCCGACGGATACGTGCGTTACGAAGTGGTTATCGACCGTATTCTCAATAACCAGAGCGTGACGTTCAACGTCTACGACAAAGCGCGTAACAAAGTGGAAGTATTCATGGGCGAGAACAAGACTCCCGTGACCGACGAGTCCGGAGCTACCATACCGCTCAGAACGGGACTTCTCAAGCTCGACGCCACGATTCCTTCCGCCACCGTGGTCGCCACGATTAACGGTTCGGACATCGTTCTCGGCGAATCCGACTGGTCTGCGGGAGAAGTGCTTATCACCATCACGCCCGAGATCCCGGTATCCGGCGTCAACTGCTATCCTATGATCGGCGAAAATCCTTCGCTGACGCCCATGACCATGAACGGCGGCGCGTTCACCACTATAGTCGGAACCACCGGAGTTTATTCCTTCCGTCTCACTTCCGGCGCGGGCGTAAGCCGCGATTATTCGGTGAGCGTGAATATCGATACCACCCCGATAGAAGGTTACGGATTCGGCGCTTTTACCGAGGACGAACAGGGCAATATCATCAAAGAAATAGACGTGTCCGACGACAGTCTCCTCGTTGCCAATAACATCAGAGTGATATTCTCCAGTAACCATTCCGGACATTTCGATATTTATTACGCGACATATACCGGGGACGCTCCTCAACTGGGAGAGAACGACTATGTCCTTTACGTACCGGAAGCAGGCTCCGATCCCGACAGTTTCCTTATAGTTCTGCCCGAGGAAGGCGGCGGCACGGGAACGCTTAAATACGCCTTCATACTGCGCAGTAAGGCGCAGAATACCGCAGGCGAAGTAACTTCGTTGCTCCCGCAGTACGTTTCGGTCAGATACGACGTGCGCGATTTCGCCATCTCCGTTTCGACGATAACCGGTATAAATCCCAACGTATGGACGGGAAACCCCATCGAATTCACAATTTCTCCCGTAAACGACGAAACAGGTTCGACGCTCGATATAGTTTCTTATCAATACCGCCTCGGCGCCGACGGAGAATGGATCGAGATCACGGACGTGATGGGCGGTAACGCCATGCTTACGTTCAGCGGCATAAAGAATTACGTGAACGACGAGGAACGCGAGAATACCTCTGCGCTCGCAGAAGATTATATGAGCTATAACGGGATCATCCAGTTCCGCGCGCTCAACAGAGCGGGGCACTCCAGCACCGTATCCGAAGTGACCGTCAAGGTGGACGTTTCCACGCCCGATCCCAGATATGCTATAGCGCAGAGCGCGGGCGAAATAGTTTACGATTCCGCTACCGGCAAATATATCGTGTACAGTAACGCCGACGTTCGTTACGCGGCTCCCGCTTCCGCGATATTCAATCAGAAAGCGCCTATAACTTATTACTACAAAGTGCCCGTCGCGGGCGAATCCGAGGAAATAGGCGACCGAGACAGCTGGACCGCGCTTAGCGGAGAATATACCTTCAGTCCCGGTACGGACTACTGGCTATTCGCATCCAACAGCGTAGGCAGCGACAGCAAGATTTATAAGATATATGTACAGAAGGAGACTGCCGCGCCCACCGCGCTTATAATCTCAGGAGGAACGGCAGGCGCCGATTCGGGCGTACTCGAATTCAACTGGACGGATACTGCCGTCATACAGCTGAGAGTGGTATCCACCACGGCGGTATATTTCTGGTACAGCTTTGACGGAGGCGATACATGGACGCTCGTCTCCGAGACCGTGCTTGCAGTTCCCGGCGGAACGGTCGACAAGAGCATCATATTCTCCTATACTTCCGGAGTCGACGAATTCACTATACCAGGTAACAGGCTCGATACCGTTAATTTCAAGATAACCAACCTTTCGGGTTCGGAATACGTCCTGGATAAAGCCGTCATAGTCAGGATAGACCAGGCCGATCCCGCGTTCGAAGTGGAATTCACCACTCCTTCCGATGGCGTTATAACGGATCTCGACAGATGGTATTCGGAAGCGATCACCGCCAAAATCAAACCCGTCAACTACAATCCCGGCGGCGTGGTATATACTTACAGCCTTACGGGAGCGGCGGGACCTTTCGAGAACCTCAGGACGAACCTCTTCTCCACAGACGATCTCGTGGGATTCGCGGGTAACGGAGAAGTGACCGTATGGATACGCGCCGTGGCGAACGCCACGCTCAAATCGGCGGTCCGGTCCTATACGCTGCGCGTAGACAAGATCGTGCCCGAATTCGAACTCGTCGGCCAGGCTATCAAAGGCGGCGTAAGCGCGGGAAAACTCACTTCGGGTACCTGGACCAATGCGGACGAGGTAGTCATTTCGCGCACTACGAGCGTAGAGAACAAGTCCGGCGTGACGTACACATATTATCTTTCCGACAATCCCGGGCAGTCCAACGAATGGGCGGACGGACAGACGGTAAGCGTGGTCAAGATAGCCGTTCTGTATGTTACCGCGACGAGCGGTGCGGGACTTACCGTAGAGAAAACTTTCGAGGTAAAGATCGACAACGTGCCGCCGATAATCAACGCGGGCAATATAACCAATAACGTAGACGATCCCAAGAATCCTTACCGTTACTATATCGATCAGGTAATAACCTATACCGAAGATAACCTTAAGAGCGCGATGTACAATAATTTCCCGCTCTCCAACGGACAGATCATCGCAACCAATACCGTAGACAACAGCAACGGCGGATACGTCCACATCGTGGTAGAGGACATGGCGGGCAACAAAGCCGAGCTTACCTTCTATATGACGATATTCGATCTTACGGTCAACAATATCGAACTGAGCGACGAACATCGTAAATTGCTCGACAGACTCGAAGCGGATTACGAAGCAGCCAAGAGCACGCTTACTTCGAGCCGTCAGCAGTATTTCGAGACGCTCATCTCCCGTCTGAACGACCGCCTCACGATGCTCGAGAAACAGGTAGAAGACTATCAGGGATATCTGAGACGTATCAACGAACAGGCGAGTTTCGAGCTGCAGTCCGATTACGAGACGATGTACACGTACATCAACTACTTCATCACCGAGGACGATCTCATCCGTTATCCCGAATGGCAGCAGGAGAAGATCAAGGAAGGCATTTACGAGAGCTATTACAATAAGCTCGTATCCGAATTCTATAAGCTCGACGCTCTTATGGCGGACGTGCGTTCTGTGCAGAACAGCGTGATAGCGCTTCCCGCCACCAACGTCGTGGAGAAGGGAGATTACCAGTCGATAATCCGAGTGTATAACGCTTACGATTCTCTCTCCAGAGATCAGAAGACCGTATTCAAATCCAATCTCTACAATAAACTTATAGAGCTTAAACGGATCTGCGAAGTACTTCTTCTCCAGGACGATACGACGGGTATTTCGATAGACGGAGACAAGCTGGTGGGCGAAACTACCGGCGTAATGCTCGAAGTCGTGTCGTATTCCGAGCAGAGCGAACTGTTCCAGCAGGCGCAGACGACCTTATATAACATGCTTACCGCGACCGACCCGAGGAAAATACTTACGATAAACCGTCTCACGCTTACGGGATTCGGCTCTCAATACGATACGGGCGAGGTCACTATCACGCTGCCGATACCGGAAGATTATCAGAATTACGTGTATTTCGCCGTTTACAGACTGAGCTCGGACGGCACGATCACGCCGGTAAGCGGAGTGAGGCGCACGCCCGACGGCGCGGACGTCTACTTCAATTCGATGCAACTCGACACCTATATCCTGGCAGTCACCGCCAACGTCGTGGTGCGCGAAGACCCAGCCAAGATTTACGGCTCGATAGCGGGCATAGAGATCGACGGAACGCTACTTACCTATATAACTTATTCGGTAGTGGGCATGTTCGTGATATTCGTGATCATCATGCTTATCGTAGCTTACCGCAGGAGAAAGTTCCTCCAGAGCTACAACCGCGACCATAAGAAGGCTCTTGCCCGCCGCGGTATCACGAAGATACCGAAGGGCAATCCGCCTCCGCCGTCCAATCCCGCCCGTCCCGAAGAGCGCGTAAGCCACGAGCACAACGTCTATCTGAGGAAATAATTCCATCGTGTATCGCGGGCGCGCGCTCCGCGCTCGATACAACTATATAAACAATTTTAATTGGTAAAAGGAGGTACGAAATGACAATCGATGTAAAGACTTTGGCGTACGTCAATTTTTACGCAGCGATAGGCACTTTGGAGAAGTACGTCGAATACGACGAAGAGGCTAAAGCTATCGCGGCGCAACGCGACATCGTTGTTAGGTTCAACGTCAAGGGCGGCCCCGACGGAGTCGTGGTTTTCAAGGACGGAAAAGTCAAAGTTCTTCCCTATGACGGCGAACGCAAAGTGGACATCAGTCTTTACTGCAAGGACTGCGACCATTTCAACAAAGTGGTGGCGGGAACGGCTATGCCCATACCTACGAAAGGTCTGTTCAAAACGCTTGCGTTCATGGGCAAACCCGAGAGTCCTTTCAACGTGCTGACCGGCAAGATGGCGGAGATCATGCGCAAGAAGGAATTTGCTTCGCAGGAAGAGAAAGATCTGAGTACCAAACTCGCATTCTACGCAATGGTAGCGGGCATCGCCGAAGTGGGCAATCACGATCCGATAGCGCGCTACGCGATGAAACGCATACTCGACGGCGAGATCAGCCTCGGCATCAAAGACGAATGCTACGCGACGCTTGTCAAAATAGGCGGCTCCGACGACAAGGAAGCCCGTCTTACCTGCATACGCAGGAAGTCCGACAACGGCAGAGCTTTCATGACGTTCGACAGTCTCGAGACCGCCAAAGGTCTTATCGACGGCGTACTGGATTCTATGGCGTGTATCAGCAGCGGCAAGCTCGACACGAGAGGGCACATGCTTATGCTCGATAACCTCAATAAGATCCTCAACATAGTACCGAAGTATCTGGCATAGGAGGTGCGTGATGACTAAAACTTATACCTATGAGAATAACGTAAAAACCATGATGCGCGCGGGTAAGGTCATACCCTGCGGCGTATACGGACATCTCGGTCCCGCCGAAGGCTGTATGATACCTTCCTCGGCGTATCCTTTCTTCCTCGAGAGAGCGAAAGGATCGGAAATGTGGGACGTTGACGGCAACCGCTTCATCGATTATATGTGCGGTTACGGTCCTAACGTAACGGGTTATTGCGACGAAGACATCGACGCGGCGGCTCAGGCGCAGATACTCAAGGGCAACTGCACGTCGCTTCCTTCGCATATAATGGTGGATTTCGCGGAATTGCTGACCTCTACCGTTCATAAAGACTGGGCGTTCTTCTGCAAGAACGGCGGCGACGTCACTTCCTTTGCGATAATGATCTCCCGTTACTACACCGGCAAGAAAAAGATCATCTTCGTCAATAACTATTATCACGGCGTAGCGCCCTGGACGCAGAAGCCCGACACCCCCGGAACGCTGTGGGACGACTGCCACAACGCGTTGTATGTTGACTGGAACGACATCGAGGGGCTCAAAAAGACGATAGAGGAGAATAAGGACGATATAGCCTGCTTCATCTCCACGCCTTACATGCACGGCAACTTCGTCGATAACGTGCTGCCTGCGGAAGGTTATTGGCAGGCGGTGCGTAAGCTTTGTACCGATAACGGCATAATCCTTGTAGTCGACGATATCCGCGCAGGATTCCGCCTTTCGCTCGAGGGCTCCGACAGATATTTCGGATTCGAAGCCGACCTCATCACCTTCTGTAAAGCGCTCGCCAACGGCTACAACGTCAGCGCGCTCTGCGGTAAAGAATTCCTCAAAGGCGCGGCGTCCACCGTTCCCTATACCGGAAGCTACTGGATGAGCGCGGTGCCTTTCGCCGCAGGTATAGCCAACATCAATAAGCTCAAAGCCAACAACGCCTGCGAACACTTCAAGGCTATGGGCGAGAGACTTATCGCCGGACTTCAGAAGACCGCCAAGGAATTGAACGTACCGCTTATCGCGTCCGGACACCCCGCGCTTTTCTATCTCAGGATAGAGGACAAGAACAACAACTTCCTCATCCATCAGGAGTGGATAGCGGAGTGCGTCAAGCGCGGCGTATTCTTCACGAGCCACCACAACCATTTCATCAATCTGTCGCTCACTCCCGCGCTCGTGGACGAGACGATCACTATCGCCTCGGAAGCGATGGACGTCATGGTCAAGAATCATCCGGAGCTGTTCAAATAAGGGAGCGTTCGGCGATCGGAAAGGCACGTGCCGAGTCGGTACGACATATTGAACGGATCGCGTAAAATAAGCGATACGGTAGCCGTAAGCGAAGCTTCGGGAACCTTTTCAGTAGAAAAACAATCAATGAACCGCCGCACTTCGGTGCGGCGGTTCGTGGACGCGGCGCGGCGGCGCCGCGTTTCGGCAAAGAGGAAAGGAAATGGAACTCACCTATATAGCGATAGCGTTGAATGCGGTTTTGCTCGTCGCGGTAGCGGCGCTTATCGTGATCACGTTGCGCCTGTCGCGCGCTAAGGGCGAAGGCGGCAGTCAGGACGTAATACGGAAACTCGACTCCCAGGCGGAAGCGATCAAGGCCACGGTGACCGTAGCGAGCGAAGCTACGGCGAAAGCGTTGCAATCGGGTATGTCGGCTACGAACGAGCAGGTTATAGAGCGAGTGAAAGAGATGGCGCGCACCAACGAGCAACGCATAGGGGAGATGAAAGAGCAGCTCGGCACCAGCCTCAGAGAGATGAAAGAGGAACTGGAAAGGAGTCTCGGCAAGGTGCGCGACGACAATGCCAAGCAACTCGAGAGCATACGCGGGACAGTGGACGAGAAACTCACCAAGACTCTCGACGAGAAGCTGACGCTGTCTTTCCAGCGCGTGGCAGATTCGCTGGACAAGCTGTACAAGAATCTTGGTGAACTCAAATCGCTGGATACGAGCCTTACCGATCTCAACAAAATGCTCAACGGCGTCAAGACGCGCGGAAACTGGGGCGAAATGGCGCTCGAAGCTCTTCTCGAAGAAATACTCGTGCCGCAGCAGTACGAGAAGCAGAGCAGGATGGGGCGCAGAACGAAGGACGCAGTGGATTTTGCTATCGTACTGCCCGGGACGAAAGACGACAGGGTATATCTTCCCATTGACTCGAAATTCCCCGTAGAAGACTTCGTAAGGATGGGCGACGCGCTCCTCGAGGGGAACGCCGAAAGCTACCGCCAGAGCAGGCAGGCGCTTGCCTCCGCCATCAAAACGCAGGCGATCAGCATCAAAAACAAATACATCGCGCCTCCCAATACGACCGATTTTGCGATAATGTATCTTCCCGTAGAAAGTCTGTACGCGGAAGTGTTGCATATAGACGGCTTGGCGGAGGGGTTACAGCGCGAGTACCGCGTGGTAGTGGCGGGACCCACCAATATCGCTGCGCTCCTCAACAGCTTGAGAATGGGATTCAGGACGCTTCAGGTGCAGAAAAATTCCGTAGAGGTATTCAAGATACTTGCGGGATTCCGTAAAGATTTCGAAATATTCATAGGCGACATAGAGCGCGCCCGTTCTCAGATGGATACCGTTCAGAATACTCTGGGTAAAGCCGCGCAACGTACCGAGATAATACGAAAGAAGCTCGCCAAGACAGACGGATTCGAAGACGATCTCGACGAGGGAGAAAGCTCGGGCACGAAGGCTCTGCCGCCGCTGATCTGATCCGAAAATAAGCGTTAAACGAAAAAACGCCCGACGCTTTTAGTCGGGCGTTTCTCTTTTCTGTCGCGGTTCCGTAAGGCTTACAGAAGTTCTATAAGCTTAAACGCTCTGCGAAGAGCGAGATCGGACGAGATCCTCAGCATTGCGGGGACTTCGGCATAGCTCTTTTTGTCGGAAAGATCTTTGACGGGATACTTTGCGATTTCTTCGCTTGCGGGATCGATAGCGAGATGGAGCCTTACGCTCTTACCGATAATGCTGATCTTTGCGACGGGTTTGCGGCCGAAATTATAGGTGGCGCATTTTTTACTGATGCGCTCGTGTACCTTATTCTTTGCAAGAAGCGCCGCTCTGATAGCTTCGACTGCCGCCTTTTTGTCGGCGTCGAGAGACTCGAACTTTTCGGCGTAGGTTTTGCTCGTGCCGTTGATTTCGAAATCAGCCATGATAGGGTTCCTCCTAAATTTCTTTATTTCTTTTTCCCCAACCCCGTATGGTCGGTTTTTGACGTTTTCAGAGGAAAAATGCCTTTTCCTGACTATATGATAGCATGTAAGTTAAGGCATTGTCAACAACAAAAAATTTTATGTCGGTTTTATGCCTTTTTCTTAAGAAAAGTGAGGTTTTTCCGACATCTTTCTGACAACAGATCGCGTAAATTTGTAGATTTTCGGACAAAAGCAGATATTTTATCCCTGTGTCGTGCGGGCGGCGCACTTAATTTTGCTCTTTCCGTACTGGTAATTGTCCCGAGGCTGTGATAGAATATAGATTACACGGAGGTGAAGAATGAAAGTAGGTAAAATAAATCATATAGGCATAGTGGTCACGGACGCGAAGGAAGCGATGAGCCGTTACGGTAAGCTGTACGGTATTAAAAAATGGTACAAGCTCGTCGCCGGTCCGCTCGACTTATATTATCGCGGAGAGAAGCGCAACTGCACGGTAGATCTCTATTTCGGCGGCAAAGGCGGTACAAAGATAGAACTTATCGAAACGCACGGCGAGCCGAATATATATACTACGTTCTACATAAACCGCGGCGAAGCCGTACATCACTATCAGTATAACGTCAAGGATCTCGACGCCGCGGTCAAGGAATGTCAGGCTTTGGGTATGCGGGTATTCCAGCATGCGACTTTCGATTCTGCGGGAGCGACCGTGAGATACGCTTACGTGGGTACCGACGAAGCGTCCGGCGCGATAGAACTTATCGAGACGCGCGTAGGCAACCGTTTCATCAAAGGGGACGTGCCTTTCGAGGTGGGATTCATAGGCGTGCTTACAGGAAATTATAAACGCGTTAAATAAACAGAATATAGCAAAAAGGCTACCGTTCGTTATATTGAGGTAGCCTTAATCTCGTAAAATATTTATCGCCCGCAACGTAGCGGGCGATATTTCATTCAAAATATATCGGAGAGGTCAGCGCGTACGTGAAGTCCGGCATCGGCTTGAAAGCCTGTTCGCGCATCATGAGGTAAAGCCCCAGATTGAGACCGAGGAGCTTAAGTCCTTTGTATTTTGTCTTTACTTCGGCGCGGACGAAGCCTTTGCCGCGTACGGGAATTTCCGCTTCGTAATCTCCCGTACGGGGAGCGGTGTACTCGTACATCACGCCTTCTGCGTCTTTCACGTAAAGGGTGTGCCCTTTGCGCAGTTTTTTGACGCTCACCTTCACCGTTTCCGCTCCGGTGAATTTAACGGTATCCCCGAGGCGCGCGTCTTCGCAACGCATGTCCACGAAAGTATCGTTTATCCTGTCGGATACGCTCGTTCTGCCTTCCTTGATGGCTTTGAGTATGTCTTCGGGAGCGCGGCTCTCGGCGAGGACGTAGGTCACCGGGCTTGCGAGGAAGTCCGTCACCACATAGTCGCGGTGATAGTCCGAACCTCCGACCATAGGCAGTTTCTCGCCGGCAACAAGCCGCGAATGCCACCATTCGATGCAGCGCTGATTGTCGGGACGCATCACGCCGTTCCATACCTCTACGCAGTCCTCGTCCAGGTCTTTAAGAGACCATTTCCAAGGGCATTTGGTGCAAAGCGGGTGATTGATCGATACGAGCGCGCCGTTACTCCTGGCTTCGTCGCGTTTTGCTTTCCATTCCTCGAGCGTTTCCGCGACGAAAGAACCCGAATAGGGTTTATGCACGCCCCAGAGATTGGAATGCACCGTAGGATAGGTAAGCTCTACGCCGTATATCATGGTAAGACCTTTGCGCATGGGAAGATTGCCTATGACCGTACGGTTATGATCTGTCATTATGAGGAAGTCGAGACCTTTTTTCACCGCTTTGTCGGCTATCTCGTCATAAGTGAAACTGCCGTCCGAGTTGTCGGTATGGCAATGCGTATCGCCCGCGTAGAAGCGGCGTTCCTTCTCGATGAATTCGAGTTCGAATTCCACGGTGACTTCATCTCCGATAAGTCTTCCCGCTCCGAATATCACGTCCCATGTGCCTTGAGGTTTACGCGGTTCGTAACCGGTAGGCGCGTAATACTCGGCTATTTCCACTTCTTTCACCGCGTGTCCGCGGGTGCCTATATCGCCCGAAGAATCGGTCAGCACGAGATCTATTTCGTTTTCCCATTCTTTACCCGGTATCTTTACCGGATAATAATTATAGCGTACGATCACGCGGTCGGTACCTTCGGGTATTTCCACCGGATTGTGATAGTACAGTCTGTTGTCGCTTTTGCGTATTACTAATTTGTCCTGAAAGAGCTTCGCCATAGCTTCCTCCTCGGCGTGATATATTAAATGATAACACGCTCCCGAAAAAAATTCAAGAGGGGGCAAAAAGCGGCAACGGCGCGGGCGGAGCCGATCAGAGAACGCCGCGCCGCGAATTGCCTGCCGTCACGTCGAAGCGTTCTCTGAGCGCTTCCGGCGAAGCCGTCAATACGTCGCGCGCTTCGCTTGCCGAGCGCAGCACTACCGACACCAGCCTGTCGTCTTCCGTTGACGCTGCGGCATTCAGTATCTGCGGATTATACAATTCGAAGCGGCACGAAGCGAGACGTACCCGTCTCAGAGTGAATTTTCTTCCCGCGTAATCCGTATAATGATCTCTTACCCGAGCGGGGCAGCGCTCGCAAACCTTACCGTAAGGGCAATATCCGAGGTCCATGACCTTTATATCGCCGCGCGCAAAGATAAATCCTCCTCCGAGCGCGTAAGATTCTTTGAGAGAAAGTTCCTTCGACAAAGCGAAGCGCTCCGCGACACGCATTATACCCCGTACGTCCGCTGAGTTTGTGATGTTGAAGCCCGTTCCCGCAAAGAGTTTAACGCCGTATCGCCGCGCCAGAGCTACGGCGGCGAGATTCTCGCCGTAAATACCGTCGAAGCCCGCTAAACGCGCGGCGACGAGCTTAACGTCGTCCGTATCCAGAAGGGCGGGAACGTAGAGATATTTTTCTCTGTCCGAGGCGCAGGCGAAGAAATCCGAGAAAGCTTTGTCGTCGTTATAGTCGGACGGTGCGAAGATTGCGATAAACGGAAGGTCGCCGCGGGCGAAAGAGAAGTCCTCCGCCATCACCGCGAGCTTACCGGACGGTCGGCGCACCGCTTCGGAAGCGGCATCGCGGACCGTTGCGGACGGGTACTTTTTATGCGAGCCGAAAGCGTCGAAAAGCGCCGCGTACAGCTTCCTTCTCAGGGCGTTGAGTACGGAACGCGGAGCGAATACGTTGCCGTGTATTTCCGCCGTAACGGAAGGGAGATAGGGGTATTCGTCCGTCTTAAAAAATACCTCTTTTACTTCCGCTTCGGTCAGTCCGCGTTTGGAAGCAGCCTCCAATTCGACGTCGGTCTCCGCCGTAACCCAAATACCCCTGTATTCGGCGGAGGCAACGGCTTTTTCGCCTGAAGAGGCGCAGAAACGCACTTCTATCTTTTGACGCGGCATTTCTTCCGTAAGCGCGGCGTTAAGTCTTATATCGGTAGTTATCCCGACGCCGTCCCCGAGTCTTACGTCTCCTTGCTTCACGATGACGAAATCCGAGCTTTTGCCGCTTCTGTCGGCAATCGCGCCGCCCGTTTCCTTCATGCCGCGAAGTATTTTGAAACAGTCTCCTTTTGCGACGTCAAGGTTGCCGGATACTGCTATGCGGTTGCCCTTTATCGCGGTTATCTTGCCGACGAATTCGCCGATGTGTCCTTGTACGGAGCGGGAGAGAAAGCCGTTATTCTGTCCGAAAGCAAGCCCCTCGGTATAGTTGCCTCGATTATAAGTGCGCATGAGAGCGCTCTTTTTACGAACGGAAGAAATCCCTGTAGAAATTATTTCCCGGTAATAGTCCGTTGCCGCCGCGACGTACTCGGCGCGGCGCATCCTTCCTTCTATTTTGAAAGAAGTTACCCCCGCCGCGGCCAGTTCTTTTATCCGTTCGCCCACCGAAAGGTCGGAGGTGGAGAGGGCGTAACATTTCTCGCCCGCGAAGGTGTATTCTCTTCTGCACGGTTGCTTGCATCTGCCGCGGTTGCCGCTCGAGCCTCCCGCGAAGGACGACATATAGCATTGCCCGGAAAAAGCGGTGCAGAGCGCGCCTTGTACGAAAGCTTCCGTCTCGCACACCTCGGCAATCTTTCCGAGTTCTCTAATGGACGTTTCGCGGGACGGTATGACCCGAGTGAAGCCGTATTCTTTAGCGATACGCGCGCCTTCGACGTTATTCACTCCGCCCTGCGTGGAGAGATGCAGCACGCAATCGGGGCAACGCGCGCGGAGCGGTTCGGCAAGGAAAATGTCCTGTAATATAAGCGCGTCCGCGCCCGCGGCGCACGCTGCGGCGGCAGTGTCGAGGAAGCCTGTAAGTTCGTTATCCTTTACGAGAGTATTGAGAGCTACGTAAACCTTTACGCCGAAAAAATGCGCGTATTTAATGTAGCGATCCAATTCGTCGAGAGAAAAATTCTCCGCCGAAGCGCGTGCCGAAAAATCGCTCGTGCCGAGATATACGGCGTCCGCGCCGTGAGCGATCGCCGCATAAAATGAATTTTTATCGCCCGCCGGAGCGAGCAGTTCGCAATCCTTGAGCGCTTTCATCTGGATTTCCTGCGCAATATGTCGCCCGCGGCGAGAGGAAAGGGCACGTCCATATACAGCGTTTCCTGCACGAGTTTGGCGTCGGTCACTTTTTCGCCTGCCGCGTTCGTCATTTCTCCTACCACGAAAGAGCGGTTGAAGTTCGGCGAAGGCGAAAGGACTTCGAGTTCGTCGCCCATTCCGAAACGGTTGCGCATCTCGACGACGGCTTTCCCGTTCGCATAGCCCAGCACCGCGCCCACGAATTCGTAAGAGCCCGCGTGCTGACCGCTCTCATAACTCACCGTTTCCGCGTTCGCCCCGTCGAAAAAGGCTTTCGTATAATCGCGGTGAGTGACTTTGAGCGTTTCCGCCTCGAGCGCGTCCGCCGAGACGATTTCGCCGTATTCGCAATATTCGTCTATAGCCCGCCTGTACGCGTTAACCACTGTCGCAAGATAATATTCCGATTTCATCCTGCCTTCTATCTTGAAAGACTTTACGCCCGCTTCCGTAAGCCGCGGTATTTCTTTGAGAAGGTTGAGATCCTTGCTGTTCAGGATATACGCGCCGCGCTCGTCTTCTATTAGTTCCGCGCTTTCGTTCCGAGCCGTCTCCGTTATCCTGTAATGCCATCTGCACGCCTGCACGCATTCGCCTCGGTTGCCGTCCCGCCCCGCCAGATAATTGCTTAAAAGACACCTGCCCGAATAGCTTATGCACATAGCGCCGTGCACGAATACCTCTATCTCCGTAGCGGGATTGTATGCCGTTATTTCACGTATTTCTTCCGCAGTAAGTTCTCTTGCGAGCACCACGCGCGAAATCCCTTGTTCAGCCCAGAAGCGCACCGCATATTTATTGAGCGTGTTGGCTTGAGTGGAAAGATGGAGCGGGAGCGAGGGAGCGACGTTTTTTGCAAGAGCGATAAATCCGGCGTCCGTTACGAGAGCGGCGTCCGCGCCGATTTTTTCGAGAAAGCGAAAATATTTTTCTGCTTCCGCAAAATCGGAGTTTTTCGGAAAAATATTGACGGTAACGTAGACTTTCGCGCCTTTGGAGTGCGCGAGTTCCACGGCTTTTCGGAGTTCGGCGTCGTCGAGATTGTCGGCATAGGCGCGCAGCGAAAAGTTTTTGCCGCCTACGTAGACCGCGTCGGCTCCGTACAGGAACGCCGTTTCCAGTTTTTTGAAACTTCCCGCAGGGGCGAGCAATTCGGGTTTATTCATAAGAATTATTTTGGCATAACCGGGGTAAAAATGCAAGAGTTTATGGTATACTGTAGAGGAATAAGACTTTTACGGCGCGCATGCGCCGCGCATAAGGAGAAATCATGCTCGACAGTTTCAGGATAGGACATTTCACGGACGAAGCGCGCGGCACCGGTGTGACGGCGATAATCTGCGACAAAGGCGCAACAGGCGGCGTATCCGTTCGCGGAGCGGCTCCCGCGACGAGGGAAACCGATCTTCTCGATCCCAAAAAATCGGTGGAAAAAGTAAACGCGGTAGTCTTGTCAGGGGGATCCGCTTTCGGACTCGAGGCGGCTTCCGGGGTGATGCGCAGACTGTACGAGGAAGGCGTAGGCTTCAACGCCGGCAAATACAGGGTGCCGATAGTGGCTGGCGCGTCGATATACGATCTCGAATACAAGGACTTCGCTTATCCCGACGTCGAAGCGGGATATAAAGCGGCGGCGGCGGCGAAAGCGGGGAATTTTACGGACGGCGCGATAGGCGGCGCAGCAGGCGCCACGGTAAGCAAAATGCTCGGGATGGACTACGCCGTAAAAACGGCGCTCGGCGTGGCGACATATTCGCTTAACGGCATAGAGGTCGCGGTCGTATCCGTGGTGAACGCGCTGGGCGACGTTATAGGCGCGGACGGCAAGATAATCGCGGGTGTAAAAGCTCCCGACGGCAATTTCGTCAGTATGCAGAATATAATGAGCGCCGGCGGCGTGGAACCGAAAGCCGTAAATACCACCATAAGCTGTATAATGACCAACGCGGCGCTCACGAAAACGCAGGCAAATATTCTTGCCGACATGGCGCACGACGGTTATGCGAGGGCATTGCGCCCCGTGCATACGTTATTCGACGGAGACGCGGTTTTCGCGCTTGCGTCTGGCGAGAAAAAGGTGGAATTCAATATCCTAACCGCAATTATTCCCGAGCTTACGGCGGCGGCGATAAGAGCGTCCGTAACGGGGATCTCCGGCGAAAGCCGCAGGATAAGCCCCGTGCTTTTCGGCATTTTCCAGAAAATGTGGAAAAGGTAGCCGTCAATTACATTCATTCCGCTTGACAGAGAAGCGCACATAGACTAAATTATATAATACTTACCCGAGTTAAAAGCGCGTGCGTACGCGTAAGGAGCGGTTCTTATGAAAATGAAAGAGCTTTTCGGCAGTCTCGTATTCAACGAATCCGTCATGGCGGAACGTCTTCCTCCCGAGACGTACAGGGAATTTCTCAAGTGTATAGACGAGGACCGCGCGTTATCGCGCGATGCGGCGGACGTTATCGCCGGCGCGATGAAGGACTGGGCTATCGAGAAGGGCGTAACGCATTATACTCACTGGTTCCAGCCCATGACCGGAATGACCGCGGAGAAGCACGACAGCTTTATCACTCCCGCGGCTAACGGCACGGTCACTATGGAATTCTCGGGTAAAGAACTCATAAAAGGCGAACCCGACGCTTCGAGCTTCCCTTCGGGCGGATTGCGCGCGACTTTTGAAGCACGCGGCTACACCAACTGGGATCCCAGCTCTTACGCATTCATCAAGGACGGTATCCTCTGTATCCCCACGGCGTTCTGTTCCTATACGGGCGAAGCCCTCGATAAGAAAACTCCTCTTCTCCGCTCGATGGAAGCGCTCGACAAACAGGCGTTAAGGGTACTGCATCTTCTCGGGCGCACCGAGATCCATAAGGTATTCCCGACCGTAGGCGCGGAGCAGGAATATTTCCTTATCGACAAGAAGGATTACGACAACCGCAAAGATCTCAAATACACGGGAAGAACTTTATTCGGCGCGCGTCCGCCGAAAGGGCAGGAGCTCGAGGATCACTATTTCGGACCCGTGAAACCGCGCGTCGTAAGCTATATGAAAGAACTTGACGAGGAACTCTGGAAGCTCGGAGTGCTTGCAAAGACGAAGCACAACGAGGTAGCGCCTTCCCAGCACGAGCTCGCGCCTGTATTCTGCACCGCGAATATCGCCGCCGATCACAACCAGCTTACCATGGAAGTGATGAAGAAAGTGGCTACGCGTCACGGGCTGGTGTGCCTCCTCCACGAGAAGCCTTTTGCGGGTGTGAACGGCTCCGGCAAGCACAATAACTGGTCGCTTTCCACCGATACGGGGCTGAATCTTCTGAAGCCCGGCAAGGAACCTTACAACAATTCGCAATTTCTTTTGTTCCTCTGCGCGGTGATAACCGCCGTAGACGAGTATCAGGATCTCTTGCGTATAAGCGTAGCGAGCGCCGGAAACGATCACCGTCTCGGAGCGCACGAGGCTCCTCCCGCGATAATCTCGATGTATCTCGGAGGAGAACTTACGTCGATACTTAGTTGCATAGCCGAAGGCAAGCCGTATTGCGGCACGGCTCGCAACGATCTCGAGACGGGAGTGCATATCCTTCCTAAATTCCATAAAGATTCCACCGACCGCAACAGGACGTCTCCGTTTGCGTTCACCGGTAACAAATTCGAATTCCGTATGCCCGGTTCGTCGCTGTCCATATCGGAGCCCAACCTCGTTCTGAATACGATAGTGGCGGAAGTTCTCATGCGTTTTGCCGACAAGCTCGAGAAAGCCATGGATATAAGCGGAACTATACGCGAGATTATCCGCGACACCTATACCGAGCACGGCAGGATAATTTACAACGGCAACAATTATTCAAAAGAATGGGTAGCCGAAGCCAAGAGAAGGGGACTCCTTAACCTCAAAAACACGGCGGAAGCGATACCGTACTTTTCAAAGGCGAAGAACGTAGGTCTTTTTGTGAGGCACGGAATATTCACCGAAGCGGAGATACATTCGCGCGAAGAGATATTCTACGAGAACTATTGCAAAGAGCTTTCGATAGAGGCTCTCACGATGCTCGACATGGCGCGCAGGAACATCCTTCCCGCGGTATTGAGGTACGCTTCCGACCTTGCCGAAGCCTCCGCGAGGTTCACGGGGATAGGGCTCGAATCGATATGCGCCGCGGACGCGGCGAAGGTAGGCGCGTTATACTCCGAAGGCATTGCCCGCGCGGAAGTACTCGACGCCAAACTCAACAAAGCGCATAAGTACGGATTGAACGCGAGAGCGGCGAATATCTACGCCAAGGAAGTGATACCCGCGATGGAGGCGCTGAGAGAAGTCGCCGACGAAGCGGAGCTTATCACCGAAGCCACATACTGGCCTTTCCCGACTTACGGACAGATTTTGTTCGGGGTGATTTAGGGGAATTTTTGCGCGAAAAGTTAACTATAAGGAGTAAGCGTTCCGAGAAAGCATCGAGGAACGCTATTCTTTTAGGTTGCGCTCACCATTAAGTTGCGCCCGCCTAACGGACGGGCGCGCCCTTAAACACCTTGCGGAAACGTCTTTTTGTCCACTTACGTCGGGAGTGTCGCTCGATGCAGTATTGCAATCTTTGCTCCTACCCTCGTAATTGAACGAAAATCCTGTTCCCTCAGGCGCAAAATGCGCTATATATGCAAATCGTTATTATGCGGATATTTAATTTTATCTACCATATTTAACGTAATGCCTTCTCAACGTAGTCGGCACCCGAGAAAGACGGATTTTTGTCGAGACTCAAGGGTACGAGTGAAGAACTACGGTTCCGTGTCGAACGAGGCTTCCGCAGGGTATCGGCAAAAAGACGCTTTCGCAGGGTGTTTACGGGCGCGCTCATCCGGTAGGCGGGCGCAACCGAAAGCCGGGGCTTGCGCCGCGCGGGCGCGGCGATATACGGAGCGGAAGGGATATGCAAATTCATTTGCGATATTCTTTCCGAAACGTATATGACCGATATACAATATCGGGCGCAAGCCCGATCGAGAAACGTAATCTTATGCTACCCTGCGTACTGCACTCCGAAGGAAACGAGGTACATATCCCCGATTCAAAACATACAGCGACCTGTGGCAGTGCAAAAACAGTAATTTTGAGATGATTCCGCGCGAAGTGCCGCAGGGAACATACTGACGTATGTGACCGAGAGGCATACAGAGAATATACGTCTTCGCGCGGAAGGGCTCAAAAGGGCGTTTTTGCGCGGCTTGGTTTTCGGATAAAGGGAATCGGCGCATTTATTATCCTTATGAGAAAAAGCTGTTCGAACGGCAAAAGTAAAGCGTTCCTCGAAGTTGTCTCGGAACGCTTTTGCTTAAATTATTCAATTTTGCGCCGATAACCTTATCCGAAAACCGACATAAGGATGCCCGCCGCAACCGCCGAGCCGATGACGCCTGCGACGTTGGGTCCCATGGCGTGCATCAGGAGGTAGTTATCGGGATTGTCTTTAAGTCCCTGAACGTGCGCCACGCGCGCAGCCATAGGCACTGCGGAAACGCCTGCCGCGCCGATGAGGGGATTGATCTTACCGCGGGTAAGCCAGCACATAACTCTTCCGAAGAGAAGTCCGCCCACGGTGGAGAACGCGAATGCTACGAGACCGAGGATTATGATGAGTATGGTGTCGAGATTCAGGAACGCCGCCGCCTGTGCGGTAGCTCCTACGGAGATACCGAGGAAGAGGGTGACGATATTCATTAGCGCGTTCTGCGCGGTGTCGGAGAGTCTGTCGGTGACGCCGGTCTCTTTCAGGAGGTTACCGAACATAAGGCATCCGAGAAGGGCGGCGACCGAAGGAAGAATGAGCACGGTGAAGACGGTGACCATGATGGGGAATATGATCTTCTCGCGCTTGGAGACTTCGCGGAGCTGTTCCATCTTGATCATACGTTCCTTCTTGGGAACGAGGAGCCTCATCAGCGGGGGCTGGATGATCGGTATGAGCGCCATATACGAGTATGCCGCGATGGCGATAGCAGAGAGAAGTTCGGGCGCGAGGGACTTGGTGAGCCATATGGCGGTGGGGCCGTCCGCACCGCCGATGATACCGATGGAAGCCGCTTGCCCGGGATCGAATTTGAACACTATGGCGAGTATGAAGGCGCAGAATACGCCGAGCTGCGCCGCGGCTCCGAGGAGGAGCGATTTGGGGTTGGCGATCATCGGACCGAAGTCGGTCATCGCGCCCACGCCCACGAATATGAGGCAGGGATACAATCCCGTCTTGACTCCGATGTACAGCACGTCGAGAAGTCCGCCGCGCTGGAGTACGTCGGCATAGTTGACGCCTTCCGCCGCAGTCCACATCTCAGGGTGATAGATCTCGCCGAGCGGGAGGTTGGTGAGCAACATACCGAAAGCGATACCTACGAGAAGCAAAGGCTCGAATTTCTTTGCAATGCCGAGGAAGAGGAAAAAGAGCGCGATGACGATCATCACCGCATTCTGCCAGGTCATTCCCGCGAAACCCGAATCTTTGGCAAGGTCTACGAAAACTTGTCCTATATCCATAGTTTCACCTTAAGAATTATGCGAGTTCGAAAAGGGGTTGTCCTGCGGTAACGGCAGTGCCTTTCTGTGCGTAGATGGCGGTGACGGTGCCTTCTTTGGGAGCAACGATCTCGTTCTCCATCTTCATCGCTTCGATGATGAGGACGGTTTCGCCCGCCTTTACACGCTGACCGACGGCGGCTTTGACGTTGAGGACGGTGCCGGGAAGGGGAGCTTTGACCGCGCCGGCGCCGGCTGCGGGAGCGGCTGCGGGAGCGGGGGCGGGAGCCGCCTGGGGTGCGGGAGCGGCGGGAGCCGCCTGAGGCGCGGGCGCCGCTTGCGGCAGAGCCGCTTCGTACTCTTTCGCGATGACCGCTTCGCCTTTTTCGACTTCGACTTCGTATATCTTTCCGTTTAACGTAACTTTATATTTCATATAGAGAAGCTCCTTTTATTCCTTGATTT
>CALVNM010000017.1 GCA_944349735.1 uncultured Clostridia bacterium | reverse complement strand
ATAGACGAGAGTCCCGAAACTCGCGAAAACAGGCTCGTATGCTCCTACGCATTCGCGGTAGCCGAGGAGAATGCCGCGGGCGGCAACATAGTCACGGCGCCTACCTGCGGCTCCTGCGGAGTGCTCCCCGCCACCTTCTTCTACGTTCTGAAAACGCGGGGCGTAACGCGCGACGCCATAATAAGAGGACTTGCGGTGGCGGGACTTATAGGGAATTTGATCAAAAAGAACGCCTCCATAAGCGGCGCGGAGTGCGGCTGTCAGGCGGAGATCGGAAGTGCATGCGCTATGGCGGCGGGAGGTCTCGCGGAGATATTCGAGCTCGGACTCGACCAGATAGAATACGCTACCGAAATTTCCATAGAACATCACCTCGGACTTACCTGCGATCCCGTGGCGGGGCTTGTGCAGATACCTTGCATAGAACGTAACGCCGTAGCGGCTATGCGCGCGCTGAACTCGCTGTCGCTTGCCGACTTCCTGTTCGCTACCCGAACGGTGTCGCTCGACACGATAATAGAAGTCATGTACGAGACGGGTAAGGACCTCAGCAACCGTTATCGCGAGACGAGCGAGGCGGGCATGGCGAAACTGTATCGCGTTTCGGACGATAAAGGTGATAAAAAGTAATATCTTTTAAGGTATCCGTTATTTAATGATCGGATACCCGTTCGTGCGATACGTCCATGACCGAATGGCGAAAGAGATAACCGATCCGTATTACGCTGCGCTCGCGCACGCCGCGGGTCAGGCTTTCGGCGTGATACTTTTTCCGCGTAACGCAACGGTATTCCCCATATACGAACTTACCGCTATAGTGCTTGCTTCGGAAGAAGCGAACGCGAAAGATAACGTTATTGAAGGATAATGAATATTCGACGATATGTTCGCGGCGGCGAAAGCCGAATACGAGCCCACGGAAGGGGCGCGGTTCCTTCTTTAAGCTAAGCGCGCTTATCACGGATAATATTCGAAACGTTTACTTTGGGTATTGAAAAATATGTCGGTTAATGCGATAATATAGTCGTAAGCCGCTATAGGGCTTGACCGGAGCGGAGCTCGCAAACGTACTCAATTCGGCGCTCCGGGATACACGGGAGTAACATGGAATACAAAATGCAATTGACCGACGCACAGCGCGCGATACTCGACGGCGCCGAAGGCGAGGTCAAAGCCAAAGTGATGCGAACGCTCGTGATGTTCGGCGACATTTTCGGGGCGGAAAAGCTCGTGCCGGTGACGCACGCCGAAGGTCATCTGGTGACCAGTTTCGGCATAGGACTACTGAAGCCTCTTTTCCGTACCATGGACGAGCTTATAGGCGCGGGACTCGAAGCCAAAGGGAAATTTACCGTAGATCCGCGCCCGCTCGATTACGAGAACGTAAAGTGCAATCCTTTATTGAGACTCGTTTTCGACAAATTCATGTATTCGAAGCAGGCGGATTACGAAGCGCAGCTCAAAAAAACGGGTCTGCGCGACGACGACGCTTTCAGCTGTACCTGCTATCTCAAGGAAGTGGGGAACGTGCCGAAAAAAGGCGACGTTCTGAGTTGGGCGGAATCTTCCGCCGTGGTGTACGCCAATTCCGTACTCGGCGCGCGGTGCAACCGCAATTCCGGCATGCTCGATTTATTCGGATCCGTTGTGGGATACGTACCGTATTTCGGGTTGCTTACCGACGAGGGGCGTAAAGCGAGCTGGAAAGTCTACGTTAAAACCACTTCCAGACCTGAAGCGCAGATACTGGGAAGCGCGATAGGGATGAAGGTCATGGAAGACGTGCCGTACGTGTACGGGCTTGACAAATGGCTGGGCACGGAACTCAACGAGGAAGCCGAAGCGTATCTTAAGGATTTCGGGGCTGCTACCGCGTCGAACGGCGCGGTGGGACTATACCATATAGACAATCTGACGCCGGAAGCCGTGGAGAGCGGAGAGTCGCTCGTAAAAGAGGACGCCGAGACGTACGTGATAGACGACGCAGAACTCGAAAGAGTCTATGCCTCTTATCCCGTGATGTGGAAAAAAGGCGCCGAAGCGAAGCTCGTATTCATAGGCTGTCCGCATCTTACCTATGCTCAACTCACGGACTGGGCGACAGCCGTAACGGATGCCTTAAAAGCGAGGGGAAGGAAGAAGACCGCCGTGCGCACCGTATTGTGCGCAAGCCCGTACGTGGTAAAGAAATTCAAAGCGGAGAACGCAAAGCTGTATTCGTCGCTTGTTTCGACGGGCGCGCGGATAACGAGTATATGTCCCCTCATGTATACCAACAATCCGCTTACCAAATCGACGCCGATAGCGACGAACAGCAACAAACTGCGCACGTATTCCGTATCGCGCTACTATAAAGACGCAGAGATACTTAAGATAGTATCCGGGGAGGAAGTACAATGAAAAAATTCAAAGGCAGAGTAATAGCCGGCGGGAGCTGGGAAGGCGAAGCCGTGGTGTCTAAAGGCGGCGTGAATACTCTGGCAACTTTCCAGAAAAGCGCTATGGGCAACAAAAAGGAAGTCATAGTATCCGATCAGAACAATCCCGACATATTCGGTAAAAACATTACCGGTAAAGCGCTGTGTCTTCCTATAACGATAGGCTCGACTACCGGAGGCCTCGTGATACAGACGGTGTGCTCGATGAAGATAAATCCCGCGTGTTTCCTTTTCTCGGAGCACATCGATTCGCTTGCCGCAAGCGGGATAGTGCTCGCTAAGGTATGGGAGTCGAGCGACGTGATAGCTGTAGACAAGCTCGGAGAGGAATTCCTCTCCACCGTGCGTACCGGAGACAGGTTGCGCGTGGACGAAGACGGAACGGTGACTATTCTGTAGCGCAGGATACAAAAATATTTATATTTCGACATTACCGTACGCAGAAAGAGTTCGGATAAGGATAATCGATCCGAATGACGGGGAGAAGGAGCACGCCTTCTCCCCGTTTTTGTTTGTTTTCGTGCTTGACAGGCGGGGCGTCGGAAGATATAATATTGTTATGCTAATTAGTATTGCTAAATAGCTGTCGGAGATAGCGTGTGGACGGTAATTACATAAGACAATTCAAGAAAGGCTCGTTGGAACTGATATTGCTTGCGCTTATCGGTAAGAAGGAGCGTTACGGGTACGAGCTCATCAACGAACTGAACGCGAAGGGCGCCGACGTGCTGGGGTATGCGCGCGAGGGCACGGTATATCCTATATTATACAGACTGGAAGCGGGCGGACTTATCGGACACAGGCTCGTTCCCGCGCCCGCCAACGGCGGCAACCGCAAGAGTTATTCTCTTACGCCGGAGGGCGCGAGAACGCTCGAGGAACTCAAAAAGCTGTGGAGCGCTTACTCCGTCTGCGTGGACGGCTTCATAGGAGATACCGAAGATGAAGAATAGTTATATATCACGGGTAAGAAGGAAACTTACGCTTCCGCACGATAAAAAGAAAGAAGTCATGCGCGATCTGGAGGACATATTCGCTACCGCGAAGGAGCGGGGAGAAAGCGAAGCGGAGACAATATCGCGCCTCGGCGCTCCCGACGAGTACGCGCGGGAAACGGAAGCCGCTTTCGGCGTTGACGGCGCGCGCCTCAGGCGTAAGAGGCTTGCCGTAGTTGCGTTTGCTTTCGCGTTCGTTGCTGTCGTGGCGCTTGCGTTTGGCGTTGCCGCGGGCTACGGCGTTCAACGTATACCTGAGGGCGCTATAGGCTATGCGGAAGCGATGACCGACATAGAGGTCGAAGGCGCGGGCTTCGACGTATATGCTGCGGCGCTCGGCGCCGGCTCGGTCGCAGCATGCGCGGCAATCGCGCTCGGAGTGGCGGCAACCGTTACACGCAAAAGAAGAGAATAAAGCATAAAGGAAAAAAGAAATGAAAAAAACAATAACGGCAATCAGTCTTATTCTAACTTTAATCGTCGGAGCGGTCGTCTTGAGCGCGTGCGACGGTAAGGAATACAACGTGCGTATAGAGGGGCACGAGTGGGTATTCGACAACGTGCTCGAAAATGTGGGCGGCGAAGCGGTGATAACGGAGTGCTCCGAAAGCAATTCGGAAATTTATCCCGAAGCGGAAGTCGTTGAGATAAAAGTTTCCGTCGAGGGCGATAAGCTTACCGTGGAACACGTTACGGCGGGCGTGACTTCGGTATATACCTTAAAGGAAGAGGAATATATCGAAGGCAGATCCTCGATCTATATCCTTACCGACGAGGAAGGCAATGAAGCGGGATACGCGACTATAGGGGTGACGAGCTATCACGACGGAAGCGAACAATACACGCTCATTATCCGCACGGGCGAAAGGTACGAATATTTTTCGGAAAAGATAACGGATAAAGAATAATATATATGCGGGTAAGGCTCGACAAGATACTCAAAGCGCACGAAGCGGACGACGCCGATTATTTCCGCAGTGAAAGCGGCATACGCGACAGAATAAAGCGGGAATTTCTTAATTCGGAAGAAATTCTCGAAGCGCTTGACGACAAGGATTTCCGCGATACGGTATTCGATTATTCGGTAGGGGAGCCGCGCGAATGGCGCGTAACGCCCGTGAGGACTTCGCAACGGTTTTACATAAAAAAGCATACTTCTTCGCAAAGACCTTATTATCACGGGCACGATTTCTACGAATTCGTATTCGTTTATAAGGGCTCGTGCTCGCTTTATCTTCCGGAAGAAAAGTCGGTACGCCGCATCGGCAAAGGCGAGGCGTTTCTTACTTTTCCGGGCGCCGTGCACGCGATAGGCAGAGCGAGAGCGGGGGACGTCGTGGTCAAAGCGGTGATCCCCCGTAAATTCGCATACGTTCTCGGAAGATACTGCGGGAACGAATCGGGACACATATTCTGTAAGCTGAACGCCGACGCGGAGAATTATGTTTACAAAGCGGTCGAGGAAAGTTTCGCGGGGCGCAAGGATTCCGAACGCGCGGCGCTCGATTTGCTCGAACTTGTATTTATAGAAATTTCGAGGGGAGAGGACGCTTCCGCGGCGCGCGACGATAACGCCGTTACGGATATCCTCTACGAATATCTCGAAAAAAATCTTACCGAAGCCTCGTTAAAGGATTTTGCGGCGCACGCCGGCTATTGCGCGGGATATGCGGGAAGGACGATACTCAGACTGACCGGT
Source organism: uncultured Clostridia bacterium (assembly GCA_944349735.1). GTDB lineage: Bacteria > Bacillota > Clostridia > Christensenellales > DTU072 > Stercoripulliclostridium_A. Next base: position 22,824 of record CALVNM010000017.1, on the reverse strand, counting down.
GTAACTTTTACGGAACTTGTCGAAGCGAAGAAATTCGAAGAAGCGAAGCGTATGCTTCGGGATACGCGCTTATCCGTTGAAGAAATAGCCGCAGCTCTCGGCTACAAAAACGCTTCGGGCGTTTATAAACTTTTTGCTCGCGTTCTCGGTACCACTCCCGGCAGATACCGCGAAAGCGAAACGTGAAGTAGTTTCGGGATATGATGAGATCTTATCGGGATATGGCGCTCGTCAGAGATTCGGTGTATAATCCGATTGACTTCGGGAGGTCGTGAATATGAAAGTCGAAAGGATAATACCCGTAAAAGTGAGCTCGCAGGACGCCGTTATCTACGCCCTGCGCGCGGCGAAGAAATACCGTCCCGACGCGGAAGCCGTCGAGGCGAAATATATCGGCGGCGGCTCGTTCGGAAGAGCTGTCGAAGTGAGATTTGCTGACGGCGACGAAAAGATATTCAAATTTTTATGCGCGGGCGGCATGCTCGAAAAAGAAGTTTACGATCTTCGGCTTCTCAAAGAAAATTGCACCGTAAAAATGCCGTCGGTTATATTCGCTTCGGAGAAATGCGGCGGAATACCCGTAGACTTTTACTGCATGGAAAAGATAGAGGGCAGACCCGCTTTTTACGATCGGAAGCTGTTTTTCGGCGGGAAAAAGAAAAGGGCGGAATTCGCTGGCGAAGTGATCGAAGGTTTGAGTTCCTTGCATTCCCGTACTTCGCCGAAATTCGGCGACACCCTGCATCCGGTATTCACGAGTTGGCGGGAGTGTTACGGAGAATTCGCCGAAGCGGTGCTCAAGGAGGCCGAAAAGCTTTATGCGGAAGGGGAACTCGGTAAGAAAATAATTTCCGCCATGCGCGCGGCGTGGGCGCTTTACGACGATATATTCGCTACCGAGCCCGAACAAGCCGTTCTTATACACGGCGACCTCAACGTAATGAACATAATGGTGGACTCCGCGCACCGCGTGAGCGGCTTCATAGACCCGTTGAATTCCATGTACGCCGACAGGGAATACGATCTTTTCCAGTTCCGCAATCTTACCGGCAAACGCTTCCGTCTTGCGGAAACTTATTTCGGAAATCACGGCGCTTCCCCTCGTTCCGAGGATAAACTCGCTTTCTACGGGTTGTGGAACGAAGTTTTCTGTTTCGTGCGTTCCGGGGTACTGATACCGCTTATAATGAATCCTTTAGTTAAGAATATGGAAAGGAGGATCAAGCTTTTATGACTTCGTTCGCGGCGGGTGCGGTCAAGGTCATGCTACGGCTCGTCACCTTTCCTTACAGATTGAATCAGCGTTCGCTTTCGCGTAACGTAAAATACGTTTACGCGCCTTACCGCGTGCCGAAAGGATTCAAGTACGAAGTGCGAGAATATAACGGCGTGAAGGTAGAAGAACTTACGCCTTCGGAGCTACGCGGCGAAAAGTCGATACTGCATATCCACGGCGGCGGCGCGGTGGGCGGCATGACCGCAATGTATCGGAAAATAAGCGAGCATTACGCCCGTATAAACGGACTTAAAGTCTTGAGCGTGGATTACGAGGCGGGGCTCAGGAAGGTGCATCCCGAAATACTCAACGAGTGCGTTGCCGCTTACGAAGGTATGCTTAAAGCGGGATACGAGGCGAAAAAGATGATTTTGACAGGGGACAGCATGGGCGCGAATTTAGCGCTCGCGATGTGCTTGAAACTCCGCGACGAAGGTAAGGAACTGCCTTCGGCTATCATATCGGTGTGCGTTCAGGGCGATATGTCGTCGCAGGGCGACTCCTACCGAAAGAACGCCCACGCCGATCCGATGTACGCGCTGCCTTTCTGGCAAAGTTACGATAGGCGCGGCGCGCGTCTGAGAAGGATAAGTCCGTATTGCGGGGATACGCCGCTCGACGATCCTTATCTTTCGCCCGCTTTCGGCGATTACAAAGGTTTTCCGCCGATGCTCGTAATGTGCGGCGACATAGAGATGTGCGAGTCGGATTCCGATATGATATACGGAAAAGCGCTCGCCGCGGGCGTCAAAGCCACGCAGAGGAAATACCGCGGTATGTTTCACGACTTCCTTTATTTCGCGCCCCGTCTCAGGGAAAGCCGCGAGGCGTGGAGTCATATAGCTGAGTTTATCTCAAAAGCATAACCGTAGCTTATCTTACGGAGCGACGTTTATAAAAAAGGGATACCGTCGTATCCCTTTTTCGTGTTTTCTTAAACGGATTATTGCTTTTCGGCCGTGTCGCGGATATGCACGTCCATCTGAGGATAGGGGATGCCGATGCCCGCGGCGTCGAAAGCGTCCTTGACCTGCTCTGTCAGATCGAAATATACGTCCCAGTAATTGTCCGTGAGAGTCCATACGCGCGTCACGAGTATAAGAGCGTTGTCGCCGTGCTCCATAAGTCTGCACATCGGCGCGGGATCTTTCAGTACCGATTTATGGGAGTTGCAGAGACCGAGGATTATTTGTTGAGCCTGTTTGTAGTCGTTGTCGTATGAAATGCCGAATTTGAGCTCCACGCGTCGCGTGCCCGTCGTGCTGTAATTGATGATATGTTCTCCCGCGAGAGTACCGTTGGGGATCACTATCTCCTTATTGTCCGATGTCAACAGTACGGTGTTGAAAAGGTTTATCGTATTTACCTTGCCCGCCACGTCGGGAGTTTCGATATAATCGCCTTTTTTGAAAGGGCGGTTATATATTATCAATACGCCGCTGGCAAGATTGGACAGGCTGTCTTTGAGCGCGAGTCCTATCGCGACTCCGCATGTGCCGAGGACCGTAATTATCGACGCCGTGTTTATTCCCATAGTCGCAAGGGCGCAGATAAGAACTATGATCTTCAGGATTATGTCGGTGAGCGATATGATGAAATGAGACATCGCTTCGTCGCGTTTGGAACGTCGGAAAGCGCGCCTCATGACTATCTTGACGATCTTGCATATCAGCAAGCCGACTATGATCACGATAATTCCGAGGACTATATTCAGTCCCGCGTTGGTGAAGAAGGATTTCGCGTCGTTAAGGAATTTTTCCATAGTTGCACATACCTCGTCAATATTTTGCGGTAATTCGATTTTACTATCCTCTCTGCGCGATTGCAACCGATTCAAGCATTATTCGGTATAAGAATCGATAACTTTTTGCATAAATGCAATCGTCTCGGAAACGATCTCGCTCCGTATTTCAGCGACGGGGCGGTCGTTTTTTCCGTCGAACGGTTCGAAGCTCGCTTTACCGTAACACATATGATTGGCGCCGTCCAGGAATACGTATTCGCACGAATCGTTCACCCTCGAGAGCGCGTCGGCTTTGAATTCCGAGGTGAGGACTTTGTCGTTTTCCGCTTCGAAGTATATTAAAGGCATATCGGTCCCGGCGAGCGTGGCGTCGTTACTGACCATAGCCGAATACAGTATCACGCCTACGACGCGGTCGGTATTTTCGGCGGCGCGGCGTAAGGCGGCGCCGCCGCCCTGAGAGTGCCCGCCTACGAAGTATTTAATATCGGAGTATTCGTCGAATGCGGCTTCCGATGCGTCGTACATTATATCCGGGAAGGGGTTGTCGGATACAAGTACCGCGATACCCGAGGAAGCTATCGCGGTAAGTATTTCGTCGTAATTGGAGTGCGCCATCAACGTGCCTACGTAGAATAAGAGAGCGAAGTCGGGGTCGTATTCCGGAGCATATACGGCGTAGCCGTCGCGTTCGAGGACGGATACGCTATAGGAATTGGACGCGATGTCTTCGTAAGAAACGCGCTCGGATGTGTCCGATGCGGAGCAGTTTCCGCAAAAAACGGATGCGATCAGCACCGCCGACGTAACGGAGATTAGCAGTACGGCTATAGTTATGCGTAAATTTTTCTTCATGAATATATTCTAATATGCACTCGGCGCAGGCGCAATAATAACGAGAAAATTATCTCATTTATTTATATTTGTCCGATAACGGTCATATAATATGCGGCGACTGAAAATGTCGAAAGAAATATGATTGTAAAAATCTTCCGCATACGTGCTATAATATTTCTATCCCTTAAGGAGAAGGCGGTGTTTCTATGAAGAAAAAATATATCTGCACGTTGACCTTACTGTTACTCTTCCTTTTAGGATCAATCGTTCTGGTCGGATGCGTCTCCGGTTCCAACAGCATCGAGAGCGCTTACGTAACGCTACCTTCGGAATTGCCCGAGGGCGTGGAAAGTATAGAAGTTATTCCTTACGCTACCGTGGCGGATAAGGACGGTAATGAAAGAATATACGTTGAACGTAACAAAAGCTATGTTCTGAGGGTAGTGCTGTCGGAAGGATACGAACCCGGAGACATGCGCGTAAACGTATGCGGCACGCCGAGAGAACTGACGTTGTACAGAATAGAAAAGAACGTTATCTATCAGGTAAATAACTTGATAGCTCCCGCGGCTATCGACATCGACGTGGGATTTGCCGGTAAACCCTCCAAAGTTTCTTCCGATATAAAACTTGCTTACGAATCCTCTCAGACGGCGATACCCGCCGAGGCTTATTCCGCGTACGAAGTGGAATTCGACGCCGCGCTTTTCGGTATAGAAGCTACAGACGACATATTCACGCTCGGCGAATTCAGAGAGCTTTTCCGCAGCACTACGGAAGAGGAGGTTGCGCGCGGCGAATTCGGCAAGATATATACGGCTCCGTCCGTGGAATGGGGCGAGGAAGTGACTTTCAGCGTGCGTTCCGTCCCGGAATACAAATACGTTTTTCTTAACGGCGGGGTAATGTCGGTTGCCAACGACCGTGATGAGCCGTATCCTTATGGATTCGACAAGTCGAATATCAACGCTGTAACCGTAAGCGATTCCGGATCGGTAGTATACACCATAGGGGTGCGTTCTTATCGCGGCGTCTATTCTTTCAAAGAATCCAATTTTGCGGTTACGCCGGGAGAAGAAGAATCGCTGAGTTTCAATATAAGAGGTACCGAATATACAGACGTTAGCGAGGCGAACGACGGGTACTTCGCATATTCCACGCCTTCCGGACCCGCGTTATCCCCTTCGGATGCGGGAAGCGCGGATTCGAAACTCATTGTGGATTGTCTGAGAGCGGGAGAAAACGATATTTACGGCGCCATCTACGATTCGCTCAGGTTCTACGTGAACGGCGAGGAGATCGCGGCGGAACGCGACGGCGAAAGCTATGTGCTGTCGCTCGACCGTCCCTATAAATACGGCGAAAACCCTTATGAGAATTTTTCCTCTTACAGGATAGTCATAAAAACGGTTTATGAGGGCGAGGAGTACGATTTCTACGCCGCCCTCGTAGCGGCAGGGCTTGCCGAAAAGTCGTGGGTATCTCTCAACGCCAACGGATACGGTAATTATTCGGTAGAATACTGCGAAGGAGTAGTTGCTTTCGTTACGGACGAGAACGTGTACGTGGAAAGCGGCAGACCTATTCGCCTGAAGATCACCGTTCCCGAGGGCCAAAACGTAAGAGACATCACGGAACTGGTATTCAACGGTACAATGCACGTCGCTTCGGGCGGCGCGGACACGCAACCGATATATCTTACCCCCGAAGTCAACGAGAATTACTTCACGCTTACAGTGGTCGAAGGGCACGGCTTCGACATCAAAACAATCTCCGGAACGGCGAGAATAATAGGGTAGCGAGAGTTCAGAACAAAAAATACCGCCCTTTTCGGGCGGTATTTTTCGTATTACACACGGGAGGATCAATCTATGTTGATGCCTTTCTTGACGGGTTGTTTCTTGTCCTGTTTCGGAACGGTTACGGTAAGTATACCGTTATCGTATTTGGCGGTGATGCTGTCCTCGTCGATTTCGCCCACGTAGAAACTGCGCTGGCAGCTTACGCTTCTCTCTTTACGGATGTAGTTGGGCTTCGAGTTTCCTTCTTTCTCGGATTTCTCCGCGCGTACGGTGAGGTAACCTTTCTCGTAATCGACGGTGATGTCGGATTTGTCGTATCCGGGCAGCTCTATCTCGAGCGCGTAGTTGTTCTCGTCCTCGGAGATGTCGGTCTTCATTATGTCGAGCTTCTCGTCGAAGAAAAGCGGACGGAAAAGGCTGTCGAAAGAATCGGAGAAGAAGTCTCCGAGGTAATCGCGGTTATTGTTTCTCATGATGAGGTTCTTCATATTCATATTCTCCTTATTTTATGTATTTGGCAGAGGGCGTTGGCAATCGCATTACTTGATTGTTAGCACTCTCAATGTCACTCTGCTAATATAATACCACTTGTATTCCGTTTGTCAAGAGTTTGTGCAAAAAAATAAAAAAAATTTTTGTCCGCTTCAATTCGTCTCGTTTCGTTGTGCGCGTACGTGACGTTATGATAAAATAAAATATATGGGAACTGAAACCGTCAGACTTTTCGCAGCAATAGAATTTGACGACGCTACTCGGGAATCCGTATGGGAAAATTCGTCGGCGCTCAGGGAGCATTGTACGCGCGGCAATTTCGTGCCGATCGGCAATTACCATATAACGCTCTCGTTCATAGGGGAAACGTCCCGCTTGTCGGAAGCCAAGGAATCCGTTCTTGCCGCAGATGGCGAAACGTTCGTACTTACGCTTTGCGGTATAGGTAAATTCGAGCGGACGAGAGGGGATACGTATTGGCTCGGAGTTAAAGAGAATATTGCTCTTTCAGCCCTTGCGGGAAACGTCGAAAGAGAGCTCAAACTTCGCGGATTCCTCACGGAGAAGCGTACGTTCAGACCTCACGTCACGCTCGCAAGAGATGTGAGGCTTTATCGGGATATACGTACAAAGACGCCCGAAATCAATTATTCGGTTACCGGATTTTCGCTGATGCGTTCGGACAGGATTGGCGGGCGCATGAAATATTCGACCGTTGCACATAAGGAGTTTAAGAAATGAGTCGCTTCAGGACCGTTCTTTTCGATCTGGACGGAACGCTTACGGATTCCGCGCCCGGCATAAAGGCTTCCGTCCGATATGCGTTGGATAATCTGGGCGTCAGAGACTATGACGACGCAGTACTGTACAAGTTCATAGGACCTCCGCTTATATGGTCGTTCAAGGAATTCTTCGGTATGAGCGACGAGCGGGCGGCTGAGGGACTCGCGCTTTACCGTTACGATTACAACGAGCGCGGCGGCAAATATAACGCGCGTGTTTACGACGGCGTCGAAGAGACGTTGAGGCGTATGCGGAACGCGGGCATCGGACTCGGAGTCGCCACCGCCAAGCCCGAGAATACCGCAAAAGAAGTGATAGCGCATTTCGGACTCGATAAATATTTCGGTTGCGTGTCCGGGGGAAATCCCGACGAGAAGCGTTGCGGAAAGCGCGATATAATACTGCATGCCATGGAGTTGCTCGGAGAGACCGACCGCGCCGCCGTCTTAATGGTAGGCGATCGCGAATACGATATAACGGGCGCCAAGGAAGCGGGCGTGACCGCAATGGGCGCGTTGTACGGATTCGGGAGCGAATGCGAACTTGTAGCGGCGGGAGCAGACATGCTCGTCTCTACGGCGGGCGAGATTGCCGATACAGTGCTCGGATAAGGGCTTTGCGTTATACTTCGCCGTATGCTATAATATAATCGTCTTGTAAATATATCGTCGGAGTTGCGAAATGCAGACAATAAAGAAAAACAAGAAGTATTATTCGCCTTTTGCGGAGAACGGTACAAACATCAGACATTTCTATCCGATCTCGAAGCTTTTCCGTAAGTTTCTATGCGCTACGCGCTGTCGCGGACTGAATATCGAATACAAAGAGGAATTGCCCGAAGACACTCCGCTGCTGGTATGTCCCAATCATGCCTGCGATTTCGGACCGATAGCCATGGATAAGGCGCACCGCCGTCCGCACAGGATATGGAGCGTGAGCACCATAGTGAGACTCAGGGATATACCGATGCATCTTATCAAAAACGTGTGTAACGTCCGCAATAAATTTCTGACGGCGTTAATGTTTCCGTTCGCATTGTTTCTTTCCGTGCCGATGGCTTGCATTATAAGAAGTCAGCAACCCATACCGGTATATTACGACGCGCGCGTCCGCAAGACATTCGAGAAGACGTCCGATACGCTTGCCGAAGGTATGGACGTGGTGCTTTATCCGGAATGGAAAGACCGCGAGAAAGGATATATTTACGTTAACCGCGTCAAAACGGGGGTGGCTTTCGCCGCGAAGAACTTTGTCGAGAAGTACGGTAAAGCCGTGTCGATAGTGCCCGTGTACGTATGCGAGAGCCTTAAAAGAGTCATCTACGGAAGGTCGCTCAGGATAGAGCGGTTCGAGAATTTTAAGAAAGAAGCCGCCGCAGTGGCGCGTTACATTATGGACGAAATAGAGAATATAGCAAGGTCGCTCCCGCCGCATCGCATCACGCCTTACGACGCTACTTATCGCAGCGAGACGGGCAAAGGCAATCTTTGCGCTAAGTTCGATCCGCCCGCGGCGTCCTTATAAAACGCGCTTAATTAAAGGGGCATAATCGATTGATAATACGGTCGCCGTGTGGTATAGTGTAGCTGCGCGGCGACTTTTATGCCGCAGAGGAAGGTCTATCGAGTGGAAAGTTATATTATCGAAGCGCATCTTCATACGCTCGGCAACAGCAGATGCGGGCATACGGCTCCGGCTGACATAATGAAGCTGTATTCGGAAGCGGGATACGACGGGATAGTTTGCACCAATCATTTCAACCGCTATATCTACGAAGAATACCTCACAGGAGACACGGAGGCGGAAAAACTCGCACATTTCTTCAAAGCTTTCGAAGAGCTGAAGGCATATAAAGAGACAAACGGCGGTCCCGACGTTTTTTTCGGCGTGGAAGTGGCGATAGGCAGGGACGATTATCATCTCAAAACCAATTTCGATTGCGCGGAGATACTTGTCTACGGGATAACGCCCGATGAATTTGCGGAGCACGCCGAGGAGATAACCGAAACCGATTATACGGGGCTTCGCCGCCTCGCGGACGAGAACGGTTGGTTATTGTATCAGGCGCACCCGTTCAGAGAGCGCACCAAGCGACTCAAACGTAAATATCTCGACGGTATAGAGGTCTACAACGCGAACCCGAGACATATGAATTTCAATATGTTTTCTCGGATCAAAGCCGGCGCGCAGAAGTTGAGAACGGTCGCGGGAAGCGACTTTCATAAGCCGCACGACATAGGCGCGGCTATGCTCCTGGAACGCAGACCGGAAAACGAAAAGGATCTTGCCGCTGTCCTTAAAGCGGGCGAGTATTCGATATTGAGGAGGAAACCGTGAATTTACCTACAAAAATCACTATTTTGAGGATAGTACTTTTACCCGTATTATTGGTATTCGCTTTTGTGAAATTTCCTTGGCACAATATAGTCGCCGCCGCGGTATTCGTGATAGCGGCGGCTACCGACTTCCTCGACGGCTATCTCGCGCGCAAACTTAATCAGGTCACGTCGTTGGGCAAATTTCTCGATCCCATAGCGGATAAAATGCTCGTCGTATGCGCTTTGTTCATAGTGGTCGGAAGAGCGGGATTCGCGTACGGCGTCAACGTGTACGTTACCGTCTGCGCCGTGATGATAATGAGCAGAGAACTCATGATCGACGCTTTCAGGCTCGTGGCGGCGAATAAAGGCATAGTGATCGCGGCGGATAAACTCGGTAAAGCAAAGACGTTGGTGACCGATATGGCGTTGCCGCTGCTGATAGCTGCGATACACACATACGTAAACATAGCGGGACTAGCGTTGCTCGGCGCGGCAACCGCGCTTACGATATGGTCCGGACTCAATTACGTAATAGGCAACAAAGCGGTATTGAGAGACAGAGAGGCGGTTTCCGTACAGACGGAGAAAGACGGAAGCGATTCGGAAGAAAGATAAGTGGAGAGGATAAGGGGAAATAAAACCGTAGTCCGTAAAAAGACGGAAATAGTGAATTACCGTCCCGTTGCGTTCGTGGCGGCGGCATTGGCGGCGGGTATACTGACAGGCGCCGTATTCCGTTCGAGCGGAGCCGGAATGCTTCTCTCTGTCATAATTTTGTCGATTTCCGTCATTATAGCGTTCATAGGTAAGAAGAAGACGCTTCGGTCTGTGTCGGCCGCGGCGCTTATAGGCCTTGCTTTGTTTTTCCTGTCCTTCAATATCGGTTCCGTCAATCCCGGATACGCCGAAAACGCATATGTCGAGGGCAGAATATCCGCGATCGCCTCATACGGCGACGGTTATAGTCTGTACACGCTCGAGGATCTCGATGTCAACGGCGAAATAGTGCCGAAGAACGCATCTCTCAAAAGTTCCGAGAAGCTCGAAGTCGGCGATATAGTGGCTGTTTACGGCACCGTCGAGAGCTTCGAACTGGATCCTTTCGATTCATATTCCATGTCGTATTACCGTAAAGGCGTAAGACATAAAATAGAAGCCGAAGCCGTCCTCGTTAAAGAAAGATCCGATCTCAAGTTCTTCGAACTCATACGCGTTACTCTCGCGGACAGGCTTGTCGATTATATGGGAGAGGACGCGGGCGCGCTCGCGCTCGGGCTGACGATAGGCGACAAAGCTTATCTCGACTACGATACCGAGGAATCCGTACGGGCGAGCGGGCTGTCGCATCTTCTTGCGGTAAGCGGTTTACACGTCGGCTTTCTGAGCGGAATAGTATATTTCTTCCTGAGACTTCTCAGGAGATCGAAGTCTTCCTCTCTTATAGCGGTCGCCGCAATACTTGTCGGATACGGTTTCGTCACGGGGTTCCCGGCAGGCGTGGTGCGCGCTGCCGTAATGACGATGTGTTTTTTGTATTCTTTGCGTAAAGAAGAACGCTTCGACAGCCTCAACGCTCTTTCTCTGTCGGTGATAATACTGCTCGCAGTCTCTCCCATGAGCCTTTTCGATATAGGTTTTCTTATGAGCATAGCGGCGGTGCTGGGTATAATATGCTTCTATTCCGTGATAAGGAAATGTCTCCCGTCGGAAGGCAAACTGTATTCTTTCCTGTCTTCTTCGATAGCGGTATCGCTGTCTGCGAATACCTTTCTTCTCGGTATATCCGCTTCGGTGTTCGGCACTTTCGCATTGTACTTCGCTATAGCCAACATAATAGCAGTGCCGTATGTTTCGGTTATATATTTCTTTTTGGTTCCGATCAGTGCGCTTTCGCTGATAATACAGCCTTTAGGATACCTTCTCATTCCTTTTAAGTACCTTTTAGAAGGTTTTATATACTTTTCCAGATTTATCGCGGCATTGCCTTTCGCCACGATAGAGGTCGAAGTTTCGTCTGCCGTGGCTGCGCTGTATGCCTCCGCTCTGCTGTTTGTTTCAAAGTTTAATCTGCTGTCGAAAAGAATAAAAGCCGCTTATGCGGGCTTGGCGGGAGCGTTAATTGTGTTGCTTATAGTACTGTAAACAGTTGTAAAACGCCCGCGCGTGTAGTATAATGACTCTATGAGAGCTGTGGATTTCAGAGCTTCGGAGGAAACCGAAGGCGCATTCTATATTACGGGCGACGACGGTTACTGGCGGGACAAAGCGCTCGGCGAGTTCCGCGCTTTGGTGCCGGATTATGCCCGCGATCTCGATCTGAAATCGATATATCCTTTCCGTAACCCGGATGAGCTTGAGGAAGCGGTAACTTCGTTCTCGCCGTTCGGCGGCAAAGTAGTAGTGCTTGCCGGAGGATACGGACAGAGCGGCAAGGGCGACTCCGAGAGCAGGTCCGCCGTCGCAGGCTGGTCGAGAATACTTGAGGAATCGGGTACGGATACCGTTCTCGTAGTGTACGATTCCAAGCTTCCAGCGCAGATAGCGAAGCGTATGACGGAGATAGATTGCTCCAGACTGGACGCGCAGACTCTGAAGGGATATATTACCGAGCTTGTAAGACCGCGCAAGATCGATTACCGCGCACTCAACATGCTCGCGGAATATACGAACCGCGATATGGCAAGAATTGCCAATGAGATAGCGAAACTAGAGGCTTATTGCGCCGGCGGAGCGGAGATCACGGCGGAGGCAGTGGATGCTCTCGTCGCGGATACCGCCGATAACGCGGCGTACGAATTTTCCGGCGCGCTCGCCGACCGCAACAGAGCTAAAGCGACGGAGCTTCTCGGCCGATTCATAGCCGAGGGCGTGCCGTATACGATGCTGCTGTCATTGCTGACCAATCAATATCGAAGGCTGCTCCATTGTTCGCTGTCGCCCAAAGCGAGCGACGCGGAACTTGCGGAAGCTCTCGGTATCAAAGAATACGCGGCGCGCCGTTCGCGCGAGACGGCGCGTAAATATACGCAATCCGCGCTTAAAAAAATATTGACTTTGTTGGTGAACGCCGAATACTCTTTCAAAAGCGGAGAAATGAGCGACGAGACGGCGTTCAGAACAGCCGTCGCCGAGATAACGGCGATGTAAATCTATGTCGAGAGGTCACGATATGATAAAAAAGATCTACGATAAACTCAATTCCGTACCCGCATGGATAAGCTATATTGCGGTATTCGTCGCCTGTTTCATAGGCGCAATCCCCATGATAATCAATTTCGATTCCATCGTGGCGGCGATGCTGGACGCGTACTCATCTGCGGGAGTAGACGTCAGCGCATATCTCTCGGGACTGTCTCCTTCGTGGAAATATATCGTCGCCGTGATCAGCGCGTTCGTAAGCTGGGGAATAATGGAGATCATCTCTTTAGCCGTATATTCGATATTGCTGAGAACGCCTTACCGTCCGCGCGGACAGAAGTATTACGGCGTTTCCGTGAGATATTCTTACGCGGTATATAAGACCGTCGTCGGGCTTTACAGCCTGACTGCCATCTGGGCACCCGCAGCTTACGCATACGGATACGATATACTCAATTTCGTGATGCTTACGGCAGTGTTCACCGTCTGCTATCTCGGCATTAAAGATGAATGCATCAACGATCTCGTCGTATTCAACGTATATTACAGACTCTTCAATATTTACTTCATTTTCGAAGGCGTAATAACCGTCCTCGATATGATACTCGTGCTTACCGACAATACTTACGGCGTTGCCGCCAAAGTCGTATCCGGAGTAATGGTGGGACTTGTGTTGGGAGCGGGCGTATTACTGTATTTCACCGTATTCAAAAAACTCAAAAAGGAACAGACAGACGCGAGGAACGATTACCGTCCGCCTTCACCTCCGTCGGGCGGGGGCGACAGCGAGATATTCCGCGGCTACGGCGTCTGATCGGGGAGGTTAACGTATGAATGTCGGCGCAGCCACACTTATAATCGACATAATCACGATACTTGCGGTTCTCGCTGTGATGTACGTATTCTTTTTCCGCCGCAAGAGCGTGAAACTTATGCTTCTGTACACCGCGGTGCTCGCGCTGTACGTGACCGTGATAATCCTCGAGGATTATGCGGGGGTACCGGTGCCGATAGCCCGCGGTCTGATATCGCTCGGCGCGTGGTTCCTTGTTGCCGCCGTGGTCGTAGTGTATCAATCCGATTTCAAGGTGATGTTCTTCAACCTCACCAAGTCCAACGACAAGAGCAATATTGTCGATTCCGACCTCAGCGACGAAGAACTGCGTAAATCCGTGGACGAGATAATACGCGCCTGTCAGACGATGTCCAAAGCGCGCACCGGAGCGCTGATCGTCATAGCGCCCACGGCGGTAGCCAAACATATCCTCGACACGGGAGTCGAACTCGAGGCTATAGTAAGTTCGGCTTTGCTGGAAGCGATATTCAACACCCGCGCTCCTTTCCATGACGGAGCGGTTATTATTAAAGGCAACAAAGTGCTTGCCGCAGGTTGCTTCCTGCCGCTCTCGCAGTCGCAGACCGTCGCAAAGAATCTCGGTACTCGTCACCGCGCCGGTATAGGCATAACCGAAGAGAGCGATATGCTCACGATAATAGTCTCGGAAGAGACCGGCATCATCTCCATAGCCAAGCACGGCGAACTGAGAAGATTCGTGACGCCGGACAGACTGCGCGACATTCTCCATGAGACGCTCAAGATTACTCCTCAGACGCGCACCCGCTCTTTGGAGAGATAAATATATCATACCGAAAGAATAAGGAATAAGCGAATGAAAAACATAGTCAGGATCCCCGTCGTACTTCTTCCCCGTAAAGGAACGGATATGAGTAAATGGGCAACCATCGCCTGCGATCAGTTCTGCGCAAGACCCAAATATTGGGAGGAGCTGACCGAATACGTCGGCGACGCGCCCAGCACGCTTAAGATCACCTGCCCCGAAATATACCTTAATTCCGGGAATCTCGACGAACGTATCGAAGAGGTACGCAAGACGATGACGAGCTATGCGGAAGGCGGGTTGTTCGTGGGCAGAGAAGGTTTCGTGCTTGTGGAACGCGAGGTGGAGAACGGAGAGAAACGCGTAGGCATAATGATCTCGATAGACCTCGACGCGTATGACTGGAACAGAGTACGCGTGCCGATACGCGCTACCGAAGACACGCTCATAGAAAGGCTTCCCGTAAGGATAAGGATAAGGAAGGAGGCTCCCGTGGAGGCGCCTCACGCGATAATCCTTATTGACGATCCCGCAAAAGAGATAATAGAACCCGTATATGCCGCGCGCGACGGCATGGAGAAGCTCTACGACTTCGATCTCAATATGGGCGGCGGGCATATTACGGGATACGCCGTACCCGATTCGGCTGCTTTGCTCGACAAGCTCGAAAAACTGCTCGATCCCGAGGTACAGAAAGCAAAATACGGTTTCGACGCCGGTATCATGTTCGCCGTAGGCGACGGCAACCATTCCATCGCTACCGCCAAGGTCATGTGGGAAGAGCTTAAGAAAACTCTTACTCCTGAGGAACGAGAGGGTCACCCTGCGAGATATATGTTAGTGGAGATGGTGAACCTGTACGGCGGCGGTATGGATTTCAAACCCATTCACAGGTTAATTTATTCGCGCGACCGGGAGTTCGTCGAGGGATTGCGAAAAGCTCTTAACGGAAGCGGTAAACTCAAACTGATTTACAAAGACGGCGAAGAATATATAGATTGTCCGGAGAAGGCGAGCCTTACGATCAGCGCCGTTCAGACCTATATCGAGAGTTATTCCAAGTCGCACAAAAATTTCGAGGTGGAGTACGTGCATAACGAAGGGCACCTCAAGGAAGCGGTGGACGCCGCCTGCGGTATAGGAATAGTGATGCCGGATTTCCCCAATGCCGAACTGGTCAATTTCGTTGTCAACGTCGGCAATCTTCCCAAGAAGGCGTTCTCGATAGGCGAACCGGAACATAAGCGTTACTATCTCGAGTGCAAATCGATAGTCAAATAATTCATATAATTTATACACAAGGAACGACAGAAATGAAAGTATGTAAATTCGGCGGCACGTCGATGGCGACTGCTGCGGCGATCAACAGAGTCAAGAAAATCATTTTAGCGGACAAAGAGCGTAAATTCGTGGTCGTATCCGCTCCCGGCAAGCGTTATTCTCAGGACACCAAGGTGACCGATCTTCTGTACGCGGCATATGCGGAAAAGTGCGAAAAAGGTAGCTGTAGCAACACAATGGCGGCTATACGCACGCGTTTTGTCGAACTTTGCGCCGATTTGGGAGTAAAAGCGGACATAAATAAATATCTCGACGAAGTGGAAGAGGGCATCAATGCGTCGTCCACGGCGGACTATGCCGCGTCCCGCGGTGAGTATCTCTCCGCAGTTGTGGTATCGGAAGTACTCGGATTCGAGATGGTCGACGCTGCCGACGTCATCAAATTCAAGCACGACGGAACGTTCGACGCCGAGCTTACCAACGATCTCGTATCGCGTTACGCCGATTCCGAGAAAGGCATAGTATTCCCGGGGTTCTACGGAAGGATGCCCGATAAGTCCATCAAGACCTTTACTCGCGGAGGATCCGATTTCACCGGTGCGATCATCGCAAGGGGCGTGGGCGCCGACGTATACGAGAACTGGACGGACGTCAACGGCTTCATGGTCACCGATCCGAGGATAGTCGATTCGCCGAGAGGTATAGAAGTGCTGAGCTACGAGGAACTGCGCGAACTCTCGTATATGGGCGCGAGCGTATTGCATCCCGACAGTATTTTCCCGGTACAGATAGACGGCATACCGATCAATATACGCAATACTTTCGATCCCGATCAACCCGGGACGATGATACTGCCCTCCACTGACGGCTACGATATGCCCTGTATCACGGGTATAGCGGGACGCAAGGGCAATACAACCATTTCGCTGAAAAAGGCGATGATGAACGGCGAGATAGGCTTCTGCCGCAAGGTATTGAGCGTGCTCGAGCGTCACGGTCTGAGCGTGGAGCACATACCTACCGGTATCGATACGATGAGTATAGTATTGTCGGATTTCCAGTCCAAGGGAATACCGGAGAAAAAGATAATAGACGATATTCGCGGCGCGGTCAATCCCGATTACATAGACATAACGCACTCGCTTGCCCTTATAGCCGTAGTCGGACACGGAATGGCTAACACGCTCGGTACCGCTGCCAGGATATTCACCGCCCTTTATAACGCAGGAGTGAACATTCGTCTCATCGACCAGGGCTCGTCTGAACTTAATATCATCGTCGGTGTGGAAGAAAAGGATTATGCTCTGTCCATAGCCGCGATATACAACGCGTTTTTCGGTTAAATAACGTTAATTCGGCAGTATGAATGTCAACGAACGCCGCGCCCGATAAGGCGCGGCTGTTTTTTACATCGAGACAGACGTCGTTACATGCTTCTCAATTATATCGTCGATTACGGTATAAAGTAGAATATCTTAGTGACAGGATACGAAACGGAATTGGTAAGGGCGTTGCCGGACTAACTCCGAGATTTCAAAGACGCGTTGCAAGCGGAATTCGCCGTAGCCGTAGAGGAAGTCTAGGACCGCTCACGAACGGTCCGATACCGTCTGATGAGAACGTGGAAGAGTCGTTTAACGCGCCCGGAGCGGACGTATGGCACATAGTCTCAAACGGAAAGCGGGCAGGCGGCGCTGTCGTGACTAGCGACAAAAAGACCCGTAAAAGTTCGTTGAACTTATTCTATAAATCCTTCCAGGCACAGCAGAGGACTCGAGTACGCGGCGTGGTAAGCTATCGAGAGACGTTATCGCGATACGCTCGTATGGGAGACGATCACTCCTTACTTCGAGAAAAGGAACATTAACTTCTACGTGAACAAATGCGGTTTCAAAATAGTGGAATTCTTTAACGAACACCACAGAGATCCCTTCCGGGCAGAGCCTACGTGTCTTGACGGTAAGCCGGTTCCCGAGGCGGTCGCGTTCTTCAGGTTTAAAAAGGAAACGGGAAAAAATTAACGCTTCGCCTAAGCAAAGCGTTTAACGAAACTGCCTGATAAGGCTCAGTTTTCCAAAAGTATGTCGTGGAGCGCTCTGTAGACGTCGGGAGCGGTCTGATTCCAACTGTTGCGTATCGAGGTTGCCAAAGCTCTGCTGTCTACCACGAATTTGAGATCCACGAGCACTTTCGACGTATCCTGTATTTTCAGTACCACGGTGAACGTGCCGTCTCCGTTACGGAAATAATCGGAGACGAATTCCTGCTTTTTACGGTAAGTGATACGGTTTTCCTTGATAAAAGTGGTTATTTCGTTCTGCAGCGAGAGCGGAATGTCGTTATAGAAATAGGCAATGCAACTGCGACCGTCCGCAGTTATGGAAAGCAGAGAAGAATTGTCGCCCGGAGTGACCGAACGCGCGACGAACGCGCTTTTGATAAGCTCGTTGATAACCTGTTTGCAATAGAGATAGGGTATCCAGCCGTTGTCTATACAGCAAATCGTAAGGAGCAGATCTTCCGAAATAGGCATCTCGAATTTCTCCAAAACGAATAAAACCAACAGCTTGTGTTTTGTGCTTTCGTCCTGCATTACCATTCCTCTCGAAGTAGCGGAATTATATTATATCACAGATTTTAAGTAAGCGCTCCGATGAGACTTAAAATCCCCCGCGGGTAAAACTTTTGCGGGGGATTTTGCACTACATATTGTGGTGCGCCGTAAGCGGCGAACACTACGGCGCAGAGGGCGGCTCACATACAGGTGTTTTCGTAAAGCCTCAGGAAAAATCTGGTTCCCTGAACGAGCATTTCTATATTCTGACGTTCGTTAACGCCGTGTATGCGGTTTGCGTCCTCGACCGTTTTTTCGAACGGGGTGAAGCGGTACACGTTGTCGGTAAGATTGTAGTAGTGTTTGGCGTCGCTCGCCGCAATGAAAGGATAGGGGGCAACGATATATCCGTCGAAGACCTCTTTTATGGTGCGTGACAGAGCGGCGTACGCTTCCGAGCCGGTATCGCTTACGGGAGAAGGATCTATCGAACCTTCGAGGATACCGATTTTGACGTGCTTTCCGACTACGCGCTGTATATATTCGCGGACTTCTTCCACGGTTTCGCCGGTATTGATGCGCGCGTTGATCGTTCCTTTTGCCACGGGCGGTAAAGTATTGGGCGTTGACGCGCCTTCCGCCTGAGTAGGAGCGAGCGTGGTGCGCATGAGACAGTTGGTGAAAGGGCTGACCGCGCAGAGCACGGGCTTAAGTATAGGCGAAAGTATGTCGCGGTTCACGAGCGCCAGTTTGAAGCCGAAATTCATGTAAGGCGCGAGCGCGCGGAACATTTCTACCGTAGGCTTGGTCCAATGCGGTCTGCGTTTGGAAAATTCCACGTCCGCTATAGCCTCCGCCAGCAGTCCCACGGCTGTTCTTTTCGTGGGGGCGGAAGCGTGTCCGCCGTCTTTCTCAACTTCCAGCACGTAGTCCGCGTATCCCTTCTCGCAGGTGCCTATGAGCGCTATTTTATTGTTTATCCCGAGCATGCTTCCGTCGAGGATCGTGCCGCCTTCGTCTATAACGTATTCGAGGCGTACGCCTTGTGATTCGAGGTACGAGCTGATCTCCTTGGCTCCGTAAGTTCCGCGCAGTTCTTCGTCGTGACCGAAACAGAACAATATGGTTCTCTTCGGACGGCGACCTTCCTGAAGGAGTATTTCCAACGCTTCGAGCGCGGCTATCATCTGCGATTTCATATCCTGAGACCCTCTTCCGTATACGTAACCGTCTTTTACATCGCCGCTGAAAGGAGGCACTTCCCAGCCTTCCTCCGGCGCGGGCACGACGTCCTGGTGAGCGAGTATCGCGGCGGGAAGAAGGCTTTTGTCGCTCCCGGTAACCTTATATATCACGGCATATTTATTTACCTGCGTTTTTTCGGCTGCCGAAGTTATGAGAGGATAGCATTTTTCTATATACGCCTGATACTCGTAGAAAATACTTCCGTCCGCGTCGTTATCGGGTAAAGTTACCGTGGGTATTTTTACGGCGCCGGAAAGATGCCCGACGAGACGCGCTTCGTCGATAGGGTGTGGGACATAGTCGCTCGCGTCGAGTTTGGGCGCGCGTGTGAAAAGGGCGCGCAATACCATGAAAGCCATAAGCGCGACGACAGCCGCAAGTACGCAATAACCGAAAATCTGCATAGTAAATTCCTCCGTAAACGGTTACCCGAATTATACATTAAAATCGGAATTTTTGCAATACCCGTACCGCACCCCGAGCCGACATAACGTTACGATGACGTATAACGAATGCGGCGGACTGCATAAACGCGGTCGGAGCGCGTATATCGGCGTTTTTATCGGGATACCGAAAACGCAGATAAAATCGTATTTCTTTACGTCGATTAACGGAGTTATCCACAATTTCCCGCTGAGTTATCCACATTCAGGTAGGGTTGTCCACAAAATAACCCCTGAAAAAGGTCCTACGAAGAGACTTTACGGAAGTTAAGCACATTTGGCATATAGCATCCGCGGAGTTTGGGTATCCGTAAACGGGGCGTTTCCGAAGTAAGCGTTTAGGTGCCGCTGAGAGCTTCGATTTCGACAAAATACGTCACGATACGCATTTATGTTTAATGGCGGAGAAGACGTCCGACGCGCGCCTTTGTAAAAGCGCGCGTATAAGCGCGTAAGTGTTGACTTAAACTGAATATTATTATAAAATACAGTCGTTGCGTAATGCGTTAGGAGGATACGATGCATAAATCCGAAATTTTGTTCAGAGTAAGCGATGTCGTCAATCATCCTTTGCGTAATTACAAGAGGTATCCCGAAGTGCGCAGTGTGCGCGACATTCCTTACGGCGACGGTTCGGAGTTCAGAAAAATGGACGTTTATTTCAGTCCCGCACGCAAAAAAGCCGAAGGCTATCCGGTGCTTTTCAATATCCACGGAGGCGGATTCGTTGCCGGAGGTAAGAAATACAGGTCAGGCATAGCGCGGTATTTCGCCGCGAGAGGCTGGTTCGTCGTCAATGCGGACTACGCGCTTGCTCCGGAGTCAAGGTATCCCGAGGGGCTCAAAGACTGCATGTCGGCTTTGAATGCGGTGAACGGGCTTAAGGATAAATATTCCCTCGATCTTACGCGTTTGGTCATCAGCGGAGACAGCGCCGGCGGATACTACGCGGCGCAACTCGTTGCCGCCGTTTTCGACGACGGTCTGCGTAGAACTCTCGGAGCGGACGCATATAGCGGTACTAAGCCGCGAGCGTTGCTGACATTCTGCGCGCCGTTCGATCCCGCGAAATGCCTCACTTCCCCGCGATTCGGCGCGATCGCGGAAGATATAGCGGAGTGTCTTTACGGCAAAGTATCCTCAGCCGACGGGAGGCGCGAGTTCGAAAGGGGCGAAACCAACGCGGTAGTCAACGTCAATTCCGACTGGTGCGAATGTTTCATGGTCGAGGCGGAACGCGACGGCTTCTGCGGCGGGCAGCTCCGCGATATGACGGACGCGCTCCGTAAAGCCGGAGTCCCGTACGGCTGCTATGTCGCGTCGGAGAAAAAAGACAACCATTGCACGCACTTGTTCCCTTTTCTCAAAGGCTCAGCGAAAACTTTGGCGGCGGTATGCGAATTCCTCGACGGGATAGCGGCGGAAGGCGCGGAAGAAAAGCGCGCGGGAACAGTATCGGATACCGAAACAAAATATATTACGGACAGGGACGGCAAATGAAGAAAGGTCGCGGACGCCCCTCTGTCAGGGGCAAGATCTCATTGCGCGAATTCGCGTCGTGCGTAAAAGGTTACGGATGGCAGACGCTATTCGCGCCCGTATTCGTGGTTTGCGAAGTGTTCCTCGAAGTTTTTATTCCGCGCGTCATGACGCTCTTGATAGACGAAGGCGTAAGCGTGGGGAATACCGACGCCGTTCTCAAATACGGCGGACTCATGCTCGCGCTCGCGTTACTCGCGCTTATCGCGGGCGCTCTTTCGGCGCGGCTCGCGGCGGTTGCGACTATGGGGTTTGCGCGCAACTTAAGAAAGAAGCTTTTCGATAAAATACAGGATTTTTCTTTCGGGAATATCGATAAATTCAGTACGGGAAGTCTCATCACGCGGCTTACCACGGACGTGAACTTCATACGCAACGCCTTCATGATGCTCATCCGCGTGGGCTTCCGCGCTCCGGTGATGTTCGTGATGAGTATAGCGCTCGCGCTCGATATAAATACGCGGCTTGCGATGATTTTCGTCGCGATTGCTCCCGTAATGGCTTTAGCCATGCTCGCCATAGGCGCGATAGCTTTTCCGCTTTTCGGTAAAATGTTCCGTAAATTCGACAGCATGAACGCAAGACTTCAGGAAAACCTTATAGGCATCCGCGTAGTGAAAGCGTTCGTGAGAGAAGATCACGAGACCGAAGCTTTCCGTAAAGCCGCCGACGACGTCAGAAACACTCAGGTCAAAGCGGAAAAGCTCATCGTTTACGGGCAACCGTTCATGCAATTCGCCATGTACGGCTGTATGGTCGCCGTGGTATGGTTCGGCGGCAATATGATCATCAATTCGGCAGGCGGCATGACGATAGGCGGGCTAAACGCTTTTATATCGTATATAAATCAAATACTTATGTCTCTGCTTATGGTGGCCATGATATTCGTCAACCTTGTCATAAGCAGCGCGTCGCTTGCGCGTTGCAGCGAAGTATTGCTCGAGAAGCCCGAGATAACCGACGAGGACGCGGACGCGGATCTCACAGTGGCAGACGGAAGCGTGAAATTCGATAACGTATGTTTCGGGTACGGTAAGGACGGCAAGGCCGTTCTTGACGGAATAAACCTCGAGATACCATCGGGATCCGTTCTCGGGATAGTCGGAGGTACCGGCTCCGCTAAGTCAACGCTTGTCCAGCTCATTCCGCGCCTTTACGACGTTACTTCGGGGTCTGTCAAGGTGGGCGGCGAGGACGTGAGAAATTATAAGATCCGCACATTGCGCGACAGCGTGGCGATGGTGCTTCAGCAAAACGTTCTGTTCAGCGGCAGCATACGCGACAATCTCAAGTGGGGCAACGATCACGCCACCGACGAGGAGATAGAGGAAGCGGCGAAGAACGCCGAAGCGCATAAATTCGTGACGTCTTTTTCGGAAGGTTACGATACCGATCTCGGACAGGGCGGCGTGAACGTTTCGGGCGGACAGAAACAGCGCCTTTGCATTGCCCGCGCGATGCTCAAGAAGCCGAAGATAATGATACTCGACGATTCCACGTCGGCGGTGGATACGGCTACCGACGCCGCTATACGCAAAGCCTTTGCCGAAACGCTCAAAGGAATGACGGTGATAATTATCGCGCAACGCATATCCTCGGTCAAACACGCCGACAAGATAATCGTAATGGAAGACGGGAAAATAGCGGCTTCCGGTACGCACGAGGAGCTTTACGCGAATTCTCCCGTATACCGCGAGGTGTGCGATTCTCAGGCGGGAGGTGTCAAAGATGAGTGATCTCAGAGCCGCCG
>CALVNM010000016.1 GCA_944349735.1 uncultured Clostridia bacterium | reverse complement strand
GGTTAGTTGTTGGCATTAGGGTTCCTCCTTTACTTATTTGGTTTCCGTCGACAACCCATTCGCGGAAACCGCGGATCAAACTTTGAGGATCCCTACCGTCGCGCAATCCACGTCTATCCCTACCGCTCTGCCCAATTCTTCTTTAGAGGGGACAAAGCGCACGGGAACGTTGCGTTTGCGGCAGAGAGCCGTAAGTTCTCTCCTTATACGCTCCTCGGTATCCGCGGCGATCAACACACACCTGATCGCATCGTCGCCGATACCTCGGTTCACTTGCCTTAATCCGATAACCTTGTCAGCCGATAACAAATCGATTATTGACTGTTCCATAGGCTCCTTCAACATACAAACAAGCCTGCTTTCGCAAGCCTAATTATTATATCAAGTGGCATTTTCGGTGTCAAGCGTTTAGATATAATAAAAAAAAGTATATTTATTGTGAATTTGGGGCGCTAAACCCACGTTTGCCCGACGTGCCGAAAAGGCGTAAAAGATTTACGCCGCCTTATCCCGAACGCCGGGAAATATTGTTGCTCTGACGCCGGGGGTATGGTATAATTTCTAATATGATTATCAAAGGGAGCGTCGATACAATAATATTCCGTTCGGAGGAGAGCGGGTATACCGTAATGGAATTCCTTACGGAAGAGCGGCACGTTACCGTCGTCGGCTGCATGCCGGAGATACGCGAAGGCGAAATGCTCTCCGTAAGCGGCAAATGGGTAAACAATTCGAAATACGGCGAACAATTTCAAGCCGAGGAAATAACTTTCGAAGCGCCCGCTGACGAAGAAGGCATAATCAATTACCTTGCTAGCGGGCTGTTTTACGGAGTAGGCAGAGCAACCGCCGAAGCCATTGTACGACGTTTCGGGTTAAGGACCCTCGACATTCTCGAAAACGAGCCTGCAAGGCTCACCGAAGTGAACGGGATAGGCAAACTGCGCGCAGAGAGCATTGCGGAGAATTTCAAAGACAATTCGGCGATGCGCGCGGCAATACTTTTTCTGCAGAAGCATTCCGTACCGCTCGCTCTCGCGATGAAAATTTACAAGGTATACGGCGAAAGCACGGAAAGCGCAATAACGGAGAACCCCTATCGTCTCGTGCGCGACATAGACGGAGTCGGTTTCGTCACCGCGGACAAACTAGCCGACAATCTCGGTTATGATAAAAATTCCGATTTCCGCATCTCTGCGGGCATAATTTATGCTCTGCGCGACGGAGGCGGTCGTAACGGACATACCGCGCTGCCGGAAGACATGCTCTTACGCGAAAGCGCGGCTCTCCTTAGGAACGACGATACCGAAAGGATCGCCGCTCAATTACCCAGACTAATACTCGAAGGTCAGCTTTTCTCGGTGCGGGTAGAACGCGAAGACGGCGAAGCCGTTCCGTTTTATTCGCTCGCAACGGAGTACAATTCCGAAAAATCCATAGCCGCCAAGCTTGTGAGACTTATATGCGAGTGTCCGTCCGCCGCCGATTGCTCCGATAGCGCTTCCGAGATCGCGTCCTACGAGAAGACTCACGGAATAATACTTGACGAGAAACAGAAAGCCGCCGTATCCACCGCCATGGCAAGCGGGGTATCGGTGATCACCGGCGGGCCGGGCACGGGTAAGACCACTATAATAAAATGTCTCATGGAACTTGCCGACGCGCGCGGAATGGAATGCGCGCTGTGCGCCCCGACGGGACGCGCGGCGAAAAGGCTCGCCGAAACTACCGGAAGAAACGCGCAGACGATACACCGGCTCATAGGAATGGACATTTCGTCGGGTAAACCCGTGTACCGTATGAACGAATCCAACCCGCTGTCCGCCGACATTATAGTAGTCGACGAAATAAGCATGGCCGACGTATACATATTCAACGCCCTGCTCAAAGCCGTCAAACCCTCGGCAAAAGTCGTACTGGTAGGCGACAAAGATCAGCTCCCGAGCGTTTCTCCCGGGAACGTGCTCGCCGACATAATCGCGTCGGACGTCACGCCCGTCACCTACCTTACGGAGATATATCGTCAAGACGCCGACAGTCTCATAGTAGTCAATGCTCACCGTATCAACGAAGGCAAGATGCCCACTATCCGTAACAGTTCCAAGGATTTCTTCTATATCAATAAACAGGCTCCCGAAAGCATCGTTTCGGACGTCGTTTCGCTCGTTACGGAGAGATTGCCCAAGTACTTCCACATAACTCCCGCCGACATTCAGGTTCTCGCGCCGATGAAGAAAGGTCCTACCGGCGTCGAAGTGCTGAACCGCGAACTTCAAGCGTCTCTCAATCCCACCGGCAAAGAGACCGTTATCGGAGGAGTTACCTTCCGCGACGGAGACAAAGTGATGCATACGGTCAATAATTACGATCTCGAATGGCGGCGCGGCACGGAAGAAGGCACCGGCGTTTTCAACGGCGACGTAGGCACTATCAAAGACATAGTCCGAGGCGAACTTATAGTCGAATTCGACGACGGAAGGATCGTGGAATACGACCGCGCTTCGCAGGAAGATCTTATGCTCGCCTATGCCGTCAGCGTCCATAAAAGTCAGGGTTCGGAATTCCCGGCGGTGATACTCGCGCTCGGAGGCGGCAGCGGCATGCTATTCAATCGCAATCTCCTCTACACTGCGGTCACGCGAGCGAAAAACGTGGTAGTGATCGTAGGTCCTGAGAGCGCGCTCCGTAAAGCCGTAGCCAACAATTACACCGTCAAGCGTTATACGTTACTTAAAGAATTGATATGCGCAACGTTAAGCAAAGCAAGTTTATTGGGTTTCTGAAGAAGCTCGGCGACGGATTCTCCGCCGTCATGCATCCGAAAGGGTACGTCTGCATAGGTTGCGGGACGGAGCTTAAAGAGGAATATCACGCGAGATCGATATGCCCCGAATGCGAAGCTGAGCTGCATTACCGTACCGGAGATCTTTGCGCCTTATGCGGTAAACACATAGAAGCGGGACACATATGTTCCGCCTGCGCCGATCATCCTCCCCTTTTCGATAAAGCATATGCGGTATTCGATTACGACGGGCTGGCAAGAAAGCTTGTCATATCCTATAAGGACGGCGAAAAGCCGTGGCTTGCCGAATATATCGCAAAGTACATGAAAGATTATGCTTCTGCCATGGAAATAACCGCGGATATGCTGTGTTACGTGCCGTCCTCGGAAGCGAGCATCCTCAGACGCGGATTCGACCATGCGGCTAAACTCGCCAAACTTTTTGCAGATTACGCCGATATTACCGCAATCGGCGCACTCAAAAGGATCAAACAACGCAAAGACCAGACTAAACTCAACGCAACCGAACGTTTCAAAGAAGTGGCGGACGCATTCGCGCTCAATTCCGCAGAAGCCGCCAAGCTCGTTGAAGGCAAACGCTGCCTTCTTATCGACGACGTGCTTACCACGGGAGCCACGGCGTCGGCATGCGCTAAAATACTGAAAGAAGCCGGCGCAAGATCGGTCACCGTTCTTACGTTCGCAAGATAAAAGGAGACAATATGGGTTACTACGAGAAATGCGTCGATGCCGTAGAAAAATTACGTGAACGCGACGACTATACCGTACTTGCATTCGAGAGCAGCTGCGACGAGACCGCAGTAGCGGTTACCAAAGGGCGAAAGGTCCTCTCTTCCGTCATCAGTTCTCAGATAGAGATACATAAGCGATTCGGCGGCGTGGTGCCGGAGATAGCGTCGCGCAATCATATACTCGCTATAGGCAAAATAACGGACGAAGCTCTTGCGGAAGCGGGAATAACTCTCGGGGACGTGGACGTAGTGGCTGTCACGTACGGCGCGGGACTTCTCGGAGCGTTGCTGGTGGGCGTAAGCTACGCCAAATCGCTCGCCTATTCTCTCGGTGTGCCGCTCATCGCCGTCAACCACATCAAAGGTCACATGGCGGCGAATTATATATCTGCGCCCGATCTCGAGCCTCCGTATATATGTCTCTTGGCAAGCGGCGGTCACACTTACATACTGAAAGTTACGGCATTCGACGATATGTCGGTTCTCGGCGAAACCCAGGACGACGCCGTGGGAGAAGCCTTCGACAAAGTAGCTCGTGTACTGGGACTTCCGTACCCCGGGGGACCCGAGATAGAAAGAGCCGCCAAAGGAGGTTCGCCGGTCCACCATCTCCCCAGAGCGTATAAAGGAGAAAAACATCTAAACTTTTCCTATAGCGGGCTAAAGACCGCTGTGATAAATCTCGTATCCAATACCAAAGCTCGCGGACAAGAGATAAACGCCGCAGACCTCGCGGCAAGTTTCCAGAAAGAAGCCGTCGGCGTTCTTATAGATCATACGATGGAAGCGGTACGCCGCACCGGTATAAAAACGGTAGCACTCGCAGGAGGCGTGGGTGCAAATACCGCGCTCCGCGAAGGACTGGTATCCGCAGGAGAAGCGGAAGGAATACGCGTGTTGCTCCCGCCGAAAAAGCTTTGTACCGACAACGCCGCCATGATCGGAGTATGCGCGTACGAAGAAATAAGATCTGGAGCGTTGCCCGCTAAGCTCGACCTCGACGCAGACCCCGCGCTGTAGTTTTTTATGCGCCGTTCGGTTAAGCGCTTCCTTGCATTCCTTACGGCGAATAATACATAATTATATGTAGTATAAAGTTACGGCTTCCCATTTTCGGGAAGCCGCTTTCTTGTTTAAGGAATACCGATTCCGGCTTTAAGCTCTGTTATTCAGGCTTTAAGCCCCGCCGCTTTTTTTAGTTCGTCAGCCTTGTCAGTCTTTTCCCAACTGTAACCGGGCTTGCCGAAATGTCCGTATGCCGCGGTATCCTCGTAAATGGGGCGTTGAAGGTCGAGCGCGTCGATTATGGCTTTCGGACGGAAGTCGAAAACCTTCTTGACTATCTCCACAAGTTTATCGTCAGCGACCTTTCCGGTACCGAAAGTGTTGACGGAAACGGAAACGGGCTGCGCTTTGCCTATCGCGTAAGCTACCTGCAATTCGCATCTCGAAGCGAGTCCCGCCGCGACGATGTTCTTCGCCGCGTATCTTGCGTAATAAGAAGCGCTCCTGTCCACTTTAGTAGGATCTTTTCCGCTGAAGCAGCCGCCGCCATGCCCGCACGCGCCGCCGTAAGTGTCCACTATTATCTTCCTTCCGGTAAGTCCGGAGTCTCCCGCGGGTCCGCCTACCACGAATCTGCCGGTAGGATTTATGTAGTACTCGGTGTCTCCGTTCACGAGTTCCGCAGGTATGACCTTGTCGATGACTTCGCGCTTCACGTCTGCGCGCAGTTTCTCGATGTCCACGTCTGGACTGTGCTGAGTGGAGACCACCACCGCTTTGACCGCGCTTACTTTGTCGTTGTCGTATTCCACGGTGACCTGCGCTTTGCCGTCGGGACGGAGATAATCGAGGATACCCTCTTTCCTGACGTCCGCAAGCCTTCTGCAAAGCTTATGCGAAAGGTCGAGCGGCATGGGAAGATAACTTTCCGTCTCGTCGGTAGCGTATCCGAACATCATGCCCTGATCGCCCGCGCCTATCTCGTCATATTCCGAACCGCTTACGCGGTGCTCGATACTGTTGTCCACGCCCATGGCGATGTCGGGAGATTGCTCGTCTATAGCCACGTTGATGGCGCAGGATCTGTAATCGAATTCGAGTTCGGGTTTATCGTACCCTATCCTTTTCACCGTTTCGCGCACGATACCCGGTATGTCGGCGTATCCGTTGTGTAAAGTTATTTCGCCCATAACGAATACCTGTCCGGTAGTCGCGGTGGTCTCGCATGCCACGCGGCAGTTAGGGTCGAGCTTAAGCATGGCGTCCAATACCGCGTCGGATATCTGATCGCAAACTTTGTCGGGATGACCTTCGGTCACCGATTCAGAGGTAAAAAGCCTTTTCATTATGCCTCCCGCGAATACGGGGCGCATCCCGCCCCGCATTCTTTTATATCATGTTATTCTGCGTCCGCCGCTTCCGTTCCGTTTCCGACGAGATCGGAGTCGTCGTAATCGTCTAAAAGTAACGGCTTTTCGTCTATGCCGCCGTCGGGTCCGTTATCGTCGGCGGTATTTTCGAGAGTGACGTTGCGATAGAGCTTCATTCCCGTTCCGGCAGGTATGAGCTTACCTATTATTACGTTCTCTTTAAGTCCCACGAAATGGTCAACCTTACTGCGGATGGCCGCGTCGACAAGCACTCTCGTGGTTTCCTGGAAGGATGCCGCGGAAAGGAAGGATTCGGTAGCGAGCGAAGACTTCGTGATACCGAGAAGTATGCGCTTCGCACTCGCGGGGGTGCCGCCTTCTTCGAGTACGCGTTCGTTCTCTTCTTCCATCTTGTGGAGATCGACCACTTCGTTGAGAAGGAAGTTGGTGTCGTTAGGCTCGGTGATCCTTACCTTACGGAGCATCTGACGAACGATGACTTCGATGTGCTTGTCCTGAATGTTTACGCCGTTGCTGCGGTATGCGGACTGCACTTCGCGTATCATCGATTCCTGGACGCCCTGAACGCCCTTCGTCCTCAAAGTATCCTGCGGATAAATGCTTCCCGCCATGAACGGGTCGCCCGCTTCTATTCTGTCGCCGTCCTTGACGAGCAACTTCGCGGTGGAAGGTATTTTGAACTCCGCTACGGTCTCGCCGTTGGAGACCTTGATGAGTTTCATCGCGCCTTCCTTGAGGTCCTCTATGCTCACCTGACCGCTGATGGTGGAAACGACAGCCTTACCTTTAGGATCGCGCGCTTCGAAAAGCTCCTCGACTCTCGGAAGACCTTGAGTTATGTCGGCGTTGGTCGCTATACCGCCGGTATGGAACGTTCTCATCGTGAGCTGCGTTCCGGGTTCGCCTATCGACTGAGCCGCTATTATACCTACGGCTTCGCCGACTTTGACCTTCCTCCAGCTCGACATATTCGCGCCGTAGCACTTGGCGCATATGCCCTGCTTGGATTTGCAGGTAAGTACCGAACGGATCTTGACGGAGGTGATGCCCGCCTTCTCGATACGCGCCGCGTCGTCCTCGGAAATAAGCGTATCCGCCTCGACGAGCACTTCGCCGGTCGCGGGATCGACGATGGCGTCGATACTGAAGCGTCCCGCGATCCTCTCTTTAAGGGTCTCTATAACCGCGCCTGCGGAATCCTTAACTGGGGTTACCGTGAATCCGCGGGTATCGCCGCAGTCTTCTTCCTTGACTATAACGTCGTGGGCAACGTCGACAAGCCTTCTCGTAAGATAACCGGAGTCGGCGGTCTTGAGCGCGGTGTCCGCGCCGCCCTTTCTGGCACCGTGCGAGGAAATGAAGTACTCGAGAACGCTCAGTCCTTCGCGGAAAGAAGATTTGACGGGGATCTCTATGACTTTACCGGTAGGATCGTTCATCAGTCCGCGCATACCGGAAAGCTGTTTGATCTGCTGCATCGAACCGCGGGCTCCCGAATCCGCCATCATCCATATAGGATTGAATTTGTCGAATTTCTTGAAGTTCTCCTCGAGGTTGTCGGCGACGTCCTTGGTAGCTTTTGCCCAAACGTTTACGGTTTCTTCGTATCTCTCGTTCTCGGTCATCAAGCCGCGCTCGAAACGTCTCTCGATGGCGAGGACTTCTTTCTCCGCCTGGTCGAGGATCTCTTTCTTGCTGCCGGGGATCTGCATGTCGAATACCGACGTGGTGATCGCGCCGAGCGTGGAATATTTGAATCCGAGAGCTTTGATCTTATCGAGAACTTGCGAAACCGCGGTCGCTCCCTGTTGCTTGAAGCATCTTTCTACGATCTGAGAAAGCTGTTTCTTGCCGACAAGGAAGTCGATCTCGAACTTCAGAGCGTCGCGCGGCTCTTTTCTCTCGACGAAGCCGAGAGTCTGAGGTATAGCTTCGTTGAATATGATCTTACCGGTGGTGATCGGGATTATTTCCTTATATACCATACCGTCGATCTCTTTCTTCACGCGTACGTTGATGCGCGCCTGAAGGTCGATGTCGCCGACCTGGTACGCCATCTTCGCCTCGTCGGTCGAAGTGAAGTATCTGCCTTCGCCTTTCGCGCCGGGCTTCTCCTGTGTGAGGTAATAGGAACCGATGACCATATCCTGAGTAGGCGAAACGATAGGTTTACCGTCGCTGAGCTTGAGGATATTGTTGGTGGAAAGCATAAGGAATCTCGCTTCCACCTGCGCCGCTATGGAGAGCGGTACGTGTACGGGCATCTGGTCGCCGTCGAAGTCCGCGTTGAACGCCGAGCACACGAGCGGATGCAGTTTGATCGCCCTGCCTTCGACGAGTACGGGTTCGAAAGCCTGGATACCGAGTCTGTGAAGAGTAGGCGCGCGGTTCAGAAGCACGGGATGATCTTTGATGACGTCCTCGAGTATATCCCATACCTGGGGCTTCACTCTTTCGACCGCCCTCTTCGCGCTCTTGATATTCTGGCTGATACCCATCTCGACGAGCTTGCGGAACACGAAGGGTTTGAAAAGCTCGAGAGCCATTTCCTTCGGAAGACCGCACTGATAAAGTTTGAGTTCGGGTCCTACGACGATAACGGAACGTCCGGAATAGTCGACACGTTTGCCGAGGAGGTTCTGACGGAAGCGTCCCTGCTTACCGCGAAGCATGTCGGAGAGCGATTTGAGGCTTCTGTTCCCGGGACCGGTGACCGCTTTGCCGTGCTTGCCGTTGTCGATGAGGGCGTCGACGGCTTCCTGAAGCATTCTCTTCTCGTTACGTACGACGATGTCGGGAGCGCCCGATTCCATCATCTTCTTCAGGCGGTTGTTTCTGTTGATGACCCTGCGGTAAAGATCGTTCAAGTCGCTGGTAGCGAATCTTCCGCCGTCGAGCTGTACCATAGGACGAAGATCGGGAGGAATGACGGGAAGCACGTCAAGTACCATCCACTCGGGACGGTTGCCCGAGGTGCGGAAGGCTTCGACTATGTCCAGTCTTTTAGCCGCTTTCTGCTGCTTGTTGCCGGTAGAATTGGCGACAATCTCTTTAAGCTCCGCGCTTTCCGCGTCGAGATCTATCTCGCGGAGAAGTATCTTGAAAGCTTCCGCGCCCATGCCTACTTTGAAGGCGTTGGGACCGTACTGTTCGAGAGCCTCGCGGTATTCGTCGTCCTTGATAACCTGTTTTTTATAGAACTGCGTTTCGCCCGGATCGAGCACCACGAACGCGGCGTAGTAAATGACCTGCTCGACCTGCTTCGGACTCATGTTGAGGATGGTGCTGATACGGCTGGGCACTCCGCGGAAATACCAGATATGCGCTACGGGAGAAGCAAGCTCCACGTGTCCCATTCTTTCGCGGCGCACCTTGGATTTGGTGACCTCGACTCCGCACTTGTCGCAGACTATACCTTTATAACGTACCCTCTTGTACTTGCCGCAATGGCATTCGTAGTCCTTCGTGGGTCCGAATATTTTCTCGCAGAAAAGACCGTCTTTCTCAGGTTTCTGCGTTCTGTAGTTAATGGTTTCGGGTTTGGTGACCTCGCCGTGAGACCACTCTCTGATTTTCTCGGGAGACGCCAGAGAAATCTGCATTGCATCGAAACTGTTGATCTCTATCATCTTTGCTTACCTCCTATTCCTCGTCGCCTTCGAATTCGCTCTTAAGCAGATCTTCGCCGTCGAGATAGCCTTCGTCGGTGAAGTCGGAAATGGAATCTCCGCCTAAAGGCTCGTCATCGTCGTCGTCGAATATGCTGTCGAGAGCGCTTCCGCCGGAGAGGTCGGAATTGCCGCCGTTGCCTTCGGTAAGGTCCGCGAACAATCCCGCGATGTCTTCGTCGCCGCCTTCGTCCTCGAAGAGCGAACCGCCCTTGTCGCCGATGATGTCGAGAGACATACCTTTGAATTCGTCGTCTTCGCCGACAGGTCTCTGGATGACGGGTTCGTAAGCGGGCAGATCCTCGTCAAGCTCGGAAAGCTCCACTTCGGCGTTGGTGTCGGTGAGGAGTTTCATATCGAGACACAGCGACTGCATCTCCTTCTTAAGAACTTTGAACGCTTCGGGAAGACCGGGCTCCGCCGTAACGTTGGACTTGATTATGGAGTCGAATATCTTTTGTCTGCCCATGACGTCGTCGGACTTCACCGTGAGCATTTCCTGGAGGATATTCGCCGCGCCGTACGCTTCGAGCGCCCACACTTCCATTTCGCCGAAACGCTGTCCGCCGAACTGCGCTTTGCCTCCGAGAGGCTGCTGCGTGACGAGCGAATACGGTCCTACCGAACGGGCGTGGATCTTATCGTCGACGAGGTGGATGAGCTTAAGCATGTACATATAACCCACGGTGACGGGATTCTCGAATTTCTCGCCCGTTCTGCCGTCGTAAACGGTGAGCTTACCGTGTTCGGGAAGTTTGTTCTCGCGGAACATCTCCTGAATGTCAAGCTCTGTCGCTCCGTCGAAAACGGGAGTGGCGACCTTCATTCCGAGCATGTTGGCAACGAGTCCCAAGTGAACTTCGAGTACCTGTCCGATATTCATTCGGCTCGGAACGCCGAGAGGATTAAGTACTATCTGGAGAGGAGTGCCGTCCGCAAGGAAAGGCATGTCCTCTTTGGGAAGAACGCGGGAGATAACGCCTTTGTTACCGTGGCGTCCCGCCATCTTGTCGCCCACGCCGATCTTTCTCTTCTGAGCGATGTAAACTCTGACCATCATATTGACGCCGGGGTTAAGCTCGTCCTTATTGGCGCGGGTGAAGATCTTGACGTCTACTACCGTGCCGCCTTCGCCGTTGGGAACTTTGAGGGAAACGTCGCGGACTTCTCTCGCCTTCTCGCCGAATATCGCGCGGAGAAGTCTTTCTTCGGGAGTAAGTTCGGTTTCGCCCTTCGGAGTCACCTTACCTACGAGATAATCGCCGGAATGGACTTCCGCGCCTATCATGACGATACCGTTCTCGTCGAGGTTCTTGAGGAGGTCTTCGCTGACGTTGGGGATGTCGCGGGTGATCTGCTCTTCGCCGAGACGGGTGTCCCTGCATTCAAGCTCGTATTCTTCTATATGGATAGAAGTGAATACGTCGTGCTTGACAAGCTCTTCGGAAATGAGGATAGCGTCCTCGTAGTTGTAACCTTCCCAGGTCATGAATCCGATGAGGATGTTACGTCCGAGCGCGAGTTCGCCGTTCTCTGTCGAAGGACCGTCGGCGAGCGTGTCGCCAGCTTTTACGGCGTCGCCTTTATGAACGACGGGTTTCTGATTGATGCAGGTGCCCTGGTTGCTGCGGACGAACTTCTGCAGCTCGTAAGTATGCACGATGCCGTCGGCATCCTTGACGTCGATCTTGTCGGCGCTGACGTAAGTCACGACGCCGTCTTCTTTTGCTATCGTGCAAACGCCGGAGTCGTGAGCCACTCTGTACTCCATGCCCGTGCCCACGATAGGAGCTTCGGGACGGAGCAGCGGCACCGCCTGACGTTGCATGTTCGAACCCATCAACGCGCGGTTCGCGTCGTCGTTCTCGAGGAAGGGTATAAGCGATGTAGCTATGGATACCAATTGCTGCGGTGAAACGTCCATATAATCTACTCTGTCGCTCTCGTACTCTTTGATGAGGTCGCGGTAACGACAGGTAACGCGCTTATTGACGAAACGGCCTTCCTCATCGAGAGGCTCGTTCGCCTGCGCGATGACGTACTTGTCTTCTTCGTCTGCGGCGAGGTATCTCACTTCGTCGGTGACTTTGCCGGTCGCCTTGTCTACCTTACGGTAAGGAGCTTCGATGAAGCCGTACTCGTTGACCTTGGCGTAAGAGCTTAATGAAGTGATCAGACCGATGTTCTGACCTTCGGGCGTCTCGATCGGGCACATTCTGCCGTAGTGAGAGTGGTGAACGTCGCGGACTTCGAAGCCGGCGCGCTCTCTGTTGAGACCGCCGGGTCCGAGAGCGGAAAGTTTTCTCTTATGCGTAAGCTCCGCTATGGGGTTGGGCTGATCCATGAACTGCGAGAGCTGAGAGGAACCGAAGAATTCTCTGATCGCGCTCGATACCGGACGGATATTGATGAGCGAAGTGGGAGTCGCCTCGTTGGGATCCTGCGCCATCATTCTCTCGCGCACGACGCGCTCGAGACGAGCCATACCGATGCGGAACTGGTTCTGAAGAAGTTCGCCCACCGAACGCACTCTGCGGTTCGAGAGGTGGTCGATATTGTCGGGACTATGGAAGCCGATACGCAGTTCCTTATTATAGAAACGCATATTGACGTTATAGTTCATGGTAGCGATGATGTCGTCGACGGAAATATGTTTGAGCACCAAGGTATCCACATTGGCTTTGACTGCCGCCTTGAGCTTCTCCATATCGCCTGCCGCGCTCTCGATGAGAGGAAGGAGATTGGGATAATACACCTTCTCGGTGATGCCGAGTTCGCGGGGATCGCAATCGACGTACCCCTTAAGGTCGACGGTATTATTGCCGATGACCTTGACGGGAGGAAGTTTCTCCATATCCTCGATATTCATGAGCCATACTTCGTTAAGCCCGGAATTCTGGATATATTCCGCCTGCTCCTCGGTAATGGTTTCGCCCGCTTTGACGACGATCTCGCCGTCGACTACGATGTCTTTTGCCGCAACCTGCTCGGTGATACGGTTTGCGAGCGAAAGGTGTTTATTGAATTTATATCTGCCGACTTTGCTGAGATCGTAACGTCTCGTGTCGAAGAAAAGGTTGCTGAGATGAGAATCCACGGCGTTCGCGGTAGGAACTTCGCCGGGCTTGAGCTTGCGGTAAACGTCGACCTTGGCGGCTTCTACGGTCTGAACGTCGCCGTCCTTCTCGCAGGAACGGACGATCATATCGTCGTTGCCGAAGATATTGAGTATTTCTTCGGTCGTACCGTAACCGAGCGCTCTCAAAAGAAGCGTTGCGGATATTTTGCGCTGACGGTCCACGCGGACGGAAAGCGTTCCCGCCGAATCCTGTATGAACTCGAGCCAAGCGCCGCGCGAAGGGATCACGGTAGTCTCATAACGGAGGATGCCGTTCTTGTCGGCGACGCCTTTTGCGGTGTAGACGCCTGGGCTTCTGACGAGCTGGCTTACCACCACGCGCTCCGCTCCGTTGATTATGAAGGTGCCGTTCTCGGTCATCTTCGGGAATTCGCCCATAAAGACTTCGGAATCTATTATTTTGCCGGTATCTTTAACGGTGAGACGTACTTTTACTCGCAACGGGATAGTGTACGTTGCGTCGTGGTTCTTACATTCTTTCGCGGAATACTTGCATTCCCCCTTGAGGTTATGCTCGAGGAACTCCAGCTCGATCTTGTTGCCGAAGTCCGTTATCGGGGAGAAGTCGTCGAGTACTTCGCGGATGCCCTGATTCACGAAGGCGTCGTAAGAGTTCTTCTGCACCTCAATAAGATAGGGAATGTCTAAGATATCTTTGATTTTGCTGAAAGACCATCTTTCGACATTCCCACGCTTGATTTTGTGGATTCTTTGAGACATTTTAACGCTCCTTGTAAAAAAATTATCCGTCGGCTTGCGCCTTTGCGTTTTGTTGCTACCCAGGGTGTCGAAAAAGCAGTAAAGCTGTCGATTTCTATCCCTTTTGCACTCAAATAACGGAAAATCCGACACGCTTGAAAGTTCACAGCGTATATAAATCCATTATAATCGTACAGATTAGCAGTTTATCATCCCGAAGGGAACGTTGTCAAGCGAATTTATATAATAAATTAAATAATATTTAATTTTAATAATAATAGCGCGTACGGATACGTGTGTGCTATAATAAGCGCATGAGACTTGACAAATTTCTTAAAGTATCGAGGATAATCAAGAGACGCACCGTCGCCAACGAAGCGTGCGATCTCGACCGCGTATGCGTGAACGGCAAACCCGCCAAGCCCTCCAAAGAGCTTAAAGCGGGCGACGTTATCTCCGTCAGGTTCGGAGACAAGGAAGCCCGTTTCAGAGTACTGCGCGTCCCCGAGGGAAACGTAGCCAAAGCGGATTCGTCGGAATTATACGAAGTTATGGAGGAATAAGATGAGATTCGACGCCGTTATAGTGGCAGCCGGAAGAAGCGAACGCGCCGGCGGCAATAAAATCGAGTTCGTCATAGGTAACGACACCGTCTTGTCGAGGACGGTGGGCGTATTCTATGCCGTAAAAGAAATAGAACGCATAGTACTAGTCGTGCGTAAAGACGAAATAGATTTCGCGCAATCCGTTATTTCCGAATACGACGCCGCGCGATTCAGGATCGTTATCGGCGGAGACAGCCGTTCCCGTTCGGTATTCAACGGATTGCAGGCCACTGTTTCCGAAGGCGTCCTTATTCATGACGCCGCGCGCCCTTTCGTCTCCGAAAAAACGCTGTTTTCGGTAATGAATTCGGTAGAAAGATTCGGTTCCGGTATCCCCGCTTTACAGCTGAACGATTCCGTGCGCTCGGTCAAAGACGACGTCGTGACCGGCGGAGCCGAACGGGACGGACTGTATACCGTACAGACTCCGCAAGGCTTCCTCAGAGAAGACCTCGTCAAAGCTTTCGACGCGGCTTCAGGTAAAGAATACTCCGACGAAAGCCTTCTTTATACCGAAAAGATAGCTCCGGCGCACATCGTGGAAGGCGACGAAAGAAATATAAAAATAACCACTCGCGGAAATTACGGCGCGCTGAATTCGCGCGTGGGAATCGGGTACGACATACACGCGCTCGCGCCTTTCAGAAAGCTTGTCATAGGCGGTATAGAGATCGCCCACGAAATGGGCGCCGTAGCCCATTCCGACGGCGACATGGCGATACACGCCTTGATAGACGCGCTGCTTTCGGCTATCGGAGAGAGCGATATAGGTACCCGTTTCCCGCCGGACGATCCGAAATACCTCGACATAGACAGCGCTCTCATGCTTACCGACACGGTCGAGCTGTGCAAGAGAGCGAATTATAAGATCGTCTCTTGCAGTATCATTATCGTCGCCGAAAAGCCCAAGCTCAGCGACTATATCCCGGTAATGAGAGTCAAGATCGCCAACCTGCTAGGCATAAGCGTCTCCGACGTGGCAATAGCCGCCAAGACCAACGAAGGCGTAGGCGAGATAGGCAAAGGCCGCGCCATCGCCGCGTACGCTTCGGCGGTCGTCTGCTGAACTAATCCTTGAGGCGCGTAGCGCAACTCGTACGGAACATCTTATCCTGAACGAGTATGGAGGTCGCCGTGCAACGGCGATCTTTGTTGTATACGCAATCGCATTCGCACTGGACTATGGCGGGAGCGTCGGAGAGAAATTCGTCGGCGGCTTCAAGCTCCGCGAACGTCTGCTCGAGAGCGCCGCCCACTCTCTTGAGCTTGGAAGCGCAACGCCCTTTCTCGTCTATTCCTATCACGGGCGCGTTGCAATGGTTCTTGAGATTGTGCTGGCAATTAACGGTCTTGCATTTAAGTTGTTCCATATTTCACCTCGGAGTAAGTATGCGTAAACGCCGGGCGAATATACTTCGCGCCCCTTTTCCTCGTTGACATCGGCGGAGCAAAATGGTAAACTTGATAAGTAACGTAGAAGTACGAAAGGAGGCAAACATGAAAGTAATCTTACTCGCCGACATACAGGGTCAAGGGAAAAAAGGCGATATAGTGACCGTTAACGACGGCTACGCGCGCAACTATCTGCTCCCGAAAAAACTCGCCGCCGAAGCGACGAAATCGGTACTCAACGAAATAGAACAGAAACTCGCAAAAGAAGCAAGGCTCCTGCGCGAGGAACGCGCCAAAGCGGAAGCCGTGGCGGATAGGATGCGCGGAACGACCGTAGCCGTATACGTAAGATGCGGAGACGGTAAGATGTACGGAAGCGTCACCACGCAGGATGTTGCCGACGCTTTGGCAAAAGAGGGTTTCGAAGTTGATAAAAAGAAGATCACCGTAAAAGACAGTATCAAATCCGTAGGCGTCTACGATGCCGACGTCAAAATATACAAAGACATTTCCGTCAAAATAAAGATAGACGTCAGAAAAGCGGAATGACCGTTCCCAACCGACTGTTTTCCAAACGACCGCCTCGTAAGGCGGTCGTTTTTTATGGTAAATGCGATATTTACGCTCGCTTTACGCAAAAAAAGAACGTGCCGAAGCCGTAACAGCCACGACACGTTACTTTAGTTGCTTCATTAAGCGACTGCGGATAATGTATTATGCCGCAATTACTTGATCTCGACTTCGGCGCCTGCCGCTTTGAGTTTCTCTGCGAGCTGGTCCGCGGCTTCTTTGGCAATACCTTCTTTGACAGCCTTAGGAGCGCTCTCGACGAGTGCTTTAGCCTCGACGAGGCTGAGTCCGGGAAGAGCTTCACGAACAGCTTTGATAACGGCGATCTTGTTGCCGCCGATAGCGGTGAGGACAACGTCGAACTCGGTCTTCTCTTCTTCGACGGCAGCCGCGGGAGCAGCACCGGCAGCAGGAGCAGCCACGGCAGCAGCCGCGCTTACGCCGAATTCCTCTTCGAGCGCTTTAACGAGGTCGTTAAGCTCGAGAACGGTCAAAGTCTTTACTTCTTCTACTATTTTTTTGATGTCAGCCATGTTTATTCTCCTTGATTATCTCTTAAATTTTAATTTGATCAGGCGTTAGCCTCTTGCTTCTTCGCAATAGCGTCGATAGCTCTTGCAAATGCGGCGATGGGCGCTTGCAACATACCGAGAACCTGAGCGATAAGCCCTTCTCTGGACGGCAGCGACGCGAGTTTTTTGCAGCCGGTCTCGTCGAGGAATATCCCGTCAACCATACCGCACTTGATCTTCATCTTCTTGAAAGCCGCGGCTTTGTCGCTCGCAATTTTCGCGGGAGCGGCAAGATTGTCTCCGCCGAACGCTACCGCAGTGGGTCCGTTCAGAGCTTCGTCGAACCGGTTGTATCCGAGTTCGTTGAAAGCGAGCTTGAGAAGCCTGTTCTTGATTACGGCGTATTTAACGTCGTTCTTACGGAATTCGTTACGAAGTTCCGTATCCTGAGCAACGCTTATACCGCAATAGTCGATAAGTACGACAGAGGAAGCGGAAGTGATCATCTGTTTGATCTCTTCGACCTGCTTAACTTTCTGTTCCATTATCGCTTTTGATGCCATACATACCTCCTTCTATAATTAAGTAACTCCGTCCCAGAAGAAACGGAGTTACGACATGAAATCATAATCGGCATTTCTTCTGCGTACGCTCCTCGTAGAGGAATTATATCTTGCGACACGTACGGTCTTCGAAGGAATAGAGTTTAATGACATTATATCCGCGTGCGGATATAATGTCAATCGATTTTAAGTTATTGTTTATAGTTGACCTTGATTCCGGGTCCCATCGTCGAGGAAAGCACTACGCTCTTGAGATAAGTGCCTTTCGCCGCGGCGGGCTTGGCTTTGATGATAGCGTCCATGAGAACGGTGAGGTTCTCGCTGAGCTTCTCCACGCCGAAAGACTTCTTGCCGATCGGGCAGTGGATGATAGCGGTCTTGTCAACTCTGTATTCGACCTTACCGGCTTTGATGTCGTGTATGGCCTTGGTGATGTCCATCGTAACGGTTCCGCTTTTCGGCGTAGGCATCAATCCTTTGGGTCCGAGCAGTTTACCGAGACGGCCTACCTGACCCATCATGTCGGGAGTCGTTACGCAGGTATCGAAATCAAACCAACCGCCCTGGATCTTGGCGATGATCTCTTCCGCGCCCACGATGTCGGCGCCTGCCGCCGACGCTTCGTCCGCTTTCGCGCCCTTCGCTATAACGAGCACGCGCACGGTCTTACCGGTTCCGTTGGGGAGAACGACAACGCCTCTGACCTGCTGGTCCGCGTGACGGGGGTCTACGCCCAGTTTAACGGAGATCTCGATGGTCTCGTCGAACTTGGCTTTTGCGGTCGCTACCGCGAGTCCGAGCGCTTCAGTCGCTTCGTAAGCTTTGGTTTTGTCGTACAGTTTGAGGGAATCTCTGTAATTCTTACCTTTCATTGCCGTGTCCTCCTTATTCCTCTACGAGTACGCCCATGCTGCGCGCGGTTCCGGCTATCATGGACATCGCCGCTTCGAGACTCGCCGCGTTGAGGTCCGCCATCTTGACTTTGGCGATCTCTTCGAGTTGAGCTTTACTGAGCGTCGCGACCTTGGTGCGGTTGGGGGTAGCGCTTCCGGATTCGATCTTGCACGCCTTCTTGATAAGGACGGGTGCCGGAGGCGTCTTGAGAATAAAGGTAAAGGAACGGTCTGCGTAGATCGTGATGATCACGGGGATAATGAGACCCTCTTTATCCTTCGTCTTGTCGTTGAAGTCTTTGGTGAAAGACGGAATGTTGATTCCGTGCGGTCCCAAAGTAGAGCCCACGGGCGGTCCGGGCGTAGCCTTTCCCGCAGGGAGCTGCAATTTAACTACTGCTGTGATTTTCTTTGCCATAGTCGGATACCTCCTTGACTATCAGGTTCAAGCGAACGGCAATATGGGATTTTGCCGCTCTCCCATTGTTGTTAAAATTAAGTCCGAGTTCAGTTCGTCAGCTTTTCTATCTGATTGAACTCCAGTTCGACGGGCGTTTGTCTGCCGAACATATGTACGATGACCTTGACTTTCTGCTTGTCGGGATATATTTCTTCGACGACAGCAAGGAAGGTCTCGAGAGGACCGGACACGATTCGTACATTGTCGCCCACTTCCACGTGGAAATCGGCGGCAGAGATCTTCTCGAGTCCTATGCGCTTTACTTCGTCCGCGGTAAGAGGAAGCGCCTTGCCCTCGGGTCCTACGAAGCCGCTTACGCCGCGCACGTTCTTGACCATATAACCGACCTGATCGGTATATACCATCTTGATGTAAACGTAGCCCGGGAATTTCTTGCGTTCCACGACCTTGCGCTTACCGTTTTTTTCTACGATGTCTTCTTCGGTGGGTATCACGATGTCGAAGATGAAATCCTGAAGGTTATTCAGTTCTCTCATCGTCTCCAACGTATTCTTTACGAGAGTTTCGTAAGAAGAAAAGGTGCGTATGACATACCACTTTGCGTTCTCGATGTTTTCCATACGCTCCCCTTTATTCCAATCCCACCAGCAATCTCAGCAGCGCGAGCAGTCCGGAGTCGAATGCCGTGATGATCACGAGGAAGAACAATACCACGAAAATAACCGTACCGGTATTTGCGAGTACGCCGGGATTGTTTTTCGTACGCTTCATGCGGGGCCAATCGACCTTCTTAAGCTCCGAAATCATCTCGCGGAAGCCTTTAGCCATTCTCTGGAAGACGTTGGGCTGTCCGTTGTTGCGAGCGGCTTTGGGATTTTTTGCCGAATTGGACTTAAGCGCTTTGGAATTCTTGGTCTGAGTCGCCAGAGACTTCTGGTTCTCAACCGCGCTTTCCTCTACGTTCACATCCAGTCTGACATCGTTTTTAGCCATATAAAGCCTCCCTATTTGGTCTCCTTATGGACGGTATGTTTCTTGCAGAATCTGCAGTATTTCTTAAGCTCGATCCTGTCGGGAGTGTTCTTCTTGTTTTTCGTCGTGTCGTAGTTACGTTGTTTGCACTCGGTGCACGCAAGCGTAATCTTCTCGTTCTTTTTGTTGTCGGCCATATAGTACCTTCCCTTCTACCGCGTAGGTAATTTTTTACATTCAAAAAATGACACCCCTTCAGACGGGTGCTTATATACTATATCATTAACCTCGCACTCTGTCAAACAATTTACAAACTTAATTATAAAATTTGCTTTATTTCGTATGGCTTTCTATGAATGCCACGACATCGGCGACGGTCTTGACGTTCTGCATTTCGGAATCGTCGAATTCAATACCGAATTCGGTCTCCATGGCGATGAGCATCTGTACGATGTCGAGACTGTCCGCCTGAAGATCGGTAATGAAATCGCTGGATTCCTTTATCTTGCTCTCTTCTATTCCTAGCTGCTCGGCTATAAGTTTTCTCACTTTTTCAAACATATATAATCTGCTCCTGTATACTTTATTGAAATCCGGCGCCCCAATAGCCGCACGGACATATTTATGATACTACATAAATTTCAGATTTGCAAGTCCGATTATTCCTCGCTCCGGTACCGCTCTGAGCATAAAAACGGGAAGCATCGAGCTTCCCGTCATGAAGGAGTCTGTAATTCTGTCGATTTTATTCGATATTGTATGTTTCGCTTGCCGGGGCGTCCGCGAGCATATACGCGTTTTTCTTCGCAAAGAAGGGAAGAATGAAGAGTACGAGCGCGCATATCCACGCTACGAGCCAGCCTACGCCGAGCATAACGGTCGCGGGATCTCCGCTGAAGAAGAATCCGGACACATTGTCACTGACCGCGCTTTCCTCAACTTCGCTGTTGGAGAATATAAGCCCGCATACCGCTATGAGAGTGATAAGCACGAAGTTAATGAGCGCCGCTACGCTGAAGCATCTCGGGGATTTGCCCTTAAGTATCTTGACAAGATATTTGACGGCAATGCATACGAAGCCGATGACCACTACGAGCGTGATGAAGGGTATGGCGTAAGCAAATACCTTCGCCATGGTGGCGTCGCTCCCTATATTTGCGATCACGGTGTCGTAGTAGCCTTCACCGGATCCGGAGAATATCGATATGATAGCGCTTATGAGGGCGATACCCGTAGCGTTATACACTTCGGTACGGACGAGAGTCTCGTTGAACTTGAGCACGTTCAGGAGAAGCATTATAACCGCAGCGGCGATCGCTATAACGGCAGTAGCTATCGAAATGCCTCTGTAAGGTTTACGCTTATATACGGGAGCCTTGGGCGCCGGAGGCGGATCGACGGGACGCGAATACGGATCGTACTGCAGAAGCGGTTGATTCTGCGACGTATAAGGTACGAGCGCTATCGGCTGAACGATCGGAGGCATCTGCACGATGCTCGGAGGAGTGGGAACGGCGTTGTTGGCATTACCCGCCATAGGGCTTAACTGACTCGGGGAATTGCCCATGCAGTACAATGCGCCGTCCGGTCCCTGTACGGGCTGACCGTTGGGGAGCGGCGGTACTCCGAAGCCGAGAGCGTTCTTGTCAACGGGCACCCATCTGCCGGTTTCCGCTGCGTTTACGGCATACTGATTATTCTGATTATTGTTCTTATCCATACGGGCTTACCTCTCCTCGTTGGTTGGATTCGTAACTTGATCGTCTCCGGCATAGGGCACGAAGGCTATGGGAGAAATGATGGGATTGAGCTGACACACCGACGGAGCGATGGCTACCGGCACCGGCGCGCTGTGGGTCTGCGGTCCGTAATGCATAAGCGGGCTGTATGTTCTGCCGTACTCATCCACAGACGTATATACGGGAAGTCCCATCGGCATACCGTTGGTCTGAACGGGT
Source organism: uncultured Clostridia bacterium (assembly GCA_944349735.1). Lineage (GTDB taxonomy): Bacteria > Bacillota > Clostridia > Christensenellales > DTU072 > Stercoripulliclostridium_A. Next base: position 7,596 of record CALVNM010000016.1, on the reverse strand, counting down.
ACGCCTCCGAAATTAGGCATCGTTATAGCCGTTGCCGCCGTCTGCGCCATCGGGAAAGGTCCAGCTTGCGGCTGTTGTACCGGCCCGCGCGCTCTTGCGATATTATCTTCAACGGGGCAATGCTTGTTCTTATTTCTTCTCATAGAGATTCTCCTATACCCTATTCGGGTTAAGATATTTATTAAGGATGCGCGACGCGTATGCATACGCGTTGCGCGCTTGAACGATCTTTATTTCTTCGCCTCGTTAGCCGCAAGCCAGGAGATAAGCACGTTGATAAGGCATATCGCCGCGACTGCGTAAAGTCCGTATCCCACGGAGGATTCGCCTTCTATAACGGGCATCAGGATAGCTACGAGAGCGGAAATAAGCGCGAATGCGGAAGTGATCTTCGCAAACAGGCAAACGCCCTTGCGCATGACTCCGATAAGCGCGCCGATGAAGGTCAGGATAGCGAATACCGGCACGAGCAAGATAGACAGAGTCGCTATATCGGTCCATTCGGGAGCTTCGAAGAAGTTAAGGATAATGTCTAGTCCCGCGGTACTGTCTATGAGTCCGATATATTCCGCAGCCACCCATTTGGCGATAACGTAAATACCTATTACGACAAGGCTAAGGATAGCGACTATAATGGCTGCCGCGCTTGCCTTTCTCTTTCTGGCTACGGGAGCGGCTGCCTCGACATAATCATCCTCGTATTCGTCATCGTCGTAAACGGGCTCTTCGACGTATTCTTCATCGTCGTACATGAACAGCGGCTGTTCCTGAGTGGAATAAGGAACGAACGCTATCGGTTGAACGATGGGAGTCAGCTGGACGACTTTAGTGGGAGCCGCGACGGGTACGTTCTGCTGAGGACCCGCGGGCTTTACATCTTCAGGCGCCGGCTGATTCACGTAATCTCTCTTTTTTGCCATGGTATTACATCCTCCTCAATATGGTTTGTGCATATCGGCACCGACTCTTAAATCGTATATGCCGATCCTGAATTAAAACTCTTCGTCTTCGTCGTAATATTCGCCGTCATCCTCGAACTGAGCGAGAGGCTGCGCCTGCGAGCTGTAAGGAACGATCGGAATGGGCTGTACCACGGGGGTAAGCTGAATGAAATCGGCGGGAGCCGCGACGGGAACGGGAGCGCAGTTGTTCATAACACGGAAAGTAACGCGCGGTTTACGTACAACGGGGCGTTCGGGTTCTACCTTCACTTCGGCTTCTTTCTTACTTTTTTTAGACATAACCGTTATCCTCCTACACCTGTTTAATTATTTATCGAAAATGCTGTACGGCACCTTCTTCCTGGCGAATATGGACAGTATTACCATGATCACGGGAATGACCACGAGAGCGATGAGACCGTAGCCCGCGACGAGCTTAAGAGGCATCGCGTCCACTTCGGGATCGAGAGCGGTCTCGGGAGCGCCGCTGAACACTCCGAATATGAAATCGGAGATCTTGGAGAAATCGATAACACTGACGACTGTTCCTTCCGCGTCGAAAGCGGGATAACCCATATAGTTACCCATTGCCGCCATGCCCGCGATAAGAGTGGCGATACCGCCCAGCAACATGATGACCGACATGATACCGAATCCCTTGAATATCCTTCTGCCGAACAGCGAAAGGAACGCAAGTATGCATATTATGAGTGCGAATACCGCGCCGACGATAAGTACAGCGGGAGCGTAATCGAACGCCATTGAAGCGATACTGCCCATCGAATCCTGCGCTCTCGCTTCGGGATCGATGTCGGTATTGGCGGAAACGTATCCGAACTTGATCGACGTGTCTTCCTCGGCGGTTTCCTCTTCGGCAGCCCCCTCTTCGCCGTCCGTCGCTTCCTCGCCGTCTGTGTTTTCTTCGCCGTCGGTCGTTTCCTCGTCTTCGGTCTCTCCCGCGGCTTCAGCGACTATATCTTCCTTGTTTTCGCCGCCGTCGTTCTCTTCTTCGTCAGTGTCGGTTTCCGTGCTGCCGGAGATGGCGGGCGAGAAGCTGTCGTAGAAAGGCGACATACTGTTGCCGGCGTCGTCTTTCATATCGAGTCCCGCAAGTTTCTTAAGTATGCCGAAAACGGGATCGGTAACGCTGATATATACGCTCTTGTCCACGTATTCTTCCACTATAGCGTTGCCTTCCTCGTCGGTCTCTCCGGTCTCAACGCCTTCTCTCTCGTCGAGAGGAGTAAGATCGGGAGCGACAAGATAGGAAGTATATTGGGGCATTATGCCGAGATAATTGAGCGCTATAACGCCCACCCATACCAGAGCGAGCAACATAATGAAGAAACATACGCCGCGGCGCATGATGAAGAAATAATCTCTTTCTTTACGTCTGTTCTTCTGAACCGGAGGTTTTTCCTGAGGTTTACGCGGAGCGGGACGGCGCTGCGGCTGACTGTAACCGGCGTTATAACGGACGCTGTACGGATTGGCATACTGAACGCCGTTCACCGGACGGGGAACCATGACCCCTGCGGGCGCACGTCTCTGCGTTGTGGAAGAAGTTGTTCTGATGGACTTGTTAGCCGCCATATTCCCTCCGGACACTATTTATAATTATAATTCGCGTAATTATAGATAGTATCATTAGTTTATCATACGCCCGCATATATTTCAATACTTTTCCCGAATTTTTTTTGCCAAATTTTGATTCGGGCAGGCGTTAAGGCGCGTCGTACTCGCTTTAAGCACGCCGACGTCGCATAAGTTTTACTTTTATATAACTCCGGGTTCGAATTATCGAAAAAGGCTGACCGAAGTCAGCCTTTCGGTTACCCGAACATAGCATTAATAATCTTCGTCTTCCACGACGTAATCGTAGTCCTCTTCGTATGTTGCAAGAGGCTGGAGTTGAGTACTGTACGGCACGAGCGGGACAGGTTGCACGATGGGCGTAAGCTGAATGAAATCCGCAGGCTTCGCGATCGGTACGGGACCTTCGGAAACCTTGCGCCAACTTGCCGAACGCACTTTAGGCGCGGCGTTTCTGCGGGCTTCTTCTTCGCGGCGCGCCCTTTCTCTCGCTTCCGCTTCGGCTCTGGCTCTCGCCTCAGCCTCTCTCTTTTTCTTACCGAACATAATAATTTTGCCTCCTCGGATTAAGCCAGACGTTTTTTACTGCGGAAAGCGAAGAAGCTCGCTATCAGCGACAGTAAGGACAGACCGGCGAGAATGACATAGCCGTAGCCGACCTGCATCGGGAGAGTACCGCCGTACGGGATAAATCCCGCAATCTCGCTCCAGTCCGCGCCGCCCCATATGAATCCGCAAACGATACCCGCTATCGAAAGCAGCAGCATGAGGACGGAACTGAATATGAACAATTTACGTCTCTTTGCGGTAAACAGAGCGACGAGGGCGCGGATAAAGAATATCACGGCTATCAGCACGCCGAGCACGAGCACGACGGGCAACGCATAGTACGCGATCATATTCATGGTATCCGCGGAGTCGATGTTTGCGAGACACTCGTTATAGAACACATAACCGGAAGTATCGATCGAATCCACGAACATGCCGGCACAGCTCATCACGATATCTTCCACGCCGATATAGACAACGATATCGCCCTCGGTCTTATTGAACAGCGAGAAATACTCGCTGTAATCGGAAAGAGCGTCGAGATTGAGATAATTGAGCGCTGCAACCGCTATGTATAGCAAAGTAAATATAACGATGAGCAATACGAAAAACGCCCTTCTCGCCGGCTTGGAAGAGCCTGCCGTACGCCTGGACGAAGCTTTACGGGCGGGAGGAGCCTTCCTCTCCGGAACCGCTTCGACATAGTCGTCGTAATAGCCCGCTTCCGCTCTCGGCGGCACGGACATGACCGAACGCATCTTAACGGAATTAGGCGAAGGTCTTTGAGCTCTGGCAGCGCAATACGAAGCGAAATAAGGCGTAGACATATCGCGGCGCGACATTACGTATTCGTTATCGCGTCTGTAAACGACCGGTTTGGTGTTGGTTTCCTGAGCCTTTTTCATAATTCCTCCTGGTCTGAGATCGATCGGATTTCGTTAACTAAATATAGTATCGCGCGCGCAGCGCGAAAGCCGCGCGCACTGAGTATGTCGGAAGCGTTATTCGGCTTTGGGAGAAAGCCAGCCGATCACGAATATCAATACCGACAACGCAAGAGAAGACCACAGTCCCACATCTGCTTCGGCAATGAATGTACTGAAAGCGTCGCCGCTGATCTCGCCCTTCTCATACGCGATAACGCCGAGCGCGGTAGCAAGATACGCCACAAGCAACAACGTTGTAAGGATACCTCCCCTGCGCTTCGCTCTGCCTTTGAAAATACGGATAACGCTACGGATAAGCACCGCGATGACGAGTACCGCAAAGATTATGGCGCATATCGGAGCGATCGCGTCGGTTGAGGTTACGTAAGTATAATCGCCGGGATCCATTCCCAATACTGCCGTGATACCGGCAATGTAATGAACCAACGTAAATTTGGTAGTTTCGAGCGCGGGGAGCAGGCACATGATCACCGTGAGCGCCGCGGTTAGCAGCAAAGTGATCACTGCGACGGCGGTAATACCGCGCGAGCGACCGGACATCCTGACCGGAGCGGTGAAAGGATCCTGCACGTCGGCGCGTACCGGTTCCGCAGGAGCGCCGGCGGCAATACGGGCGTTAAGCTCTTCCATTTCGCGGCGTGCGCGGTTGGCGGCGATCTCCTCTTCGGTATACGGTTCGAATCTGTAGAGCTGATCGGGCTGGTACTGCCAGAGAGGTTGCATCGGGTTGACGTAAGGCACCACGACGAAAGGCTGCGCTATAGCTACTGCCTGACCGTTGGCCGCCGCGACCTGAACCGGCTGCTGAGCGGGAACGTTGTCGGGCTGAATTTCTGCGGGACGCTCGACGGGAGGTTCGGGCATCGTCACGGGAATGGGAGCCACGAGAGTCTCGTTATCCTCTCTCATCTGCTCGCTCTGCTTGATGCGCTTCAACGCGTTGACGTACTCGTTCCTCGGACGGGGCTTGCCGCAACGCGAGCACTTCTCCTGGTCGATGCGGTTTATGCTTCCGCACACGGAACACACATAAGTGATGCGGGACTTGTCGAGTGTGACCATGGAATCCTTGTCGAATTCCGATTGCGCGGCTTCGAGCGCAGCGGTCAGAGCGGAGTTGTCGCTCTCGACTAAAGGTTGCCCGCAACGCGCGCAAAAACGACCGGTATCGGGATTGGACTCGCCGCAAAACTTACATTTCGTCATATCCTTCTCCTTGTTAGAAGGGCAGAATGCGCCGCCCTCCGTATTGTCAGTACCTAATTACTTAACATTATACAAGTAAGCCGCGTAAATTTCAATAGCTTTTTCAAAATTCCTTCACAAAAATTTATGGAAATTCTCACAAGATTTTGAAGAATTTACCATATTTTTACTTGTTGAAAGAATCTTTCAGCGAAACTATGCGGTAGAAGCGGTAGGAATCTCCGAATTTGCCCGCTCTTTTGTAGTATGCGCTTCTCATGAATTGATATGTCTTGCAATCCTCGCCCTCGACTACGAAAGGCTCGCCTTTCGCGCCGCTCACGACGGTAAGAGAAGCAGGATTGAGACGCTCGTTGAAATCGGTCACGCCGTCCTTCACGTCGGTGAGAAGACTCTCGTACTTGTAAAGCTCGCAATCCACGGCTTCGTCGCAAGACACCCACTGAATCGTACCTTTGACCTTCATGCCGGCGTTCTCTCCGCCTGCCGCGCTACCGGAGATATACTTGCAATGCACGACCACAGGCTTGCCCTCGCCGTCGAATTCCGTCGAAACGTGTCTTACTATATAAGCCCCTTTGAGCCGCACCGTACCGCCTTCCGTAAGACGGTGGTATTTGGGCGGAGGATTGATGGCGAAATCGCTTTCTTCGATATAAATTTCTTTTGCAAAATTGACAATATGGGTTCCCGAACTTTCATTATTAGGATTATTAACTACGGAAAATGAATGCTTTTCGTCTTTCTCCATATTGTCTATCACGACTTTGAGCGGACGCTCCACTACCATGGCTCTGTCGGCGTGTAAGTTAAGATTTTCTCTTACGCAGAATTCAAGCAGTCCCGGGTCCACTTCGCTGTTGGCTTTTGCCACTCCCACTCTCGCGCAGAACTCTTTTATAGCTTCCGGAGGGTATCCCCTCTCTCTCATACCGCTCAGCGTAGGCATGCGCGGATCGTTCCAGCCTGTCACGAACCCGGAATCGACGAGCTTCTTGAGATAGCGTTTGGACATTATGGTATTCTTGATATTGAGGCGCGCAAACTCTATCTGTCTCGGGGGCATGGGAAATTCGCACTGTTCGCATACCCAGTCGTACAGCGGACGATGATCCTCGAACTCGAGCGTGCAGATCGAATGCGTGACTCCGTCGAGCGCGTCGCCTATCGGATGCGCGAAATCGTACATCGGATATATGCACCACTTATCGCCGGTACGGTGATGGTGCGCGCGCAGGACACGGTATATTACGGGATCGCGCATGTTTATATTCGGACTCGCCATATCTATCTTGGCGCGCAGCACCTTGCTTCCGTCGGGGTACTTGCCCTCTTTCATTTCCTCGAAAAGCTTAAGATTTTCTTCGATACTGCGGTTGCGGTAAGGGCTCTCCTTGCCGGGCTCGGTAAGCGTGCCGCGAGTGGCGCGGATCTCGTCGGCGGTATAGTCGCACACATACGCGACTCCTTTTTTGATCAGCTTGACCGCCAATTCGTACGTCTCGTCGAAATAATCGGACGCATACAGCTCCTTATCCCACTCGAACCCGAGCCAGCGGATATCCTCTTTGATACTCTCGACGTACTCCACGTCCTCTTTGGCGGGATTGGTATCGTCGAAACGGAGATTGCACCTTCCTTGGAATTTCTCTTTTATGCCGAAATTTATGCACAGACTCTTGCTGTGTCCCACGTGGAGATAACCGTTAGGCTCCGGCGGGAAACGGGTATATACGTAAGGGTATCTGCCCTTCTCGAGGTCTTCTACGATGAAATCTTCGATAAAATTAGCGGGTTCGACGTTAACTTTCATATATGTTTTGCTCCGGTATAAAATAAATTCGGGATAATATCCGATTTAATGCGGTTTGTCGCCGCATTGGCATTTTTTAGGGAAAACGAGATCTTCGGAGACTATACGCATAACGTCGCCGTCCCTTCTGAACCCGAATTGCAGATAATACGCGGCAGGATAATCGACGATTATCTCGTCCGTAACGTCTATGAGCACGTTCATCAGCGAACGCGTGAAAAAGTCGCCGTAGCCTTTGCCGCGGAGTTTGGGAAGAATGCCCACGGTGTGTATGTGCGAAACGCTCTCCGTGACCGTGAGCTTAGCCACTCCGCACGGGATGTCGTCCACAAATAAAACGTAGCCTACGTCCCCCGGTATATCGCTGCCGAAAACGGCGTTATATAACTTATTCAACAGAACTTTGTCGTTGGTCGCGGTAAAAGATATCATAACTACGTCACACCCCTTTTTCCGCTACGGGCTCGCTTACGGCTAACGCCGCGGCGGCTTCCGCGGAAGCGTCGACGGTACCGGTTTCCATGGCGTTTATCTTATCCATGGCGTC
>CALVNM010000015.1 GCA_944349735.1 uncultured Clostridia bacterium | reverse complement strand
ATGCGGAAGGCGGCGCGTATTCGGGAGAGTGGACGGCGGAAGCGCTCGAAGTGACCGTGACGGTAACGGCGGGAGCTGCGGGCGGCAGGCTTTACGTCGGAGAAGCGTCCGAAGAAGCTCTCGTCCTGACCGTACCTTCCAATGCGCCCAGAACATACAAATTCGTTTACGCGGTAGAAGCGTCGGTAGGCGGCGAGCTTACTTTTGTTTACGTTTCCAATAAACCCTTCGGCGACGGCTACGTCGAAGCGAGCGCGTCGGCGGAAGTCAATTACGACGGACTGCCCGTAAGCGTTACGGTAGTCAACGAGACGACGGGAGTCCCGAGCGGAGAGTGGACTTACGGCACGGTGGTCCTCAAGCCCGAGATAATCTACGGGATCAGCGGTATAAGCGAAGTTTTCTACGCATTCGTGGAAGACGACGGCTCATGGAGCGAATACATTAAAGCGGAAGAGCCATATTCGATAGAAGCGTCCGCTCCGGACGGCGAGACGACGTTCACGGGCGTCATGCGCTTCAAAGTCGTGAACGGCGCGGGCGCCGAGGCGGTCAGCGAGCCTTTCGAACTGAAGATAGACAATACCGAACCCTCTGTTTCCGTGAAGATCAACGGTACGCCCATAGGGACCGGAACGTACAGAGACTGGTATCTTAACGACGTAAGCGTCGATTTCACCACGACGTCGGGAGCGTCCGGCGTAACCGTAGAATATTCTTATCGCATTAACGGGTCCTCCGAATGGTCAGACTGGGTAACCGTAAGCGGAAATTCCGTTACTCTCACGGACGACAGCGTATCGGGAGAAAAGGGCGGCAGCGACCGTTATTACCGCTTCCGCGCCGTTTCAGGCGCCGGCGTCGAGGTCTTTGCCGGAGAGGGCGGCGCGTTTGCCGAATACTATATTCCCATTGATCTTAATTACTATACCCTCGACGTCGTGACCACCGTCGGCGGCATGACCGACGAAGAACTGACCGTGGTATTCGCTTCCGTCAACGGAGAGAACGACAGACTGCGCAGAGGCACCACCGTTACTCTGACGGTCACGCCCAATACAGGATATTACTTCAAGTCCTTCTCCTCGGACGCGGACGACTTCAGCGCGTCTTATACCGCGGCTGAAAAATGGTCTCAGCCCATATCCAACAATTATACCGTGGGCGGCTCGGACATCAACGTCGCCGCGGCGTTCTATAAAGAGATAGCGGTTGCGTATTCCAACCTCACGCAGACGCTTCAGACTCAACAGGACAACCGCATAGTGGCGGTGGCTTGCATCCCGCAGGAAGCCGATTTCGTCAAGAATTTCGGCGATCCTGAATTTGTCGTCGAATACAACGGAAGAACGACGCTTCCTTCCGCGATGGGAGCTTATGCCGTGACCGTGACCACAGCGGGAGCCTATACCGAAGATTATTTCGTCGCCAATCCCGAAGCGCTACTGACGATCGTGTACTTTGCCGGCGCCGGAACGAGCGCAAGTCCTTATTACGTCCGCAACGAACAGGATCTCAGATATATCGACACTTATATGCATTATGTCGATTCGTACGCGACGGAGGGAGATGAATACGCCTTCCTCGGGGAAAACCGCAGAACGGCGTACTTCATGCAGAGCGGAGATATCCTGCTCTCGCCCAAGTTCGTGCCGCTCGCGACGTCAGGAGACGGTTACGACCGCAGTTTCCGCGGCACATATAACGGCAACGGCTACACCGTGAGCTATGCTTCGACATACGCTATAGACAAGAGTTTCGCTCTGTTCGGCAGGATAGAGGCGGGCGCGGTCATCATTAATCTCGGCGTGTCGTTGAATCTACGTAACAACGTACGTCTTACCGACGCCGTCATAGGTTATATCGCGTCCGAAGCCGTCGACAGCGGTATAAACGCATGCTTCGTTACCGGCGAGGTCGATCTTACCGGCGACAACATCGTCTTCGGCGGTATCGTCGGCAAAGCCACCGATACGCTCGTGGCGCGCTGCTTCAGCGACGTCAAGATCAACGTTTCGCGTTCCTCGGGATATGTCGGAGGCATAGCCGGCAATCTTGCCGGAGACGCCTACGTAGCCAACAGCTATACCGTAAGCGGCATCGCCGTAACGGGCTCCGCGAGATATTCTTCCGCGCCCGAGGCGGGTACGCAGTTCCTGTATGCGGGCGCCGTGACGGGATATGCCGACGGCTTGCCCGCCGCATTGCCCGCGCAAGGCGACGAAACTTATTATCTCGACAAGAACCTTTCTTATGACGGAAGCATCGAGAGCGGACTCGCGCTCGGTAACGCCGCCACCTTTGACGGAGAGGAGGAATTGCGCTACACGGGCAACGTCATAGACTTTTTCGTCGAGTCTACGGTAACGCTTGTCAGCAGTTCCGCTTCGTCGATCACGATAACGGTCGGGGAACTCGCCGCAAGGCGAATCGATTCGGTCAAAGCCGCTTACCGCCTCACCGGCAGCGGTACTTCGGAGAGTCCGTTCCTTATCGATACCGAGACGAAATTCCCCGTGATAGAGATATTCCCGTGGGCTTCCTACAAACAGACCGCGGATATAACTCTTACAGAGCGCGGCAATTACGCGTCCGCCATTCCTTTCGTGGGCGTTTATGACGGAGACGGTCACGCTATATGCGGGGCGCGCTTCGAGTCCGACACCGCCAATTACGGAGGACTGTTCGCCGTTCTCGGCGGGACCGTCAGGAATCTCGTTATACGCGACGCGGCGTTTACCTACACTGCGGGCGGCGCGCTTAGCGCGGGCGCCGTTGCGGGAATTGCCGCCCAGGGTGCGGTTATCGAAAAAGTGACCGTTACGGGTACTATAGATATTTATTCGGAGACCGAAATCGTCGTTTATGCGGGAGGACTCGTAGGTTATGCGTCCGGCGCCGTCGTTACGGACAGCGTATCCGTGATAAGCCTTAACGTAACCGCGTCCCGCGCGGTGGCGGGCGGAATGATAGGACAGGCGGAAGGCGCGTCCTCTCTCGGGTATCTCGTATCGATGACCGCGCTTACGGTCAACTACGACAAACAGGCCGATGTCGGCGGCGTGATCGGCGCGGTCAAGAGCCTCGGCGTCACGCGTACGGCGGCTCTCACGTATCTCAGCGGTAGCGCGTATGCTTACGGCAAAGAAGTCAAACGCGGTATCGGATACGACGCGACGGGCGCGATGACGGCTTCCGGCAAGAGTTACGCCAACGTGACGACGGAGACCGATCTCGTCTCCGGAGGTATTACGGTAGGCGCGCGTATAGACGGATTGTCTCCCTTCGAAGGCTCCGGCACCTCCACGTCGCCTTACATAATAGATTCCTATCAGGATCTCCTTATGGTAGGGAATTACATGTACGCTTCCTTCAGATTGGGCGCGGACATAGTGATAGGCGACCTTAACAACGACGGTAAGCTGGACGCTTCCGACGGATATAAATACGATTACGCTCCCATAGGCAACGGAGCCGCGTTCACGGGAAGTTTCGACGGCAAATACCATTCCGTCGTGGGGCTGACGGACTCGCTGTTCGCGGTCAACGCGGGTACGGTCCGCGACGTTACCCTTACCGTGAATTATAAGATGTATGCGTACGCGGATGACATTCCCCCGAGCGATAAGATACTGGCTTCGGACGGCGAAGTTTATACGGCGGCAAAGACCGCCGAAGAAAACGCCGATCTCGAATTCGGCGCGGTGGCGCGCGTGAATACCGCTACGGGCAAGATCCTCAGAGTGAGTGTGGCAGGGGAGATCTCGGTCGCTCTCCGCGGGAACGGCAAAGCCGTGATAGGCGGCTTCGTCGGCAGAGATCTCGGCGGACAGATAACCGCTTCCGACATGTCCGCTTCCGTCAAGGTCCGCGCATTGAGCGCGGAAGTCGGAGGCGCGGTCGGCGTTTGCGAAGAGGTCTACGGTCTCATCGATTCCGATAATTACATCGGTATCGCCGCAGGACTCGACGTCGGCGGCGTAACTGTGAGAGCGGGGATCTATATCGGTGCGATAAAAGCCGGGTACGACGAAACACCTACCTTCTCCGTCACGAATACGACGGTGAAGATCAACGGCGTAAATAAGGGTAATACCCTGTACGTCGGTTACGATATAAACGGATAATCCGCAGGAAGCAGCGGGAAGGAGACATATATGGATAAGTCATTATCGATCCTTATTGATGAAAAGATTGTCACGGAAAACGGGACGCGTCCGAGCAAGGTACTCTCCGTACTCAAATATCTCGGCGTCGCGGCGGCGATCGTAGTCGCATGCATGTTACTGTTCGTTTTCCTCTCGGCGCCTATAGACGACGTCGTGGACGACGTATTGTCTTATGCGGGCATCGATTCATTAAGCGAAGCTCCGACAGCTTATGCCTGGACGTCTCCGACGGCAAATTCCAGCGAAACAGGACAAAACTGGCAATCGGTAAACCTTAATAACAATACGAGTAAAAAATTTCACCAAAGTGTTACGTTTACGCCTAAACTTACGGCGGGGAACTTTTCCGGGAAAATGAGCTATGCGTATATTGCGCCGATTGATGTTTCCGCCGGATTGAACAGCGATAAGTTCGGTGAAACTACCATGCAAATATTGTATTATTGGGAAATAAATTTCGACCCTATCGCTCAAGCTGCGGTAAACAACGGACAGATAACGGAAATAACGGTCGGTATGTCTTCAAGCATTGGCAGTAAATTTTGGCGAGATACCGGCGACATAACTGGTAACTTCTTTCTGTGTTCCGGATCGTCTGTGGGAAGCGGTATTGACGGAATGAGCAGCAAATTTATGGCAGAGTCGGCAGACAGATTTGAGACAAAAGTCGGCGGCACTGGAAGAAATCCCGATGATCCTATGTATACCACTCGAACGATTCCTATAGAACCGGGTGTGCAGAAAATAAGATTCGGTATATATGGCAGAGTGACCAAGAGCGGAGGCAATCCAACGATCGTTTTCAGTACTCCTACTATAACGAGTTTTTCGATTACAAGCTGTTACGGAAACGGCAACCTGCCTAAAATCAAATTCGAATACGGCGGCGTGGCGACCGCAGGCGGAACGATAGAGGCGGAGGCTGAGACTTCTTTCGGAGGGAATTTCGTGCCGGGGACTACGTATAGCGCGAATTACAGCTCGGCGGTCACATACGACGGCGGAGTGACTCTCGGAAACGTTACGGTCACCACCAATAACGGTTATTACTTCGCGGGTTGGGGTATGAGCGGAGGAACTATTTCCAATATCGCCAATTACACTCTGAAAACACTGTCTTTTTCTGAAGGCGCGTATCTGAAGCTTAACGATTATGCAAACGGGACGATAGTTCTGACGGCGTATTTTTATAAGATAAGCGTAAGCGACGGCGGCGGAACGGCGTCCGGAGACAGGTATCTTTTCGATTATCTGCAGACACTCGACGGAAGCGGAAACCTCGCCATAGACGAAGCCACGGGCAAAGCGTCCGGTGTACAACAGGGTCCGAGCGCGACCGTACCCAGCGTGTGCATGGCGTATAACGGTAGCGGTACCAAATATACATTTTATTCCGGGGCATACAATCCCAAGGGCAACCATTCTTACGATTTCGGCGGAGACGCGTATTACAAAGGTACCACGACTTCCGGCGCCGCATATTCCGCTAACGCAAAACCGGGCAATGCGGGGACTTACGGATATTTTGTCGGCGTATTCGTAAGCGGCGATTCCACTTCCGACAACTGTCTCGGATTCTATTATAAAGGTTTCGACATAAGGAGCGTCAATATATCCTCTGCGCCGGTAGAGGCTTCGTCCGTATCCGGAGAACGGTTCGTATATAGCGGATCGGCGATAGTACCCGATCTTACATATATCGATCTTACGATAAAGGGAAGACCTTATAGAATACATATAGAAGACGAGTACGGCAGCTTCGAAGTCTCCGGTACCAACAACAATATTTACGCTACCGAGAACATGGGGGGAGCCGAGGCGTCTATCTCCGTCACGGCAGAGAACGGCAATTTCTCCGGCAACTCGACTGTGTATTTCGAGATAGATCAGCTCAACGTAAGCGAAACGACCGTGGTCTCGGAGATGGCGCAGGAGATCGCGGAGAGATATACCGTCGTATATTCGGGATACGAGCAGCGTCCTCCCGTCGTACAGGTGAGATTGGCGCAAGGCGATTTTACACATTATCTGTACGTTTACGAGACCTACGACGACAACTACGAAAAATACGGTTACAAAGAGGCGCCGAAAGAGCTCGGCGCGAAAAGTACGTTTACTTTCGTGAATGCGAGCAACGTTTCCGAAATATATCACGACAACGTGGATGTGAGTAGCGGTAAAGCGTATTTCGAGATAGAAGCCAGCGGAAATCTGACGGGTACCGTCAGAGTGTATTTCAACATACTCGCGCTCGATCTCGACAATCTGAAAGAGCAATTCCCCGATAACACGATAACCGTCGTAGCACGCTACGAACAGCCCGAGACCCGCGAATTCAACGGTTCGTCGCTCGAGCTTGCGCCCTCTATAGCAAGCCTGACGCTTACGGGCATTCCGCACTACATCGTGTACGGAAGCGGCTATGCCACGACCACGGGCGAGATCACATTCTATTTTGCCGATTCCGCCGACGCGGAATTCCCTTCCGACGCGGTATATTTCACGGACTGGAACGCATTGTTCGGCGAGCCTACGGGATTCGAGAACAACACGAACGTGGCTTACGACGGCGAAGGCAATATCATAGCCGCGGCTGTCATCAAGCTCGAGCTGAGCGGCAACGTAAGAGGGACTTTCGAGACGCTGTTCAAGATCACGCCCAAGCCGATAGACCCCGAGTTCGGGCATTGCACATTCCGTGAGGGGACTTCCATCAAGGAAACTTATACCGGTTCCGAGATCACGCCCTCGTTTGTATTCAGGGTGATAGATAACGCCGGTTCGATGACGACCGATCTCAAAGCGGGCGTGGACTACACGTACGAGTATTCCGATAACGTCGACGTCACTCGCAGCGCGCTGATCACCGTAACGGGCAGAGGCAATTACAAAGGCACTAATTCCACGACTTTTACGATCGTTGCGCTTGACGCGAGCAAGGCGACCGTTTCCGAAATCGGGAGCTTTACTTATACGGGGAACAAAATAAATCCTTCCATAGACGATATAGGCAAAATCACGATAAGTCTTAACGGCGCAAGCTATACGCTCGGCTCGGATCAGTATGTTATAGCGGAAGGAAGCGGATCCAACCTCAACGCTGCGCTCGCTTCCACGAAAGCCAACTACGTGATGATCTCGTTCACCGGTAACAACCCGAGCGGAGCCGACGCCGGACTGGGCGGCAACTTCTATGCGTCCTCGCCGATTCCCGCTTATTTTACCATAAACCCCAAAAATCTTGCCGACATTACTCTCGGCGGCGCGAGTTGGGCAAACTGGACCAATTATTCGCCCGATAAGATAACTTATACGGGAGCGCAGATAAAGGATCTGAGTATAGTTACCGGTCAGGCGGTCTATACCGACAATACGGTATATCTCGTCGATTCTACAGCTTCTAACAGACCCAATCTCGTATACGGTTCCGCCGGTACGGGAGCGGACTATACGCTCAAGGGCTGGGGTACCAATATCGACGCCGGCGCCGAAGCGGGCGAAGTGACTTTCGAGGGAGTCAACAATTATACCGGCGAACTCACCTTGAAATTCACTATCCTTCCGAGGAGTCTTACCGTAAACGACGTGCGTATCAACGTGGCGCTAACGACTTCGGCTGGCAGCGGCTACGACGCCGCGGGTAACGGATATTACTTCACGGGTACTTCGATCAAGCCCGCCGTCATGTCCGTTACGGATACGGGGCTCAACAATAAGATACTAACGGAAAATACCGATTTCAACGTAAGCTACGGCACGAATATTAACGTCGCGGGCGGCGGACAGGTGACTCTTACCGGACAGAACAACTACACGGGTTCCTTAACGAGGAGCTTTAACGTCCTCCCCGTGTCGCAGAAAGTCACGTTCGAAGATCCCGCCGAGAGCGCTATCAACTCTACCGTCATTGCGCCCGAGAGTATAGCGACGGATCCTTCCGCGAAGATATATGCTCAGTACGAGTTCGACGGCGGAGCTACCGGTAAGACGATTCAGCTTGTGGCGTATACCACGGCTATCTATCCGCAGGAGAATCCCCGCAGGGTCACGTTCAGGTTTGCCGACGTTAACGGCGGCAATATTTCTCTCAACGTTTCTTACGCGCCCGTAACCTTGGTAGAGGTGAACGGGGTGACGCTTGCCAAGACCGTGGCGACGCTCTCCTGTACCGGTTATTACGGCGTGATACGCGTATATGCCGAGCAATACGATTCCGAGGGCGGCGAAGGCAACCTCGGTAACTACCATAGCTATTATTATACCGAGGGAGACGCGGACTTCAGACTGTTTGCCAAGCATACCGACAGTACGGGAACTGGATTTACCGCGGTATATGACAAGACGTACGGTAACGACGACTTCCAGATCACTCCCAACCTCGCGTCCTACCGTACGAACAACTCCTTCAATTACCGTATCGCGAGCGACGATCCCGACGTCGTGGACGTAAGCCTGTCTACTTCGGGCGCGTCGCGCACGGCAAGGATCAACGGCGCCGGAGCGGCAACCGTGACCATATCTCACGGAGGTTTTGTCGGCTCTGACGACAAGAATGCTTATCTTGCCTTCTCCGTAACGGTCACGGTGAATGTCGCAAAACGCGATCTCACGATATCGGCAGAGCAGACCGAAGCGGAATACGGTACCGCGATAGAATCTTCGGATTTCGTCATTACTTATACGACTTCCGCAACGGGCGACAACTATAAAGGACTTACCTATGCCAACCGCACCGATTCACCTGCGGATATAGTGGGATTGAGCGGCGTTTCCGTAGCGTACGACGTTAACAACATGAGCGCGGTGGGCGAATACCGTATCGAAGTGTATAAGAACTCCGTCACGCCCGGTCATCTTTACGACAATTACAATATCACGTACGAGGAATGTCTGCTCGTCGTACATCAGAGAGCGGCGACGCTGTACGTGATACAGAACAACGTCGAGAACAGATTACTGAAAACATACGGCGAAGAGAATCCGTCCGACTATACGTTCAATATCCTCAACCTTGCTTACGACGGCGAATTTGCGGAGATACAGGAGGCGTGGAAAGACGGGACTTATTCGGCTCCTACGATCGATTTCGACGGCATCACGGCGGCATCGCCTGCCGGCAGCTATTCGGTGACAATCACGGGAGCCACTGCCGAGAACTATGTTTTCGAAGACGTGGTCATCACAATGATAATAGAAAAGGCGCCCGTAACGCTTACATTGGAAGCCGTAAGCAGAGATTATAACGGCAAGCGTCAATCGGCGGGAACGGTAACCGTCAGCGGACTTTCCGTCGAAGGCTGCACCGCGCCTATAGGCGCTACCGATACGAGCAGGCTTTCGTTCGCGTACGGATATACGTCCGGGTACAGTTACGAACAGCCTTCCAACGCGGGTACGTATTCGGTACGCGTCACGTTCACCGCGGACGCCGACGACAACTACGAGACCACCACGACGGTATTCTCGAGCGCGCTTAAAATACTTCCCGTAGCGCCCGTCATTACTTACGGCGGCGTGAGACAGCTCGCCTACAGCGTTTCCGGTATCGACGCGGACGCCGTACGCGCCAATATAAGCGGCATACCCGGCGGTTCGTCGCCCGCGCTGCAAACGGCGAAATCGTATGCCTTCCGTTTGCACGAAGTCGGCGGAGAATACGTGACGTACGAGATCATAGACGGGAAATACAAGCTCGTACAGGGCGTTTACGACGTGCGCGTGACTTACGAGGCGGGGCCTAACGACAACTATTGCAACGCGGTCATCGATCTCATAGCCGTATTCGACGGAAGCGGCGTGCTGATCGAAGGTCTCGAGATAGCGGCGGGTCTTGCGGAGATTTCTCCGGTAAATTCCGTTACCCGTCAGACCTATAACGGAAAGCCTATACCTTTCGATCTCGCTTCGAATTTCAAAGATATCATATATACCGATCCTAACGGTTCGAGCGAAACGCTCGACAAAGCCGACGCCACGCTTTACTTCCAGTACGGCGACGCCGAGTCGGGAAGCGTCAACGACATACCCGGCATCAACGCATACGTGACGGAGGAAGCGCCCACGAACGCGGGTACATATACCGTGTGGGTGGTTTACGACGGCAAGATCGCTTCGAGGACGGTAGTCTCCTTCGTCGGCGCGGTGGTGATCGACAGATACGATCTTGCTTCGGGCGGTATTTCATTCACCGACGGATATTTGGCTCCCGAGTTTACATACGACGCCAAGGCGCATACCGTCTCCGTCGACAGTATAGCGGTAAAAGGCATCTCGGGCGGCACGGCGCCTGCGGGTTATATAGGTATAAAATACAGAGCCGACAACGTCGATTACGACGCTCCCGTCAATGCGGGAAGCTATAACGTTCTCGTAAGCTACACTCCCGCTCAGGACGATAACTATAAGTGCTCTTACGAGTGGCTCGACATAGGTCCGGGCGTGATAGTCAATAGGGCGACGGTCACGATCGATTATACGCGTACGGATACGTATTCGTTCACCGGTCAGCAGCGTTCGATAACCGCCGAGTGCCTCGGTGTAGTACTCGACAGCGGCATGCGCGAAGTGCCCGCCGGCACGCTCGGATACAGATACATGACGGGCGGCGCTTACATAACCGGCAATCCCGTTAACGCCGGCGTTTACGACGTGACGGTAAACTATCAGCCCGCAGCGAGCGATAATTACGAGAGCGCGTCCGTGACCTTCTACGGAGTGATAACGATAAGCGCGGTCACACCCAATATCGTGATACAGCAGACAGGCTTCGATTTCGGAGCGGCTATAACGCCGGAGCGCCTGTACACGATCAAAGGCGCGCAGTTCGACTCCGCGGGCCCCGTACTCGAGTATAACGGGGTGAAAACGATAAGCATCCAGTACGGAGTAAGGAACATAAGCGCCACGGGTTCCGCTTATTACAGCTGGTCGAGCGAAGTGCCGCACGATCCGGGCAGCTACAGCGTGAAGGTGACCTTCACCCCCGCGGCGATCGACGTGAATTATCTCCCGGTATCCGCAACGCGTTACGATTGCATGATAATAGCCAACGCGCTTCCCGAACTCGAACTCGAGACCAGAGAGGGCGTTTATAACGGTAAGCCGTTCCCCGCAAATTCCGCGGTAGTCAAGGATTCTTACGGCAACGTTTATACCAAATACCCCGGCAGTGACGACGGAGGCAATTATTATCGCGGCAACGTGAACTACGAATACCGCCTCGCGGGCAGCTCGGTCTGGACGGCGATAGCGCCTGCGGCGGCGGGCAGATACGACGTGCGCGTCACATACGTGCCCAATTCCGCTCAGGACGTATTCTCCGCGGCTACCGAGATATTCTCCGCGGCGCTCGTGATCAACGAGCTTACGATAACCGTCATACCCGTATTCGGTCAGGGCAAGGACTACGACGGCACGACCGTGGACGGCGGTAACATAGCGTTCTGTTACTCCTACGAGAGCGTCGGAGAGGACGGCAACGTATATGTGTATTACGTCTATTCGACGGTGACCGACGACGGAGCCGTTATAGACGTAAGCAAATTCACCTATACCGACGAGGACGGCAACGTATTCGTTGTGGAGAACGGAAGCGGACAGGTGTGGCGCGATTATTACGAGACCGCGATCAGGCTTATCGGCGGCGTATTCTCCGACGGCAGCTCCGAGATAGCGATCGATCTTTCGGATTTCGCCGCGACGAGCGGGAAATTCGAATATACCGATCCCGCGAGCGGCGTAAAATACATCGTGGATCTCGATTCCGACATCGCGTATCCCGCAGTGGATCCGCGTTCGTACGCATACGATATAGAGACGGGATATTTTATCAGCTCCGTCGACGACGAGGGCAGAGTGACCGTCATCAATATCCCCGAGAACAGTATTGTATATACCGACATAGAGAACGGTCTCGGCACTTATACGCGCAACGAAGCGGGCAGAAACATCGTCTATAAACTCGACATGAAGGCGATGACCGCGACCAATTCCGGGATAACCTATAAGATATACGAATCGGCGGGCAAGTTCGCGGCGAACGTGGGCGGCAAGACCGAGATAGTGAGGATCGATTTCAACAATATGTATTCGGTGGACGCTTCCGCCAACACGGCGCTCTATAAGTCCTCGTTCGGCGAAATATACATCGTGGACTTCGCGTCAGGGACCGCGACCGCGGTCTACGAGCTGACTTTCACTTCGATAGAGGTAGGAGTCAGAGACGCTTCCGGCGCGCTCGTTTATACCGAAGTATCCGTCGATTCTCTCGTGTCCGCCGCATTCGCGGACGCGTATATCGGTAAATGCACCCTGGGCGGCAAGAACGTGACCGTATATCTCAAAGACCGAGTCGCCAGAGTGCAGATATTCTACGACGTAGAAGAAGGCGTCAACGGTACTTATATAATCAACGGTATCACCGTGGGAAAACAGGAAATGGCGCGTACAGAACGTGAAGGCGTGTATCTTTTCGATTCCGTTCTCGACATGCGTCTCTATTATGTAGACCTCAATACGATGACGGCGCGCGACGCAGGCGAAGCGTATTCGATCGATTTTGCTACCGGAGTCATCAGCGGAACGTTGAACGGCGAAGCTTACAGCGTTAAAGCGGACGCGCGCGACGCGGAGTACGTGGTTTATCGTAACGGACTTGCGACGGGAGTTACTGCGCTGTACGGAGAAAATGTCGACAGTAACGCGCCCGCGCTCATAAGCGGCAACGATTGGTTAGGCATGCTCAGGTTGCTCGCCAAAGATGCAGGCATATACGAGATAGCGGTGGGTTCTATAGATGCCGGCTCCAACTACAGAGTGCTTTTCTCCGATTCGATCGTGAATTACGAGATAGGCAAAGTGAAGCTCACCGTAGAATTCCTGCCCGACGAGGACAACGTATTCAGCGGCGACAACAAGGGCGTGGATTACGTGCTCGAAGGCATACTCGAAGGGGACGACGTACGTGCCTCGCTTACCTATACCGGCGACAACTACAACGTGACCGAAGAAGGTTATTACGTGACGCTTACCGTGGATTCCGTCAACTATTACATCGAGAATGCGGTCAGCGATACGTATTATATCCTTCCCGCAGAGATGAGCGCGCCCGTCTACGACGAAGCTCTTACGTCGGTAGTATACGACGGCGGAAGGCACTCCGTGCCGGTTACCGCAGCAGCGGACGCGACCGTGTATTATAACGGAAGCCTCTCAGTTCCTTATTACGTAGAGCCGGGTACATATCTTATAACGGTGAGGGCGGAAAAGCGCAACTATGTCACCGTGACGGTTGAAATAAGGCTTACGATCTCGAAGAGAGTATATACCGTAGTGCCCAATCAGGTGCCCGGAACGCTTAAATACGGCGACCCGTTGCCCGCGCTTACGTCCAACAGCACTCTCGGCTCGATAGCCCTCGATCCCGGGCAGACGCTGATGCCCGGCGACAATACTTACACCTGGACGTTTACTCCTTACGAAGCCGATTTCTATAGGTATTATGAAGCCGAGGACGGCAGCGGCAACATCACGGGAACAATAGTCCTGCATGTGGAGAAAGCCAAGGCGGAGATAACCGTCAACGGCAACCTCACTCAGTCCGAGACCAATCCCGTGGCGATCACCGGCTCCGTCAACGGAGTGCTCGATCTTGCCGGCGGACAAGGCGTAACGGTAGAGTACATCGATTCCGACGGCAACAGATATTCGTCGATGCCCACCGAAGCGGGCAGGTATACGATGCTCGTTACTTACGAGGGAGACGAACTTTACGACCGCACCGTGGAGTACTTCACTCTTACGATAGAGAAGGAAACCGACCTCACCTGGCTCTATTACGTAGTCGGCGCGCTCGTACTGCTCGGAGGTCTTTCGACGGTATTCTTCCTGATGCGCAGAGGCAAGAAATACGATTAACGTCATTCAGTAGCAAGACCGCACCTTTGAAGGTGCGGTCTTGCCGTTCTTTACAATACGGCAAAGGAGATAGAAAATGCTTTCCTACGGTTCGCAGTTGTATACTTTCCGCAAAAAGATAAGTTCGGTCGAGGATCTTGCCGGGATAATGCGCTTCGTCGCGGCGGCGGGAGGTACGTCGGTGCAGCTATCGGGGATACGTTTCAGGTATTCTCCCGAAGAAGTGCGTAAGATAGCAGACGATAACGGGCTTAAGATACCGCTTACGCATACGCCTTACGAACGTATCGAAAAGGATCTCGACAGGGTTGCCGAGGAACATTGCGTATTGGGCGCAAGTATTGTCGGTCTCGGCATGATGCCGCCCGCGAAACTCGGCAGCGAAGACGGTTTCAGGCGATTCGAAGAATTTGCCGCAATGACCGCGCGGAAACTCGAACCTTACGGGCTTAAATTCGGCTATCACAATCACAGTTACGAATTCCGTAAGCTGCGCGACGGAAGAAGAATAATAGACGCGCTTAGGGAGGACGTCCCCGCGCTTCAGTTTATATTCGATACTTTCTGGTGCAGATACGCGGGTTACGATCCCGCGGAGGTCTTAAGAGGGTTGTCCGGCAGGGTGGAATCCATACACGTCAAGGATTGGAAAAAGAGTCTTATCGTGCCGCGTTTCAGGACGCCGGGACAGGGCGATCTCGATTTCCGCAAAATACTTACCGCGGCGAAAGAGTCATATACGAAATATGCTTTGATAGAACACGACAACGCCTCCGATCCCTATAAGGTGACGGAGGAAGGGCTGAAATATCTCTGTTCTTTGGGAATATAAACCGTTATTCGCCCGAGAACTCGGGATCGCAGGTCAGATTGATGCCGAGTTTCCTGAATATCTGTAAGGAACTCTCGGGAAGCATCACCGTAGAATGAGCTTCGCAGTTCTCTAGAAGGCCGAGCTTGCCGAGCGCGAATTCCACCGTAGGATTAGTTGCGGCGGAGAAGGACAGAGCTATCAACGCTTCTTCGAGATTCATTTTCTTGGTTTTTGATTTGAGAGCTTCCCGTTTTACTTTAAGTACCGCGTCGATGGCGTCGGGAGTGATGAGTTTTATTTTGTCGTCGATCCCGGCGAGAGCTTTGAGCGCGTTGATTATTACGGCGGCGGGGGCGTAAAGATTGTTTTTGTCGCGTCCCGTGACGATACGCCCGTCGGACAGCTCGAGAGCTACCGAGCTGTGTCCGCATTCGGCGGCTTTGGCTCTGGCAGGCGCTACCGTAGTCCTGTCGAGAGCGCTTACGCCCATGTCTTTCATGAGTATCTCCACGCGGTGCGCCGTTTCGAGGTCGGCTTTGCCCTGTTTGTATTCGTTATAAGTCTTGAAGTATCTGCGGATTATCTCCTGCTTCGCCGCTTCCTGCACGGCGGCGTCGTCGGTTATCGCGTATCCCGCCATATTGACGCCCATATCCGTAGGGGATTTGTAGACCGCGGTGCCGAGGATCCTGGAGAGGATATTCTTCACGACGGGGAATACCTCGAGATCGCGGTTATAGTTCACCGCGCTTACGCCGTATGCCTCGAGGTGGAAATAGTCTATCATGTTCCTGTCGTTGATGTCCGCGGTGGCGGCTTCGTAAGCTACGTTGACCGGATGCTTGAGCGGCAGATTCCAGACGGGGAAGGTCTCGTACTTGGCGTAACCCGCGCGTACTCCTCTCTTGTACTCGTGATAGAGCTGAGAAAGGCAGGTGGCGAGTTTGCCGGAATTGGGTCCGGGCGCGTTGACCACTACGAGCGGACGGGTGGTTTCGATATAGGGATTGGCGCCGTAGCCTTCGTCGGATACTATCGTATCTACGTCGTTCGGGTAACCTTTTGTCAGCTTATGGATATACACTTTCTCGCCTTTGCGCTCGAGCTGGTTGCGGAAAATATCCGCCGCCGGCTGCTCGTTGTACTGCGTTATGACGACGCTGTTTATCTTGAGCCCGAGTTCGCGGAGATTACGCATGAGGCGCAGGAGCTCGTTACCGTAAGTGATACCGAAGTCCGCGCGGATCTTGTTCTTTTCTATAGCGGGAGCGCCGATGCAGAAAATGATCTCCAGTTTGTCTTTGAGGTTCCTGAGTATCTTGGTCTTTACGTTGGGATCGAAGCCGGGAAGCACTCTTGCCGCATGCAGATCGTCGAACAGCTTGCCTCCGAATTCGAGGTAAAGTTTATTGTCGAAAGTCTCGATTCTTTTCAGAATATTTGCAGTTTGTTTCTCGACGTACAGCTCGTTATCGAACCCCGTTTTCTTCATATCCCTTCTCCTTCAGGCGATGCGGCAAAACGCCTCGCTTCGAATATTGTACTACCTCATTCGCTCGCTGTCAACTCGCTTCCCGCGGTGCGTAAGGGTAATTTATCGTCAAAAGTTTTTCCGGATTTTTTCTTCTTTACGGAGCGTATTCCGGTGAGACGAAGAAGGATCGAGCGCGCGGTAAGGGCTATAAATACGCCCGCCGCGAGATCGCTGACGTAATGTGCGCCTTCAGTCAATCGTGCGGCGCAGACCATGACGACGAAAGCCGAACACAGCACGTCCGCGAATCGGTATCTTTTTCCCGTGAAGTATTCGATACCGTCCGACACGAAGAAGGAGAGCGCGCTCATGGCGGCATGTCCCGAGGGAAATGATTCCGCGCCGGTAAAGCCCCGGGGAAGATACCACGGCGTGAAGCCTGCCTTATCCGCGTCCAGGTCCGAGAATCGCACTCTGCCCCAGAGATGCTTAAGGATCATGACGACTGCCGCGGTCACGGCTACCGCGAACAGCATGTAAACGAAAAACGTAACGGCTTTCTTGCGTCGGTCCTTGTCTGTATTGCGGCGTCGGAAGAGAAGCAATACGGCGTAAACTGCGGCATATACGGCAGGGAAGAGAGCGGGGCATTCGCCCACTGCGGTGAAGAAAGCGCCGAAACCGCTGCCCGGCGCATAGGCAAGTTCAGAAAAAAACAAATCCGTCATACCTAAAGATATGACGGATTCCGATAGAGAATACTTGAGCGAGAGTTTTATTCGATCGTAACCGCTTTCCCCGTTTTGCGCGATTCTTCGGCGGCGAACGCCATTTTATGCGACATTATAGTCTCGCTCATCAGAGAAAGGCGCGGCGTGATCTCGCCGGTTTCCATCAGCTTTATGAAGTCGCTCACGATGCCCGAATCGCCTCCGAGATGCCCGATCTTCTTCTTTACGCGGACTTTCTTGCTGCGCTCGCCGAAAACTTTAAGGGTAAAATATCCGTTTTTATCGGTGCCGAGGATCTCGCCTTTGGTGCCGCAGATGTGAGTGCGTCTGTAGCAGAAATTGGATTGGGCGGTCATCGTGAGAGTGGCATTGACGTTGCCCATCTTGCAACTCACTACCTGATTTTCCATCACGTCGTTATCGCATTTGTACACGCATCTTCCGTATTGGTTGGTGCGGAGAGCTTCCTTTATGTCTTTGAGTTTGGGATTTCCTTTCCCCGTGACCACTTTGGTGTGTCCGATAAGCCAAGGTATGGTTTTCGTCGTCACTTTATAGTAAAGCTTGGAGACTTCGTAGGGGCAGGTCTTACGGTGCGGGCAGCCGTCCATACAGCGCGCCGTTGCGCCTTCGGGAGCGTTCTCGGGGAGGAATTCCCTTCTTTCTCCTATAGAATACACGCGCTCGCAGGGCTTACCTGTGTAATAATAGATAAGGTCGAGATCGTGACAGCATTTGGCGAGTATCGAAGGCCCCGTTTCCTCTTCTCTGCGCCAGTTGCCGCGTACATAACTGTGCGCGAAATGCCAGTAACCCACGTTTTCGGTTTGATTTATATTGGTTATTTCGCCGATAGCGCCGGAATCGATGATCTCTTTTATGCGGTCGTAATAGGGCGCGTAGCGCAGTACGTGGCATATTACCATTTTGAGACCTTTTTTCTCGGCGGTCTCCTTAAGTTCCACGCATTGTCCGAGGAAGGGAGAGACGGGTTTTTCGCACAGGATATGGTATCCGAGATCCATGCCTGCCATTGCGTGACCGTAGTGGTCGCGGTCCTGCGTTGCGACTACGAGCGCGTCGGCGAGTTTTCCCGCCGCGAAAAAGTCTTTTTCGTTCAGGAAGGCTTTGTCCTCGGGAATGCCGTATTTCTCGCGGATATACTTGAGCATGCCGGGGTTTTTTTCGCATATAGCGGCGATCTTAGCTCCCTGCGCGTTGAAATTGTGGGCGTAGATCCTGCCCCTGTTGCCGAGTCCGATAATTGCTACCGTTACCATAAAGTCCACCTCCCTATATCATTATTTTAGCACATAAGCGCGCTATATGTCAATGTTTGCACGCACGTACGCGCCGCGCGAGGCGCTTATTTCGATATGCCTAACTGTTTACTTTTGACATTGCGTTTGGTATAATAACGATATGGCTTCAGACAAATCGAAAACAGGTATTTCCGGAGTCGCCGTGTCCGGCGGCGTGGACAGCATGGTGATGCTCGATCTGCTCCTCAAGGAGAAAAAGGATGTCGTAGTCGTCAATGTCGAACACGGCATACGCGGCGACGCTTCCGTGGAGGACAGCAGGTTCGTGGCGGAGTACTGCCGCGCAAGAGGCGTGGATTGCCTTGCGTACAAAGTGGACGCACCGGCATACGCGAGAGAGAATAACGTCAGCCTGGAGCTTGCCGCGCGTACGTTGCGCTACGGGATATTCGACAAACTTCTGGAGGACAAAGTCGTAGACGAGATCAATCTCGCACACCACCTCAACGACCAGGTCGAGACCATGCTTATGCGTATATTCCGAGGTACCGGCATACGCGGATTGAGAGGCATAGTTGACAGAGCGGGATACCGACATCCGCTTATCGGGTACACAAAGCAGGAAATTTCAGACTATGCCGCGGAGAACGGAATACCGTACCGCGAGGATGCCACCAACCTCGAGACGAGATACACGCGCAACTATATTCGTCACGAGATATGCCCGGAGATCAAGGCGAGGTTCCCGCATTACGAGCGCGCGATGCTGAGGCTGGCGCGGCTTGCCGCAGAAGTCGAGGACTACATGCTGAGCGAATGCGTGCCGCCTACGGTAAGCGGTTTCGAGACCTCATTGCCGCTAGTAGCGCTCGAGACGCATCCCGCGATAGCAAAGAAGTCCGTCGCGGAAGCATTCCGCGCGATGGGCTATCTCAACGACATCGATTCGGCGCATCTGAGCGACATAATCGCTCTCGTCAAAGCGGATAACGGTTCCACGGTAAATCTTCCTTTCGGGATAGACGCCGTGAGGAATTATAACAGAATATCGCTTGTCTACCGGGAGAAGAAAGGCGAGATGAACGAGCCTTACGAGGACGAAGGATATTATGAATTCGGACCGTTCAGCTATGAGTTCAAGCCTACTGCGGAGCTGGTAAAGCGGCTTACGTTCGATCCGGACAAGATCCCCGAAGGAGCGCGAGTACGCACCCGCGAAGCAGGCGACGAATTCCGCAGATGCGGCGGCAGAAACAAGAGCCTTTCCGACTTCCTTACCGATCTCAAAATGCCCAAGAACATGCGCGACAAGCTTCTTGTCATAGCTTCGGGCAAGAGGGTGTACGCCGTTCTCGGCGTGGACATAGCGGAGGAAGTCAAGATAGACGAAAATACAAAACGTATGTGCAAGATAGAAATAGGAGAAAACTTTTATGCATAACGACGTACAGAAAGTGTTGCTGTCAGGCGCGGAGATCGAGAAAAGAGTGGACGAGATAGCCGCCGAGATAACCCGCGATTATGCGGGCGAAAGCGTGCTCATGGTGGGCATATTGCGCGGCGCGGTGGTATTCTTCGCGGAGCTTGTAAAAAGAATAGATCTCGACCTCAGATTCGATTTCATGGTCGTGTCGAGTTACGGAAGCGGGACGGATTCCTCGGGAGAAGTCCGCATCGTCAAGGATCTTTCTCAGCCGATAGAAGGCATGAACGTCGTTATCGTCGAGGACATCATCGATACGGGCAACACCCTTAAAAATCTCCTTAAACTTCTGAGGACGCGCAACCCCAAAAGCCTCAAAATATGCGCGCTGCTCGACAAGCCGTCGAGACGCAAGGTGGAATTGGAAGGGGATTACGTGGGCTTCAGAGTTCCCAACGAATTCGTCGTTGGTTACGGACTCGACTACAACGAGAGATACCGCAACCTTCCCGATATCTGCATTCTTAAACCGGAGATATACAGCTGATGGAGATCTCCTCCGTACTGAGAGAACTCGCAGGCATGTGGCGGGGTAAATTGTACGTGGTAGGCGGCGCCGTACGCGACGCGATTCTCGGCGTCACGACATACGACGTGGACCTCGCGTCTTCTCTGACCGCGGAGGAAGTGTGTGCGCTCCTCGAAGGAACGCGTTTCGTTACCGAACGCCATTCTGCCAAGCTCGGTACCCTCGGGATACGGGCGGACGGCGAGAAATTCGAATATACCGCGTTCCGCACCGACAGTTACGATATGCGCGGCGCGCACGCGCCGGCGAGCGTCGAATTCGGCGTGACTCTCGAGGAGGATGCTTTACGCAGGGATTTCACGGTCAACGCCGTTTATTACGATATTTCGGAAGACAAGATAGTCGACGTTACCGGCGGCGTCGAGGACATGAAGCGTAAATTGATACGCACCGTCCGCGATCCTCGGGAGGTGATAGCCGAAGACGCGTTAAGGATAATGCGCATGGTGCGTTTTGCCGCGTCTTACGGCTTCGACATCGATGCCGAAACCATGAATCGCGCTACGGAAATGAGCGGAAATCTCGTAAATATCGCGCCAGAGCGCATACGCGAGGAATTCGAAAGGATACTTTCGGCGGATGAGGTTTGCGGGATAAAAGGCGCGCAGCGCAGAGGACTCGAGTTGCTTAAAGAATGCGGCGCCGTTCAATACGCGGTGCCCGAACTTACCGAAGGGATAGGCGTGGAACAGAATAAGAATTGGCACCGATACGACGTTTACGGACACATACTTTCTACCGTCGAGAACGCGCCTCGCAGGATAAGGCTTGCGGCGCTTTTCCACGACATAGCGAAGCCTGTGCTGAAAAGGGAGACCGGGGGAAGCAAGGGACACGAGATACGCGGAGCGGAGATTGCCGAGCT
Source organism: uncultured Clostridia bacterium (assembly GCA_944349735.1). Taxonomy (GTDB): domain Bacteria; phylum Bacillota; class Clostridia; order Christensenellales; family DTU072; genus Stercoripulliclostridium_A. The sequence goes on along the minus strand of CALVNM010000015.1, from coordinate 9,137 downwards.
GCGCATGACCGCGCTGAAGTATTCCAAGGCGGAGATAGCCGAAGTAAAGGAACTCGTCGCGGCGCATATGTTCGATCTCAAATGCAACGAACCCGAAGAAGCTCTGCGGCTTTTCATACAAGAGCATATCGGCGTGATGGACAAGCTCCTCGAGCTTAAAGACGCCGACTGGATAGGCGGCGGCACGCGTACGGGGAGTAATCCTTCCGCCGACAGGATACGCGCGTTGCTTCCGGTGATGAAAGAGGAAGGCGTGGCGTTTTCGCTGAAGGATCTCAAAGCGAACGGGAAAGACCTTGACGGCGTTCCTCCGGAAATGAGGTCTCGCGCTTTGCGCGCGCTCATGAAGCGTACGGCGACCGATCCCGTGGCGAGAACGAGAGAAGGGGCGCTCGGTTTCCTTAAAAATTTCGAGACCGTTCATAAACCGTAAACAGGTCCCCGGTACGGTAATATCTTTTATTTTTTATAGTAAAATTATTTTTTCCGCGCGCATACTAAAGCCATGAATAAAATATTTGCTACCGTAGCCATAGCGTGCGTGCTTGCATTGACGGCGGCGTTGTCGGGGCTTAATTGCGGAATGTGTTACGGAAACTTCGCAGAAGCTTCCTCCGACGAGTATCCCGGAGAAAAACTCGCTGAGTTTACCACCGACTACTCCTCTTCGAATGCCGCGCGTAAGCATAATATAGAGCTCGCCGCACATTTCCTCGACGGTTACGTCGTGGAGAGGGGCGCCGCGTTCTCGTTCAACGCGGCGGTCGGCGCGCGCACGGCGGCGCGCGGATTCAGAGAAGCTCCGGTGATAGAGGACGGCAAATACGTAAAAGGCGTGGGCGGCGGAGTGTGCCAGGTGTCCGGTACGTTATACAACGCCGTCATACGCGCGGGCATGACCGTCACGAGCGTCGCGCATCATTCGCTTCCGGTGTCTTACCTTCCGGGTTCGCTCGACGCTATGGTATCCGAAGCTACGGATTTCCGCTTTCTGAACATTACTCCTTATCCGCTCAGGATAGTTTCCAGTACCGACGGCAAAAAGATTACTTTTACGTTGTACGGCTTCCCCGTCTATACCGACGGCGAAACGGTCAGGATAAGGAGCGTTACCGTCAAGGTGCTGGAATGTAAGGAATACGAACGTATCGACGACGCCGAAGGCATTCTCAAAGAGGGCGAGTACGAGAGGTATTTGTCTCATCCCAAAGCGGGTCTGGTGTCGGAAGCATACCGCGATCACTATTATCGCGGGGAACTGGTAGCGTCGGAGAAGCTCAGGCGCGATTATTACGCACCGCAGAAGGGAACGGTGATCGTGCGTAAAGAGGGCGGAGCCGCCGGCGGACAGCCTCCGCGTTCGTAAGGAGGCGCCGCGCAAAGGAAGCGCATTACTCGCATAATTATTGCGCGGGCGCATAGAGTTGTGATACAATATATAAATCAAACGGAGGAAGTTTTCTTATGTACAAGGATACTTACGAAATATGGTTGAAAGGAGTAGACGAAACCGAACGCGCGGAGCTTGAAGCCATCAAGTACGACGATAACGAACAGAAAGAGCGTTTCAGTCTCGAACTCGCCTTCGGCACCGCCGGCATGCGCGGCGAAGTCGGACTCGGCACTTACCGCATGAACCGCTATACGGTTAAAAGAGCGACGGCAGGGCTTGCGCGTTACGTCATTTCGCTTGGCGAGGAAGCCGCTTCGCGCGGAGTCGTCATTTCCTACGATACGAGGAGATTTTCGAGGGAATTCGCCTTGAACGCGGCAGAGGTACTCTCTGCATACAAAGTCAGAGCTTACATATTCGAGGACGTGCGTCCCGTGCCGATGTGTTCGTTCGCGGTGCGTTCGCTCGGCGCGATAGCGGGAATAATGATTACGGCGAGCCATAATCCCAAGGAATACAACGGTTATAAAGTTTACGGCGAGGACGGCGCGCAGATGTCGCCCGAGCCCACCGCGGAAGTAGTTAAATACATATCCGAAATAACCGACTATTTTTCGATCCCCGCCGAGAATATCGCCATGTCGGATTTCCCGCGCGGAGCGGACGGATACGAGATAAATCCTTATGTCACCGTGATAGGGAAGAGCGTGGACGAGAAGTATTTCGCGGAGATAGACAAGCTCCTGCTTTCCAAGGAGATAATAGCCAAGCGCGGCAGCGACATCAAATTGGTCTATACGCCCGTACACGGCGCGGGATATATGCCTGTCACCACGATGTTCACCCGTCTCGGGATACAGGCAAACGTCGTTGCGGAACAGGCGAAGCCCGACACGGAGTTCTCCACGGTGCGAGTACCCAATCCGGAGAACGCCGACACTCTCAGCATGGGTATCGAGCTGGGCAACAAGATAGGCGCCAACGTAGTCCTCGGCACAGACCCCGATTCCGACAGGCTCGGAGTTGCCGTTCGTAACGACAAGGGCGAATTCGTCACTCTGACGGGGAATCAGATAGGCGTATTGCTACTCGATTACATACTCACCAAGCGCGCGGAGAACGGCACGCTTCCCGCTAACGGCGCGATAGTGAAGACGATAGTCACGACGACTCTCGCCGACCGTCTTGCGGAATCTCGCGGAGTCAAGGTCTTCAACGTGCTTACCGGCTTCAAATTCATCGGCGAGAAGATCAAGGAGTGGGAGGAAAGCGGAGAGTATACTTATCTGTTCGGCTTCGAGGAAAGTTTCGGTTCGCTTGCCGGCACTCACGCGCGAGACAAAGACGCCGTCGTGGCAAGTCTCATCTTCGCCGAAATGCTCATGTATCTCGAGGACAAAGGCTCGGGAGTTTATAAGAGGCTTACGGAGATATTCCGCGAATTCGGATATTATTCGGAGAATAACGCTTCGGTCGCATACAAAGGGCTTTCCGGAATGACCGACATGGCCAACGTCATGAAGCGCATGCGCTCCGTGAAAGTTACGGAAATAGGCGGAGAAGAGGTCCTCGCGGTCACCGATTATCTCAAAGGCGTGCGCACATACTCGGACGGTAGAGAGGAGCCTTCCGGACTTCCCGTATCGGACGTCATGTATTACGGCTTAAACGACGGTCAGTTCGTATGCATCCGTCCGAGCGGCACCGAGCCCAAACTCAAGATCTACGTGCTCGTATTCGACAAGACCGCCGACGGAGCCGCGAAGAAGAGCGCCCGTCTAATGGATGCCACCAAAGAATTGCTTAAGGGAGACGACGCGAAATGAAAGCGTTTATTACTGTCATAGGGAAAGACAAGGTGGGTATAATAGCCGCCGTAAGCGGCTTGCTCGCCGACAATAACATCAACATAGAGGACATCAGTCAGACCGTCATGCAGGGAACTTTCACGATGATCATGGCGGTGGACATCTCGGGAACGGAGCTTAACTTCGAGGAACTTTCCGCAGAACTCGGAAAGGCGGGCGATAAACTCGGTATCGAGATAGCGATAAGACACGAGGACATTTTCAACGCGATGCACACGGTGTGAGCGTATAAGACTTATGATCAACAGAAACGAAATAATGGAAACCGTCCGTATGATACGGGAACATCATCTCGACATAAGGACGATCACGATGGGGCTTACGCTCTTCGACTGTATCTCCGACGACGGGGGCAGGACGGCAGAGAAAGTATACGAAAAAATAGTCCGCGAAGCGGGCGGACTGTGCGCTACGGGAGAGAAGATCTCCGCGATGTACGGGATACCGATAGTCAATAAAAGGGTCTCCGTAACGCCGATAAGCCTTATCGGCGCAAGCTCGGGAGCGTATCTCGAGATAGCCCGCGCGATGGACGCGGCGGCGCGCGAGATAGGCATAGATTTTATCGGCGGATACAGCGCCACAGTACAGAAAGGAGCAACCGCGGGAGAGATCGAATTTCTCCGGAGCATTCCGGAGGCGCTCTCCTCTACGGATAAAGTCTGCTCATCCGTGAACGTTGCGAGCACGCGCGCCGGAATCAATATGGACGCCGTGCGGCTGTGCGGGGAGATCGTCAAGGAAACGGCATATCTTACCCGCGACGCGGACAGCATCGGATGCGCCAAATTCGTGGTGTTCGCCAATGCCGTGGAGGACAATCCTTTCATGGCGGGCGCCTTTAACGGGACGGGCGAAGCCGACAAGGTAATAAACGTAGGGGTAAGCGGTCCGGGAGTAGTCAAGACGGCGCTCGAGACTATACCCGACGGCGATCTCACCGAAGTCAGCGAAACTATCAAAAAGACCGCGTTCAAGATTACGCGCGTGGGTCAGCTCGTGGCGCGTACGGCGTCCGAAATACTCGGCGCGAAATTCGGCATAGTGGATCTTTCGCTCGCGCCCACTCCCCAGATCGGAGATTCGGTGGCGCATATTCTCGAGGAAATAGGTCTCGAGCAGGTGGGCGCGCACGGAACGACGGCGGCGCTCGCGCTCCTTAACGACGCTGTGAAAAAAGGCGGCATAATGGCTTCTTCGCACGTAGGCGGGCTGTCGGGCGCGTTTATACCGGTATCGGAAGACGCAGGCATGATAGCAGCCGCAGAGTCCGGAGCGCTTACCGTCAACAAGCTCGAAGCGATGACTGCGGTATGCAGCGTCGGACTTGATATGATAGCGGTTCCCGGGGACACTCCCGCGGAAGTTATTTCCGCGGTGATAGCGGACGAGGCGGCTATAGGTGTGGTCAATAACAAAACCACCGCCGTGAGGCTCATACCCGTTTACGGCAAGAAGGAAGGGGACGTCGCGGTATTCGGCGGTTTGCTCGGTAGCGCGCCGATAATGCCTCTTTCGCGCATAAGTCCCGTGAAATTCATCCGAAGAGGGGGCAGGATAGCGGCTCCCGTGCACGGCAACAAGAACTGACGCGCCGACGGTAAGAATACTTGAAACTCAAAAAACGCGTTCCTTTGCGGAACGCGTTTTTTTTTGATCATCATGGACGTTATTTCCTTTCGGCAGCTTCTATTATTGCTTTTGCCGCGCGTTTTCCCGCGCTCATTGCGAGTATCACCGTAGCCGCTCCCGTCGCCGCGTCGCCGCCGCAATAGACGCGTTCCATCGAGGTGAGTCCCGCTTCGTCCACCACCACGGTACCGCGCGAAGTGGTCTCGAGTTCGGGCGCGGAGTTCTTGATTATCGGATTTGGAGAGGTGCCGAGCGCCATGATCAGCTGGTCGCAGGGGATCTCGAATTCGCTTCCCTCTACGGGTACGGGGCGCCGTCTTCCGCGTTCGTCGGGTTCGCCGAGTTCCATTTTTATGCAGCGCACGCCCTCCACGTGATCTTTGCCGAGTACTTCCACGGGATTGGTGAGGAGCTTGAGTTCGATGCCCTCCTCTTCGGCGTGATGTATCTCTTCCCGTCTTGCGGGCATCTCGTCGCGCGAACGGCGGTAAACGATGGTTACCTTTTCCGCGCCTAAGCGAAGGGCGGTGCGCGCCGCGTCCATTGCGACGTTACCCGCGCCCACGACGATAACGTTATGCGCGCGCTGGACGGGGGTTGCGGAATCTTTTTCCATCGCTTTCATAAGGTTTACGCGGGTGAGAAATTCGTTGGCGGAGCATACTCCGTTCAGACCTTCTCCCTTGATATTCATGAACATCGGAAGCCCCGCGCCCGTGCCGAGGAAGATGTAGTCGTAGTCCTCTCTCAAGTCGTCGAGCGTGTAAGTCTTACCTACGACGACGTTTGTCTCTATCCTTACGCCGAGTTCCTTAAGTGTGTTTATCTCCGCCTTAACTATCGATTTAGGGAGCCTGAATTCGGGTATTCCATACACGAGCACGCCGCCGGGTTCGTGGAATGCCTCGAATACCGTTACGTCGAAGCCTGCCTTTGCGAGATCCGCGCCGCAGCTAAGCCCCGCAGGCCCGCTGCCTACTACCGCCGCGCGGTAGCCGTTGCGGACGGGAGTCTCCACGGGAGTCTTGTGACGAATGGCGTAGTCTCCAACGAATCTCTCGAGCGCGCCTATCGCCACGGAACCGTTCTTCTTGAGTATGCAGTTATTTTCGCACTGCGTTTCCTGCGGACATACTCTCCCGCATATCGAGGGGAGGTTGTTGTCGCGCTTGATGACCGCCGCCGCTCCCATGATGTCTCCTTCCTTTACCTTGGCGATAAAGGCGGGGATGTTTATCCCTACGGGGCAGCCTTTACGGCAAAGGGGATTCTTGCAATTCAGACAGCGCGCCGCTTCTTTTGCGGCGGTTTCCGCGTCGAATCCCGCGTTGACTTCTTCGAAATTACGGGCGCGAACTTCGGGCGCCGCTTCTCTCGTCTTATTTCTCGGTAATACCGCCATTATCGTTTACCTCCGCGTATCCTGCACATGTGTTCCGCTTCCTGCTCTTTATAGAAGCCCGCGCGCAAGCGCGCTTCGTCGAAGTCCACGAGATGGCCGTCGAATTCGGGACCGTCCACGCAGGCGTACTTTCTTTCGCCGTCTACGGTCACGCGGCAGCAACCGCACATCCCGGTGCCGTCCACCATTACCGAGTTCATCGATACTATGGTATGCACTCCGAATTCCTTCGTCACGTCGCATACCGCTTTCATCATCATCAGGGGACCTACCGCCATGACGACGTCGTATTTTTCCGCGGACAGCAGTTCGCGCACTTTATCGGTCACGAAGCCTTTGCCGCCTTTGGAGCCGTCGTCGGTCATTATGTGAAGAGCGGAGGCGAAATTTCCCATTTCGCGTTCGTACATGAGGAGCGATTCGTTGCGCGCGCCGAGCACCACCGTTGCCGGCTTGCCGATAGAGGCGAGATATTTCGCCTGAGGATATATTACCGCGCCGCCTATGCCGCCGCCCACGAGCATGACTTTGCCGTAGCCCGTGAGATCCGTGGGGTTGCCGAGAGGTCCTACGAAGTCCGCGATATGATCTCCCGCGCCGAGCATGGCGAGTTTGGCGGTTGTCGCGCCCACGGTCTGTACGAGTATGGTAACCGTGCCTAGAGTACGGTTGATGTCGCATATGGTGAAGGGTACTCTTTCGCCGTTTGCGTCCACGCGAAGTATGACGAACTGTCCGGGACGGGCGTTGCGCGCCGCTTTGGGAGCGGAAATGACGTATTCGTTTACGTTTTCCGCGAGCGTTCTTTTTGCTTCAATGAGATACATAAATCCCTCGCATATAAATTATTACGGATATTATATATCGTACTACCCGTAAATTCAAGTAATTTCCGTTTAGACTTGCAACCCGTGAAATTAGATGTTATACTGTTTATAACTATAATGACGCGCTTCGCCGAGAGGAAAAATGGATTTCACGGCAAAATTGAAGGCTAAATTCGCGGAATACGGCTGTATTGCGGACGAGGCGGCGGCGGAAAAATTCCGGACATATTACCGCTTCCTCAAAGAGTATAACGAGAGATTCAATCTTACCGCGATAACCGACGAGGACGGCGTCATCGTCAAGCACTTCGTGGACAGTCTCGCTGCGATCGGATGTATTGCGAAGGGCGCGAAACTCGCGGACATAGGCAGCGGAGCGGGTTTCCCCGCAGTCGTCATCAAGATATGCCGTCCCGACGTCGACGTGACGATGTTCGAGAGCAACGGAAAAAAGGTCGCTTTCCTCAACGCGCTCGTTGCCGGACTCTCGCTTACGGGAATACGCGCGGTATGTATACGAGCGGAAGAGGCGGGGAGGAGGACGGAGTTCCGCGGAGCGTTCGACGCGGTGACTGCGAGGGCTGTCACGGAAACGCGGGTGCTGCTCGAATACGCGATGCCGTTATTGAAAGCGGGCGGCGAGTTGATAGCGTACAAAGCGCACTGTAAAGAGGAAACGGAAGCGGCGAAAAACGCCGCGGAAATATTGGGAGCGGAGCTTACGGAAGCGACGGAGTACTACGTGGAAGGCAATTTCCGCACTTTGCTTAAATATAAAAAAACGGGCGAGACGCCCGAAAAATATCCGAGAAGAAACGCGCGTATAATAAGCGAACCGCTTTGAGCGGGAAGCGCGGCGCGCGCGGACGGTCGGGGAATAAGAAAAGGAGAAGAGGTATGGCAAAACGTATCGGAAAAGGACTCAGCGAATTACTTGCCAATATTGAGGACGAAAGGCTGAGCGCACCGGTCAAGGTGGTGGAGGGCGAGAACGTCTATCAGATGGAGATAGCGAATATCGAACCCAATCCCGATCAGCCCCGTAAATATTTCGGGGAAGCACAGCAGCGCGAACTGGAAGATTCGATCAGGGTACACGGCGTGCTTCAGCCGTTGATACTCGTCAAGCGCGGCGACAAATACATGATCGTCGCGGGCGAGAGACGTTATCGCGCGGCGAAAGCCATAGGACTGAACACGGTACCCGCGCTCGTCAAGCAGATAGACGACTCGATGATAAGGGAAATAAGCCTTATCGAGAACCTGCAGCGCGAGAACCTAAACGCGATAGAAGAAGCGGAAGCGATCGACGAACTCATGCGCATGAACGGATACACGCAGGACAAACTCGCGGCGCGTATCGGCAAAGCGCGTTCGAGCGTAGCCAATATTCTCAGGCTCCTTGCCCTCGACGACGAAGTCAAGAGCCTCGTGAGACAGGACCGCATTTCCGCAGGGCACGCCCGCGCGCTCGTACCGGTTACCGACAGGGAGACCCAGATCGACTTCGCATATCAGGCGGCGGACGGCGAGATGACGGTTAGAGAACTCGAACTTAAGGTCCGTTATTATCTCAATCCCGACAAGGCGCCCCGCAGGATGACCGGGGCTGAGAAGGTAAGGCTTTCCGCAGAGATGCGTACTTTCGTGGACGACATGAAGCGCATTTTCTCCACCAAAGTCAAGCTCGTCGGCAACGAGAACAAGGGCAGGATCTACATCGATTACTATAACGCCGACGACCTTCAGAGAATATACGAGCTGATGAGCAAGCTCAAATAAGTAAAACACGATTGCCGCGGCTTACCGCCGCGGCGGACTTTATAAAAATCAAACGGAGACGGTATGTCAGTCAGAACGAGATTCGCGCCGAGTCCTACGGGCTTCATGCACATAGGCAATCTGCGCACGGCACTTTACGCGTATCTGTTCGCCCGCCATTACGGGGGCGAATTTATTTTGCGCATCGAGGACACGGACGAGAAGCGTTACGTGCCCGGCGCGGTGGAACTCAT
>CALVNM010000014.1 GCA_944349735.1 uncultured Clostridia bacterium | reverse complement strand
AAGCCACTTCGCATCCTTTGTATGAAGTGATCTTCAAGGTGCGCGACAACGTGGGCAACGTTCAGTCCGTGACTCTCTACGTCAACGTACTGCCGAAGAAGATAGTCGAAAACAACCTCGACGAGACGATACCCGTAAGAGAAATCACGCCTTTCGCCACGCGTAACGCGGCGAGCGTGCTGCTCGGATACAACAAGGGCGGATACATGATTATCGGGTTCTACGCTGCGGGCGTGAACGTCGACTCCGGGCTTGATCCGCAGAGGATCGCCGCGGAGAACAACGCTCTCGCAACGACCGCTTGGCCCGCCGACGAGATCAGAGCGTTCGGCTCGGTATCGCAGTACGTAGGCACGAGAGATTCGCTTACCGCGTATAAGTCTCAGGACGGCGACAAGCTGTATATCGTTTACGCCGGCGTGAGCCGTACCGAATTCGATATTTATTCCGCAAGGCTTGCGGTGGCGGGAACGACCGACATCGTCACGCTTGACAGACGCGCCGCGTCCGACGGACTCGCAGACGGCGACGCTCTCTATCTTGCGAAAGGCGAACTCAATCCCTTCGGTCTGCCTTCGTCGATAGACGTCAGCTACGGTATCGACGTCGACAACATTTTCCATACCGATACGCTTATCGAAGGCAAAGACTTCGAATGGGTAGGAGAATCGGAAGATAAACTCCGTTACGATTACGGCGATTCCGATACCTGGACGTATACATGGACCGCGCGTATAGGAAGCGGCGACAATATCCAGGAGATCCCCGTAGAGTTCACCGTTTATAAGCGTATACCGCGCAGTATCGATACGATCGAAGTCTATCCGTACTCTTCGTACTATAACGGCGACGTTCAGTCCACTCAGAACGCGTGCGTACTCAGCAACGAACAGTCCGTGGTATTCTCCGACGGACTCGGGCTGCTCCCGTCCGCGTCCACAAGGGTATTCTTCAAGATCGACGACAGCGGCTGGAGAGATAAAGTCACCGGCAACGAAGTGGTTATCAACGGAGAGACCTATCTTACCGACGTCAAGTTCGTAGAGCCTTCCTTCGACGGCAGCTTCTACTTCGTGACGGTACTTCTCTACGACGAAGTATTCGGATATACCGAACTGAGGAACATACGTATAATCCTCAGGAAGAGCACCGTATCCGACCTCAGGATACCCGAGAAGGAAGTTTACCTTTATAACGCGGACGCCGACATCGACGCTCTCCTCGCGCAGGAAGGCATCAGAGGCACGATTTACCAGATCGGCAACGTCACGATAGGCACCGACGCATTCGAGATCGTTTCCTGGGATTACGTGACGGAGGGCGGATTCAAGAGTTCGTACACCTTCTCCGGCGACGATTACCCGAGGATAAAGGTAACTATCGCCAACAAGGGATACAGCGCAGGCAACCACATCTGGGTACAGGACGTCACCGTGACGCTTACCGAGAAGATGCTGCCCAACCGCGTGATCGACCGTATCAACGACGTCGAGGTCAACGACGATGAGGGCAACAAGCTCTACAGCATCGAACGCGACGCTTCCGGAAAATACATCTTCTCCGTAGCGGATCCTTATAAGTTCACGATGCCGTCCGAACTCGGAGTAACGTTCGCCGGAACGATAGGTACCGGTAACGTACCCGCGGTATTCGACTTCGGCACGAACGCCAACGACTTCTACAAAGAAGCCAATATCGAAGGCACCGTGACTCTCGGCGCCGCCGAAAACAACAAAGTGACCTTCGCGGTGATCTACAGAAACGGGAAGGTAAGAGAGAACGTGACGGTGACTTACTACACCGACGCGGGCTGCACCGACGAATACGTACGCGGCACCGATTCCGTTTACAATGCGTTCGACGTATTCGAACTTCCCGTTTACGCAAAGATAAGCGTGAAGAACGAGTCCGGAGAAACCGTACAGGAAGACAACGTCTACGACGTGACCTGGAAGTCCGTGGAAGCTTACGGACCCGAGGGCGGTACGGTAGAAGCGGTGGCGTGGATAGGTTATCCCGTATACGGCTACATCGTCGACACGCTCGAACTCACGATCAACGAAGAGCATATCGTCGATTATACGATGCCCAACACGGTGACCCTCAATCCTTACGCGCCCGAAGGAGTCGAAGCGAGACTCGACAGCCTCATCGGAGCGGAAGGCAATAAGCTCGAAGTAGTCACGAGCCTCGGAAGAACGCTTAAACTCGACGTCAACTATCCCGAGCTCAAGATGGATTACCGTGAGACCAAGGTCAACGACATCACCGTCTCCGTGGGCAACACGCTTACGTTCGGAGGCGTCGAAAGCGTAGTGGACGAAAGCGGCAATTCCGCGGGCAACAAGCTCGACGTACGCGAAGAGCTTCCGCTCAGCGTGATAGTGGAGAGCCGTGTGGCGGTAGGCGTAAGCACCTGGTACACCTCTTCCACGACCAACCTCACCGGAAGCATATACGAGCCTATCGATTTCGAAGCGCTCGGCAGAATGACCGTAGTCGCGGTAGCGACCGGCGACAGACGTAACGACGCAAGCATCCTCGGCAACGTAAGCGGATACGAGTTCTTCTCGGATAAAGACAAACTTGCCGCCGAGTGGCCCGCGGAGCTTATCGAATGGAGCAGATCGACCGAATACGCCAAGCTCGACAAAGGTCAGCTCACGGCAGTGTACTATGTCGACGGCGTATACTACATGCTCTATCGCGGCAACACCTCTTACGAGGCGGCGGGCGCGCTTACACTGAACGGTTATTCCGAGACGGTATCCGGCGACAACCATATCTATTACTATTCCGGCGACGGCGGCATCACCGTTAACGTCCGCAGTTACGAAGAGGGCGTGACGGTATTGTTCGAGAGCGCGCAGGAAGAAAAATACGACCTTACCTGGAACACTTCGGGACTTACTTATTCCTTCGCGGGCGGCACGTACACGGTGCTTGCGACTCTCGACAACGGTATCGAAGGCATGGCTCAGACCTTTGCGGTCAAAGTCTATCTGCGTTCCGTATCGCTCAGCTCCGTCGGCGTCACTACCGCGGGCGTAAGCGAAGATTCCGTAGTAAGGCTTGCCGCGGACGGCAGAACTATAGAGAAACTCTTAGTCGATCCTTATATCGGCTTCGTAGGACTTCCCGACAGAGTGATGGCGACGTTTGCCGATTACGCTTCGCCCGTGGAGCTTGCGGTGACCTGGCAATACAGGAAGATAGTCAACGCCATGACCACTGCGGGCGGCGAATACAACCGCGACAACAATATGGCTGCCATAGCTTCTATCTACGTGCTTGACGCTGAGGGCAACAGAACGGCGGTACAGTCGATAGAGATCCCCGTTACGGTCATCAGAAGAGACCTTCAGGGCGTCTACGTAAGCAAATACGCAAGCTCGGCAGACTATAACGCGGCGGTATCCGCAGGACTCGAAACCGGCGACGAGTTCACTCAGTTCAGCTTCACGATGACGATCAACCCGTACACTACCGCTTACAGCGAGGACTTCAACAGCGAGAGCTTCGCATACTTCAGAAGAATACTCCTCGTCGTGTCGAAGTACGACGGCGAAGTTGTCGAGGGCAACCTTATCCCGAACCACGACGGTAAGGAAATCGTCTACGAACTCGACAGTTCCAACTACAACATCCGCGACATAGCGACCAACGCGCCCACCGATACTACGAACCTCTATACCGGCAGAACGGTCAATATCGCGCTCACGTTCGGCGCGACGAGCGATTCGGCGGCGAGCGACGCAAGGCAGACGCGCGGTATCACCGCAACGATTCTCAACATGACTTATGTCGGCGGTCTTTCGACCGGATATACCCTCGACGTTTACGGCGTGACTACCGACGACGTCGACGTATTCACCGATATTCCCGTATTCGCGGGCATACCCGACAACGAGATGACAGTTACTTCCTCCGGAACGGTCGAGATCGCCACGGTATCCGGCATAAAGTTCTTCTCCGAAGTGCTTTACGACAGGACCGACGCGCTTACGATCTTCGACGGCAGAGGCAATAAGGCGGGTACGATAGGTGTTGCGGGCGGAATGAGCAGACTGTACGCCACGATAGGCAACGAACTCGGAGGCATGCAGAATATCGTTATACCGCTTACCTATCTCGACAGAACCGTTACCAAGCTGTTCGGAGCCGACGAATCCGAGTACGCGTACGATACGGATTACAGCGGCATGGAAGCTGCCGAACTCCACTTCGAGATCGATCCGTTCGCAGTGTACGATCCCGCGTCGATATATCCGCAGACAGGTTCGAGCGTCACGTTCGGAGACGGTACCACGGGAGGCAAATTCACCACGGCGGAAGTTAACGACGGTATCAAAGTGGTGTGGGACGATTCCAAGGTGATACGTACCTACCGCGGCAGCAATACCAGCTCCGTGAAAGCTACGATCAGCTACAACGGCAAGTTCGAGCAGGTAGTGAACTACAAAGTGATCGTATATGACAGAACGGTCACCGGATTCACCAAGCTCCTCCTTGACGAGAACGCGAAGATCAGACCGTATCTCTACAACAACAGCGAGGACGTATCCAAAGACGTCGCCGAAGATTATCTCATCCCCGCAGGAACGCAGTTCACGGTGATGTTCGATAATATCCCGAGGAATCCCGAGCAGTACACGATAACGTTCACTCTCGGAGCCGGCGCGCAATACTTCAGCACCGGCGGAGCGCCCATAGAGCTTACTTCCGCAGAATCCGCTCTCACTATCCAGTTCGTGCTAGACTCCGCTAGGGGACTCGGACATAAGGGTAAAGACGCGCGCTTCTATATCACGATACCCGGCTTCGCGCTCGGCGCGGAAGGACAGCAGCAGGCGCGTCAGGATATTCCTTGCGAGGAATCCTACATCATGGGTCTCAGATTCTATAACGGTATCGGCTCCGAGGACGATCCCGCCAACTATACCTGGGACTACACGACGTGGTTACTGAATAACGACGTGTCGAGCAACGGTATGTTCGTTCAAAGCCCGACGGTATTCGGAGACTATTATTACGACACCTACATCATCAGGAATCCGTACACGTTCATCTCGAACGGCGGCGTGCTGCTGCCCGAGCAGGCATTGGTCTATGTCGGTAAGGAATTCGATTCGTCGGCAGACCAGTACGACATCGGCAACGCCACGTATTCCTTCCTCGTCGAGACCAACTGGACGAATATAGTCAACAACCGTACTCGCATCTACTACAACAAGGAAGAGCATCAGTCGGCATTCCAGATCGACCTCGACGGTCAGAGCTACGCCATTAGGTTCCAGGTATCTCAGGAATGGATACTCGATTCGGCGGCGGGCGAAGACCTCCTGTTCATCGAGAACTACAAGTACGGTAAGGAAGAGATAATCCTGATGCCCGGACAGAACGCCGTCAACAGCAACGCGAATCTCGTGGTGACCTCCACTTACAACGATCTCGGTAACGCGGGTATCACCTCCAACGATATTTACGAGATCACCTTCAACGGCGGTAAGTTCAAGTTCGAAGGCGTTGCCGGCGGCGGAAGTTACTCCGACAACTATATGAAGTGGAACTTCGATTCCGTCAACTGGAACGCGAGCAGCACTACGATGCAGTACGCAACGCTCACCCTCGGAGGAAAGGGCGGACAGACGGTAAGATGGGGCTTCTACGTAGACAGCGCCAAGAAACTCGTCAACAACAGTATCGTTACGGCATACGCTATCGAAGAGGGCGCTTCCGTAACGTTGCAGAGGACGTATAAACAGCTCTTCTCCGGCTCCACTCTCAATGCGAGCAGAGAGATCCCCGTACAGTACTCCTCGGACATAACGCCTTATTACAGAGATCAGGTAGACTCCGAAGGCAACAGCATGTATCCTCTCGGACTTACCTACAATAACGGAAGTTACACCGTATACGGTACTATGAACACTCCGAGCGCCCACCGTTCGGGAGACGGTTCCGGATACACCGGATACATTCTCTGGGACGCAACCGAATTGCGCGCATACCCGAGTCCCAAGTACAGTATCGGAGGCACTGTGGTATTCTCGGTACATCAGTCGCCCAATACCTACGACCATCAGGAAGTTCAGGACGCAGGCGCCGGCAATAACGGCAACCCGTATATGAACCTTCAGAACTACGGACTGTATCTCCACAATCCCACCGCGTCGTACGGCTTCGGCGAGCTTCGTCCGATACTCGGCGAAGGTTGGACTTATCCCACCGACATGCCCAGCACCGGCAACGTAACTCAGAACACGACTTCCTATAAACTGCCGTCTACCGGATACCGCGTGGTCTACTCGTCCAACAACTACAGACAGTCGAGCGTACCCGTGATAACGGTGACCAGCGATGCAATGTTCGACATGAGGTATCTGCCGATGGTATCGGTGACAGAATATCTGCCCACGGTCGAAGTACGTAAGGATATCTTCTCCACTACTACCTATGCCGGATACGATTACGACCTCATGTATCTCGTACCTTGGTATAACGCCGACGTGTACTTCACCAAGAATAAGAACAACAGCGCGAACTGGAATCCGTCGAGCAACGTATACGGCGAGAAGGTAAGCGGCGGTATCGCGGCGATCAATACCGGAAGCGCCAACGTCGACGGCAGATACACTCTCGTATGTAAGATGACGTTCGGGTCCGAGACGGTAACGCTGATCTGCTCGATCGACATCGTAAGAGGCTGAACGATCCCGAAAAAAAGAAGCCGCCCGTAAAGGCGGCTTCTTTTCGATTTCTTCACTTTTCTTCCACATTTAAGCGTATTGACGGGAAACGCTCTTTATAATATAATATTTAAGGGTAAATATTAAGATGAAAACGAAAAAACGTAAAATTCTGCGCATAACTCTGATAATATGCGTCGCGGTAGCGGCGTTGAGCGTATGCGCGAGTTTTTCTTCGGATAACGGGGGATCGTACGGCGCCGATACAAGCAGCCTTCCCAATTACGACTACGGGCTGTACACTTTTGAGCGTGAAATGACGCTCTCTACCGGCGAGACCGTCAGTTTTTACGAGTCGGGGGACGGTAATTTCCGGTATTGTCACGACAGCGACGGATACGTGCTTCTGCGTGACAACGAAGCGGCTAAGCTCGAATATGCCGTCAACGTCGGCGGAAGACCCGTCGCAAGCGGCGTGAGTTACGCGGCAGACGAGAGCGCAGTCGACACGGTGCCGAAAATGAACGTGTACGACATAGATTACGAAGCGAATCCCGATCTGTGTACCGATTATTCCGTAGACGAAGGCGAGATATATATCGAACCGCCGCTTGCCAACAACGCCGGTACGATAACCAATCTAGTGATATACATACAGTTCGCGGGAGAGAATTTCACTCCCGATCCCGCCGTAGAAAGCATGCTCAACGCCGATTCGGGTTCGCTCAAAAGCTATTACAGAGCGATGAGCAACAATACCGTTACGATAAATTCGATGTTTCCTATCAGCGGCGGCGTAACTTACGTTTACCGTTCGGCGAATACAAGGAGTTACTATAACACGGACGGTTCCGACAGGCAGGGCAAGGAAGCGGAACTCATATCCTCCGCAGTCAACGCGGCGAAAGGTTGTTTCGATTTCGGCGCGGCAGATCTCGACGTCAACGGCGACGGTTATCTGGACAGCCTTTCCGTGATCGTCGGCGGAGTGTCTTCCGATACGTGGGGCAGTCTTTTATGGCCGCACAGCTGGAATCTCGACGCGATAGACGGCTCGGGTTCAACGTATATAGACGCCGCGAGCAGTATCAAAATAGGCGAGTATTCGTTTAATTTCGATACCGCTCTCGAGACGGGCGTCCTCTGTCACGAAATGGGACACGTGCTGGGCGCGCCCGATCTATATCATTACGATTACGATTTCGTTCCGGTAGGTAACTGGGATCTGATGCAGTTCGACAACGATACCCCTCAGTACATGCTCACCTATATCCGCGATAAGTATATAGGCGGTATCAGAGACGGACAGATACAGGACATAACCTCGAACGGGGTTTATTCGCTTGCTCCGGTAACTTCTTCTGGACCTGACAGCGTGCTTGCATACCGCATTCCTACTTCGCGTAACGAATACTTCATGGTGGAGTACCGGAGAGCTACGGCGGCAGGCTTCGATTCCACGCTGCCCGGAAGCGGCTTGATTATCTACAGAATTAAGGAACCGGATAACTTTTCTACGTCATTGGGGAACCAGAACGCGCTTTATAAAGGAACAGGTACGAGAGCCGACGAGGTGTACGTGTTCCGTCCGTCGGTGAATATGAAGGGAAACGAGACCAATAAAAGCGTAAGGTATTCTCTCAGTAAACTCGACGCGGATTACGCGTATCTTTCTCCCAATAACGGATATTTCAATACCGTAGGCACCCTCGACGGCACGGCGAAATACGATTTCGGCAACATCTTTTTCAGCGACGGCACGAATAGCGGCATAGTCATAAAGGCGCGCGAGATAAGTGCGGAGCGCATAGAATTTTCGGTGCAGATAGCGGGCGCGGAGACCGTTGAGGACGGATATTTCGACGGGAAAATCTCATTGAGCGAAGCGTCTTTCGTCAATAATGCCGAATACGCGGGAGCCGCGGTCGAAGTCGCTTTCGGCGAGATAAATACCGATTATCTCTCGACGCTCTCGGTAGAATTGGTAGACGCAGACGGCAACGTCATAATCAATAATACGATCAAAAGAGAGGATTTCGTCTCGGCATACGGACAGGGCGAACGCTCGTTCCTCAGTAAATTCGTTTATTCCGATAAAGGCAATTTCGTGGACGGTATATTTACGGGGGGCGTATTCGCATCCGACGCGGCGCCCGTTAAAGCGGTGCTACGTCTTACGGATGCGGACGGAGATAGAAGCAAACTCGCGGAACTCGAGGTTTCTTCCGGGGGTATTGCATGGGAAACCGTGCTGAATACCAAGACGGAGATGGCGGCTTTACTATATGCGGCGGCACACACCACCGTGGGAGTGAGCAAGACGGGCGTTGTCGAAGTATCCGGCAGCAGAACAGACGGTCAATGGTCTGCGCGCGGCGTAGAAGGCGTCGTATCCGCCGCGGCAGGTTATTCGCATATATTGGTTCTTTTCGAAAATCTGACCGTCGCTGCGTACGGAGATAACGTATACGGAGAGGCCGCGGTAAACGGCTGGACCGACGTCAAGGCTCTCGCCGCAGGAAGATATACTTCGTACGGCTTACGCGCGGACGGTACCGTAGTCGCCGCGGGACTCAACGATCAGGGACAGTGCGAAGTCTACGGCTGGTCGGACATCGTGGCTATAGCCGCGGGAGAGAAGCATGTCGTCGGTCTCAGACCGGACGGCACGCTCGTCGCCGCGGGATCGGATTCGAGCGGCGAATGTAACGTTTCCTCTATAAGCGGTGCCAAAGCCGTAACATGCGGTAACGGCTTCACCGCAGTATTGCTGGATACCGGCGCGGTAACGGTGTTAGGCAGCTTTACGGACACGTCGGTAAGCTCCTGGAACGTTAAAAAGATCGCGGCGGGCGCCGACCATCTGCTCGGACTCAACGCCGACGGCACCGTAGTCGCCGCAGGCGACAACACTTACGGACAATGCTTCGTATCCGGGCTCTACGACATTATAGATATAGCGGGCGGAACGAGTCACAGCGCTTTCCTGAGAGCGGACGGCGCGGTGGAATTCAAAGGTACCGGCGACCCCGATTACGGTACCAATAACAATATAGGCAATCTCGTGTACGACACATATACTCAGCTTACCTCCGTCGACTCGGTCATGCTGGGCGGAGAAGGGGGCACTTCCTTTACGGTGGGACTCGGCGAGACGGTCAGCATGTCCGTTGCTTATTCTCCCGTGACGGCAACTTATTACAGAATGCTGTACACTGTGAGTGATCCCACAGTGGCGAGCGTTAAGATGCTTACGTATTCCACGGCGCAAATAACGGGATTGCGCGAAGGAACGACGACGGTCACCGTGAGAGCGAACGGATCTTCCGCCGCGCCCTTAACGTTCACGGTAGAGGTCAGAAAGACCGTGGAAATCACCGGTATAGCTTTCCCGGATCCCGAACTTAATCTTCCCGAAGGCGCAAGTTTAAAAATTGCTGCGGCAGCCGTTCCCGACGGCGCGGAGTATGTGGGCGATATAAGTTATACGTCGAGCGATCCGAGCGTCGTATCGGTCAGCGGCGGAATTATCACAGTCTGCGGTCAGCCGGGACAGGAAGCCGTGATTACCGCTACGCTCGGCAATTTCGCGGCGACCTGCCTTATCAAAGTCGTTTCGGCTGCCGAAGTGTCTTTATCCGTCGAAGTCCTCGACGCTTCGCCCTACAGATACGGAGAAGCGTTGGACATGTCGAGATACACACTCAAAGTGACGATAGGCGGCGCGACCGACGAAATACATCTCGACGAAAGCATGATTTCCGGTTATGATCCCTTTGACGTGATCAGCGCGAAGCAAAGCGTCAAAGTAAATTACCTCGGTAAGACCGCTACTTTTGAAGCGACGGTCTGCGATTACGTCACTGCGATAGTTGCGAATACCGCGCCGCGCGCGGAGTATCTGTACGGTTCCGAACTGGAAGCGACGAGCGGAAGTTACGATGTCATCTACGCAAGCGGCAAGCGGGACATAGGAGTTGCGTTCCGCCGTTCCGGTTATAGCGGGTATGATTCCGAAGTTACCGGAATGCAGATCGTTACATACTCTCATACCGACCCCGTATGGGGGACGACGGTTACGCTCGAATTGGAATTCAGCATAATGGATTACGCCGTGTCGATAACTTACGCCCCCGTTAAGACGGTGTATCTGTACGGCGAAGCTCTCGATATTCACGAGACCGCCACACTCGTTATGGCGAGCGGCAGATATAAGTCTGTGGAGCTGGTAGAATGCGATGTGCGTGACCTCCATACCGAGGCAGAGGAGGGCGAAGCGCTCTACGCTCTGTATTCGTTGCGCACGGGAGTACACGTCTTGGAGATAAGCTATACGGAAAGTCTCACCGGAAAAACGCTGAGTTGCTTCGGGGATATAACCGTAACGGTGCTTTTCGAGCTTGCGGTGAGCGGGACGGAAGGCGACGAGGAAGGCGTGTTCTATTTCGAGCAGAACGGTTCTCTGGGACTTCGGGTCGCGCTCATTCAAAGTACCGGAGCGGTTGAAGTCGGCGAGAGCGGCAATATACGCTATGAGATCGAGGAAGAGGACGGTAGCGCTTTCGACGCCTCCGACATGACGGAACGCAGAGTGTTCCTCAAGATTTTGGTCGCCACGCAGACCATACTCGGGGACGGCAGCGCGTCGTTCGGAGAAAAGGAACTGTACAACAGATCTTACGCGGTATGCGGACTCGCGCCGATCGACCGTATCGAATTCGTTGAGGGTTACGCTACCGAATACCTTTACGGCGAAGAGATCGACCTCAAACTCAATGTGTACTATACCGGCGGCGAAACGGCGGAAAACGTCGAACCGCACGAGATCGTTTACGACAATAACGCGGTAGGGGAGATAACTTATTCCGCGCGTTACCTGGGGCATTGGACAAGCGTGACGCTTACGGTCAACGATTATTGCCTCGGACTTAAAGGGATACCCGACGCCGAAGCGGAATATTCCGCTTCGGGATATTATTTCCCCGTCGTCTATTCCGTCATGGCTTTTGCGGGCGACACGGAGTTAGCTTACGGCGCAGACGGTTATTCCATAACCGGCAACGGACTTTTCATACTCGGAGCGCGCGTCGTCACGGTCGAATATTCCGGCTTTACCGAGACCTTCACGCTCACCGTCAACGACGTTTTCGCTTCCGTTACGTGCATCGTTCCGCCCGTCACCGAATATAAAAAAGGGGATATATTCGATCCTGCTTCCTTATACAGAATTACGACGAAGTCCGGCGTAATGACCGAAATACCGTACGATTCGGTCAACTTCAGGTATTCGCCCGAACTCAATTCCGTTAACGTAGGCGCAAGTACTTTCATCACCGTATATTATATCGGTCACGGAGCCGAGACGGTCGCATGGAGCGGATATTGCACGATACCCGATTACGTAACGCAACTCGAGATCGTATCCGGAAGCAGCGTGTACGAATACTCCTACGGGGAGGGGCTGTCGTTTACCGTCCGAGCATATTATGCCAAAGGCAGCGTCACCACTCTGAGCGCGGCGTCGTATTCCACAGATTACAACGCTCATAAGATAGGTGCTCAGACCGTTACCGTCAGTTACGTATATAAAGGCGTTACATATACCGCGACAGCCGAGGTCCGCGTGACCGACGTCGTCAAAGAGCTTTCCATCGTGTCGCAGCCTACGGTCACGACGTACGGTTACGGCGACGTGATCAAGTGGAACGGCGCGGTAGTTACTGTCAACTATCTCAGCGGCGGTAAAGTGACGTATTCCGGCGACGCCGTTAAAACCGAACTCAACGTGTCGTACAACACGCTCACGACAGGTTCGTGTAAAGTGACGATCAGCGCGGGCAGCGTAAGCAAGAGCTTCTATATAACGGTGAGGAGCGCGGATAACGCATTGAAGGCGACATCGCGCGAAGGTATCGCCGTAGACAACGCAAAACGCGAAGTGATAGCGGAAAACGCCGTCGGTATAAGCGAGATACTCTTATGCTTTACGCTTGGCGCGGAGTATCTCAGCGGCTCTTACCGTGACGCGTCGGGTAATGTCGTTACCGAGCAGCGTTCCGTAAGGAGCTTCGACAAAGTGGTGTACGTTAATGCCGAAGGCAAGGAAGTATTCGTATATACCGTTTATCTTAAAGGCGACATGAACGGCGACGGCGCGGTAAATGCCGACGACGTCGGCATCATTGCCGATTCGATAGCTTCTTCTTCGGAAACGGGCGAGGTAGCCGACTATGACGGCGACGGCAAAGTAAGGCTTACGGATCTTGTAGGATGGGCGCGTAAAGTGTCCGGCGAGCAACCCGCAAACGCTCCGCTCAACGACGCGGCGCGCGGCTTCGTGAGCGACATCAAGCCTCGCTCCTTAAGAGACGAGAAGGAGGATGGTGGCGATGAGGAATAAAATAGCGTTCCGACTCATTGCTCTGTTTTTGGCACTGACATTGATCGCGGGGTTTGCCGCGGGATGCTCCGGCAAAAAAGAAAAAAGCGTCAAATCCATCGAGATAACGGCGGGGTCATTCAAGTCCGACTACGCGCTCGACGAGCGCCCCGATTATTCAAATGCGAAATTGCGCGTTACATACACCGACGGCAGCGTGGAATACGTGGGTATAACGGCGGACATGGTGACGGGGCTGGACACTTCGCGCACTACTCTCAACGGCGTGATAACCGTGACGTATAAAGGAGCTACCGATCAGTTCCTGTATCGCGTTATCTCCGGCGAAGGGGTGCGGACTTCGTTCCGCCTTGCCGCGCGGGTAGAAGGCACCGGTTCCACGCGTACGCTTACCGTATCTGCAGGCGGCGTATCGGAGGTCGCGGAAGGAGTATATGCCGTGGCATTCACTCTCGCCGCCACGGGCGGCGCGACGCTTTCTCCGGAAGTAAGCCTCAAATATACCGGCAACTGGAGAATAAGCGCGGGCGTCAATTCCGCTACTTCCGTAAAAGTGGTTCTGTATTCCGCCAGCGGCGCGGAAGCTTTGAGCGGAGACGCCGATCTTATCGAAATTTCGGTGACCTTATCCGGATCTACGGGAACCGTAAACATACAAAGCGCGACGATGTCCAACGGTATAGAAGATTTTACCGTACCGGCAACGAGCATAAATATTAAATGATTAGCAAGGAGAACAAGCATGAACGACAACGTCAACATCATCCCTAAACCCTTAAGCGCGAAGATCTTGTCGCCATCGACGTATTGCTATAAGGAATCCGACGCCGTAAGGCATCACGACGAGCTTATCCCGCCGTCCGGATACAGGCTCACCGTAGACGACAAGGGACTTAACGTGTATTGCTCCGACGACGCGGGCTTTTTCTACGCCGTCGTGTCGGTAAGGCAACTTCTCATGCAGGGCGATCTCCCGCACGTGGAGATCAAGGACGCTCCGCGTTACGGTTACAGAGGTTTCATGCTCGATTGCGCGAGGCACTTTTTCGGGATAGAAGAGATCAAGCGTTGCATAGATATGATGGCGATGTTCAAGATGAACGTCTTCCATTGGCATCTTACCGACGATCAGGGGTGGCGCATACAGATCGGGCGCTATCCGCTCCTTACCGATATAGGCTCGTACCGTTCGTCTACAAGAGGGGACGGCAAACCCGTAAAAGGCTTCTATACCAAAGACGAGATGCGCGAGATAGTCGGCTACGCCAAAGAAAGATTTATAGACGTATTGCCCGAAATAGACATTCCCGGGCACGCGTCGGCAGCGATAGCGGCGTATCCGTCGGTTTCGTGTACCGGTGCGCAGATAGCGGTTAAGGATTCTTTCGGAATACACGAAGAAGTATTCTGCGCGGGCAAGGAAGAGACCTACGGTTTCCTGTCCGACATAATAGACGAGGTCGCAAAGATATTCCCCTTCGAATACATCCATCTCGGCGGCGATGAGGCGCTGAGGCTTAAGTGGCTCGATTGCGAAGACTGCAACCGTGTCGTGAAGGAAAACGGACTTAAGGATTATGACGAACTTCAGGCGTATTTTATGAATAAGGTGGCGGACGCCGCGCGGCGGAACGGCAAGACCGTTATCAACTGGAACGACGGAATGTGCGGAGGCAATACGGCTTCCGACATCGTCATGCAGTACTGGAGCGAGGGCGCTGAGAACAAGAAACGCCTAAAAGATGCGCTCGGGGCGGGCAGGAAGGTGATAATGTCGCCTTTCTTCAGCTATTATCTCGATTATCCTTACGGAATGACGCCGCTTAAAAAGACTTTCCGCTTCGACCCCGAAGCTTACGACGAAGAGAAGAGGGGAGGCGTTATCGGCGTGGAAGCGCCGTTATGGACGGAATACGTCGATTCCGAGGAAAGGATAGTTTATCAGGCGTATCCCAGGATGTTCGCCGTGGCGGAGAGAGGCTGGAGCGAATGGCACGACGATTACAAAGATTTCCTGCGCAGACTGAGGTATGTATACAATCTCATTGACAAACCGGGTGTAAAATGTGCTAAAATAAGTGACGTTGATCCAAATCCGTTGCGCGCTTTGTGTGAAGTCGTCCGATTCGGAAGGAACGCGAACGACAAAACGCTGAGAGAAGCGGGCGCCAGGGTAAGGCTCAATAAAAAAAGACTGAAAGCTCTCGGATCGGCAAAATAAAGATCCTTGGGCGGAGACCGTTAGATGGAATACAAGGTTATGATGCCTGCCGCGATATGGCAGGGATACGACCCCAACGCCGAAGCTCTCGAAGTTGAGGAGAAGGGGATCGACGAGACCGCGTCCGGCATAAGAAGGAGCGTATACGTTTATACTGCGCTTACTGCGGACGACGGTAAAGTACGCGTACAGACCGAAGTATTCCGCAGCGAAAAAGCTACCAACGAATCCGCCGTGATCCTCATAGTTCAGGAATATCACCGTCCGCCTGAACGCGAATTTCTCAACGCTCTCGCGGCTGAAGGTTATATCGTGGTCGTGCCCGACATTTCCAAGGTTTCTTCAGGCACTCTGACCGAATTCCCGTCTTCTTACGCCTACGGCGAATTTGCGCGCGCCGGGGACCATATCCGTAAAGTGCTTCCGACCGCCAAGGAGACCTCGCAGTATCTGTATTCCGTGATGATCAAGCGCGCGATAACATTCGTGAAGCGCAATTTGAGCGACGGTAAACTCGTGCTTATGGGTATGGGAGATGCCGTCGAAGTGGAGATGCAGGTAGCGGGCAGCGGCGGAGAATGCGACGCCATAGCGTGCCTCAACGGAGCAGGTTACCGCGAATACATACGCCGTAACAGATTCGGCGGGGAGTCCGACGAGATCGTAATGGACGAAGAGCGCATGTGCTGGCTCACCGGCGTGGCGTCGGTAGCTTACGCCAAATATATAAAAGTCCCCACGTTCATAGCTTTGGGCAGTAACGCGAGAAGGAGCGATATAGACAGACTTTCCAATCTCAAGGCGTTGCTGGTATCGGAATCGGTACATATTGTGATCAGTCCGCGCGCGGGCGACTTTCTTCTTCCCGAGGCGTACCGCAGCCTGCTTATATGGTTGCACGCGGTATCTTCCTGCACTACTGCGGAACTTCCCGACATACCCGACATAGATGTAAGAGTCAACGAAGACGGCAAACCTTATTTCGACGTGGACTGCGACACCGCGTCCATGATCAAAGAAGTCAAAGTTTATTACGCCTGCAAAGACTATAACCACGAGGTGCGGGATTGGAAGGAAGCGGGATCGTTCACCGTTTCGTATAACGAATATATCGCTTCCGCCGAATCTTACGACGAGAAGGAGCCGTTATTCGCATTCGCTTCGGTGGAATACGAGAACGGTTTTACGCTCTCTTCCATAGTGGAATACGCCGAACTCAAAGGCTATCCCGTCAAACCTTCCGAGGATAAAGCCACCGGCAGGATCGTCGTGGTGTATCAGGCCGGAGACGGCGAAAGCGGTTTCGTGGAAGATTACGACGGCGCGGTGCTTATGCACAACGGCATGAAGGAAGTCGTTACTTCCAAGGGAATGAGAGGGCTTACGAGCGAATACGGCGGCCTCAGGACATATCATTTCCAGGCGGGAGACGACGCCGACAACTCGCGCATACTCAAGCTCGAATTCGCTTCCGAGACGGGGTGCGAACTCACGGTATCGCTTATAGGCATATCTTCCGAAGGAGCTACGGAATACGTGGCGCACGACAGAATACACGAGACGAAAGGACTTTTCGTGGCAAGTCAATTCACGCTCGGGGACTTCAAGGATCCCGTGAGCCTCAAGTCTCCCGCGTCCTGGTCCGACGTAAGAGTGCTCGTTATCCGCGGTGATAATCTCGTAGTGGGCAACATATTGTTTATTTAGCGTATGAGATCGAAAGCGGGTAAAATAATTTTCAATATCCTTATATTGATAGCGTGCGTAGTACTCGCTTATTTTCTGTCGAACTGGCTTTTTACCACGGTACCGATCGAAGGGCCTTCCATGGAGCCGACAATACACGACGGAGATACCGTGCTTTTGTACAAACAGGGTAAGTACGAGCGCGGCGACGTGGTTATATTCAATACTCATAAGCTCGATCCCGACGGTAAGGAGAGATATTACGTCAAGCGTATAATAGCTCTCGAAGGCGACACCGTGGAAATCAAGGCGGATACGGACGGGGTATACCGCATCTTCGTGAACGGCGAAGCAGTCGACGAACCCTATCTCGGCGAGGACATACCCGGCGCGCGCCCCGCGGACGCTGCGGAGGCGATCGTGGTGCCGGAGGGTCAGTTCTACTTCTGCGGAGACAACCGCCTGAATTCCGAGGATTCGCGTTCCGGTATGCTGTGCAATATAGACGACATAGTGGGGAGAGTCATTGCCCGCTACGTTCAGGATAACGGGATAGGGGACATCAGCCTTATCAAACGTCCTTACGCGCTGGAATCGCCGTCTTTGGTCGCCGCAGGCTGAGGATATTTCAAAACTTCCGTTTTTTCGTCAAATGTTTTCCGGTTACGCCGTTATCGCGGCGTTAATATTGCGGTATGAAACGCGCGCAAATATTCGAATACGCGGTTTTTCTTGCGATACTGACCTTCCTTCATTATGCGGAAGCAAGACTCGGAGTGAGAGCGTTCGCTCTCGCTTTTTACTACGCCGCAGTATATAACCGCCGCAACGTACTCGTTCTTTCCCCGATATTCATAGTATCTTCGGCGATAGTTTCGCCCACGCTCACTTCGCTTATAATTTCAGCCGCTCCTGTAGTCTTGCAGCTGATACTGCTTTTCGTGCTGTATAAAGCGCGTATCAAGATGCGTATAAGCTTTATGGCGGCGGCTACGGCGCTCGCGACGCTGCCGCGCGCTTTCCTCGAGACCGCAACGGTCGGCGAAGCCGTGCTGACGGTGGCGGGCATAGCTGCCACGGTGATAATGTTTTTCGTGTTCGTTTCGGCGGAGTATCTTGTTCTGGTCAAGAAGTTCCGCTTCGTGATCACCGGCGGCGAATCCTGGGCGCTTGCGATATGCGCCGCGGTCTTGGGCCTCGGAATGGGTTATGCCGAGATAAGCGGACTTAATTTCTATTATCCCGTAGCGGTATATCTCCTATTCGTATCCGCGTCGGCAAGGCGCGACGCGCCGTTGTTCCTGGGAGCGGCGCTCGCTCTGGGCGTAGCGGTCAGCGCAGGCGCGGAAGCCGCGCTGTACACTGCGGTCTATGCGCTGTTTACCTCGCTGTTTCCCGCGGATCACGCATATTTCGGAGGCGTCGCGGGTATAGCTGCGAGCGCCGCGCTGATGCTGTCCGGAGTCACGGAAGCGGCTTATATATCTCTTGCGATGCCCGCGGCTGCCACGATATTCGCCATAGCCACGCCGAAAAAGTTAAAGGAATTCGTGCGCGCCCTTGCCGCGACGGATTCCGCTTATTCCGTCACGCGTACGGTCATCAACCGCAACCGCAACGCCCTCAGCGTAAAGCTGAACCGCTTGGGCGAAGGGCTTGAGGAAATGAGCGGTATCCTGGGCGACGACGATCGTACCGACAGTCTCCCTGATTACAAGGAAATCGCAAAAGAGGTATCCGAACGCTGTTGTAAGGAATGCCTTAATGCGGAACAATGCAGAATGGCGTTAGGCGGTAATTCTACGGAAGCGGTCATCGGAGAGCTTACGGCGTCCGCGGTATATTCCGGTAAAGCGAGCATCCTCGACGCCTCGCCCTTTTTGAGCGCGAGGTGCAAGAAGTTGCACGGGGTCATTGCCGTTACCAACGAAATACTCGACCGTATGAAGCGCGCAGCCGATCTTAGGGCGGGAGCGGACGAGAGCAGAGGACTTCTGAGAGATCAGTTGCATTCTTTAGCCGAGATACTCGTGTCGCTCGGCGCCGAGGTGGGCGAGCCTCTCGTTTATGACAGCAAGAAGGAAAAGAAACTTAAAGAGGAGCTTAACTTAAGACTTATAAGCGCGCGGGAAATATACGTTTACGGCGAAGAAAATCTCAGTCTGAGCGTAAAAGAGGAGGACGCGGAGCGCAAAGCGCTCGCCGAGACCGTTAACGCGGTGATGGGAAAGCGGATGTGCCTGACCGAAAAAACGGCTACCGTGAACGGTATGGTGAATCTGACCTACGAACCCATGCCCACATATCGCGTAGCATACGGCGACCGCGTGATCGCGGCTAACGACGACGGTTGCGGCGACAGGGAGAACGTTGTCAGACTTTCGAGGGGTAAGGTCATGATAGTATTGTCCGACGGCATGGGGCACGACGCTCCCGCCGCGCGCAATTCGAGATATGCCGTAAGTCTCATCGAAAGTTTCTATAAAGCGGGCTTCGATCACAAGACCGTTCTGAGGAGCGTAGGAGGCTTGCTCGCTCTGAGAGGCAAAGAGGAATTCAACGCCGTGGACATCGCCGTTATAGACACTTTCACGGGAGAAGCCGACATTATCAAACAGGGCGCGAGGGAGAGCTTCATAGTGCGTAAAGGAGAAGTGGAAGTGGTGGAATGCGGTTCTCTGCCGCTGGGTATCGTGCTCGGGGCGGAACCGGTCACGTATTCGACGCGGCTAATGCCGGGAGAATTCCTCGTTCTCGTTT
This sequence comes from uncultured Clostridia bacterium, assembly GCA_944349735.1. Classification (GTDB taxonomy): domain Bacteria; phylum Bacillota; class Clostridia; order Christensenellales; family DTU072; genus Stercoripulliclostridium_A. Next base: position 12,177 of record CALVNM010000014.1, on the reverse strand, counting down.
CGGACGGCGTCATAGACACCGTCGGGAGGGAGCAGCTCATAGATCTCCTGTCCGGGCTGAATACCGTGAATCCCGACGACGTCGCGGAAGCCGTTATCGGCGACTTCAGACGTCTGTCGGGGGATAAAGCGGAGCGCGACGACGGCTCGGTCATCGCGGCGCGTATATTCTGAAGCCGCGCGTCCTTGACGGCGGCGCGCGGGCGTAGTACAATATTTAGGTACGGGCGAACGTCCCTTCCGAATAAGTATTACGGGGAAAGCGATGCCGCTGTTGATCAAAGCAAACACAATAAACGCCGCAGCGGAAGCGGTCATAAGAGAACTCAGTCTCCGCAATACGCACGGATCCGAGCATATAGTCATCGTGCCGGACAGTTATACGCTGTCGGCGGAAAAGCTTATACCAGAACTGACCGGGCTGAAAGGGGCGTTGAATATCGAGGTGGTCTCTTTTTCGCGGCTTGCGGCGAAGGAGCTTAGCGACGGCAGGGGCTGTCTCAGCAAGGAAGGCGCCGTTCTTATCTTAAAGAAAGTAATCAACAGAAACTGCGATTCGCTGGTGCATTACCGTACCGTCGCAAGACTCGGCGGATTTGCGGGCGAAATGTTCGCGGTCATCGCCGCGTTACGCAATAACGGGGTCACCGTAGCCGCTCTCGAAGAGGCGCTGCCGCGGCTTGCAGGCGCTACGCGTACCAAAAACGCCGACATAGCTTTACTGTATTCCGAATATCTCAAAGAACTCGGTTACGGGAAATACGACAGTACGACGAGGCTGGAGGCTTTCGTAAGAGCGATGCCGTCTTCCGAGAAAATAGCGCGGTCCGACGTGTATTTGTTCGGATTCGACACGTTCTCCGAGAAGCAAAGCGAGATAATAGTCGCGCTTGCGCGCTGTGCGAAGTCGCTGACGGTGGGCGCGGTTTATACCAATCTCGGACATAACAGAGATCTTTATCCTTACGAGAATATCGATAGACTTGCGGAAGCGATGTCGCATGGCGGCGTACCGTTCGACGAGACGCGCGACGTGCGCGAAGTGGTGAAAGAACCTTTCTCGGCAATGAACAGAGGGCTTTTTTCGGGAGCTACGGGAGATACGCCCAATTTCGACGGAGCCGTCACGCTGTTCCGAGAAGACAATATTTTCGAGGAATTCAACGCCGTGGCGCACGAGATAGCAAGGCTCGTCCGGCGCGAAGGCTACCGTTATAAAGACGTCGCCGTCATAGACTGCCGCTCCGAGCATAAGGAAGAACTCAAGGAAGTTTTTATGCGTTACGGAATTCCGCATTTCATCGATATAAGGTACCCGATGAGCGGAACTTTGGTATACAAATATCTTATTTCGTGTATAGAGGTCGCGCGCTTCAATCTGCGCAGGGACAAAGTGATCGCGCTTATCAAAAATCCTTTGTTCGGCGTAGACGAGGACGAAGCGTTCATGTTCGAGAATTACGCGTTGAAGCGCAACCTGAATTTTGCGGGTTTCGCCGTTCCCTTCACGGGGGAGGGGGAGAGATTCGAACCCGTAAGGCGCAAAGCGGCGGAGACGGCGGCAATTTTCTCTTCCTCCCGCGCGCCTATAGGAGTATATGCCGAAGCCGCGGCTTCGCTCATATCCGGAGAGGAGTTTGACGCTTTGCTCGAAAGCGCCCTGGACGGCGTAGACGAGAACCTCGTTAAAAGCAATCTCGCTGCGGCAGAGAAACTCAGGAACGGCATTTTGCCAGAGTATAAAGAACTTATAGGAGAAGAGGAAGAGACTCTTACGGGATTCGAAGACATGCTCGCGGCTTCGGCGGCGGCGGAAGAGATCGCGCTCATACCGCGTTATATAGACAGCGTTTACGTCGGCAAACTAAGAGAAAGCTTCGTTTACAGACCGCGCGCGATATTCGTGATAGGAGCTACCGCGGACGCGCTGCCGGCGTCGGGTTCGTATAAAGCGATAATGTCCGAGATAGATCTCGTGAGGATGGAGGACGCGGGCATCAGGCTGTATCCCGCTCCGTCGGACAGAGTGCGCGAGGAGCAGTTCTCCGTTCTGGACCTCGTTACCAAGCCCGAAAAACTGTATATCGGTTATCCGCTGACGGAGCCTGACGGCTCTGTCAACAGACCGTCGCCGGTGATAACGGAAACGGAAGCCCTGACGCGTGCGGTGACCGTATCCTTGGAAAAGAAGTTTTCCGTCGACGGCGCGCGCGATATACGCGAACTGGAGGACGTAGCGGTAAGTCCCGAGAACGCCGCTTTCGAATACATGATGGCTTGCGCAAGACCGCTGCCCGAAGGCGCCGAAGGCGTAAGAGCGGAGAGTATGCGCAGCCTTCTTTACAATTCTCTCACGCCTAAAGAACGTTACGAAATAAACGTCAGCCATTCGCACATCGTACCCGACGTGCCACTGATCTCTTCTTTTACCGAGGACGCGTACGGACTCGGTACGAGGGTCAGTCAGCTCGAGAGCTATTTCCGTTGCCCTTACGCGCATTATCTCCAATACGGACTCAGGCTGCGCAGGCGCGACGACGGCAAGCTCGCGCCCCTGGACATAGGCATAATAGTGCATACCGTTATGGAGAAATATTTCCGCGCCGTATTAGGGAAGATACGCGTTTACGGCAGATCCGAACTGGAAGCCGAGGCGAGGAAAGCGGTGGACGAGACGTTCTCCGATCCCTCGGTAGACGTATTCGAAGGTAACGCCGTTTCCGCGCACCTGCTCGCGCGCCTCAGACAAGAATGCCTTACTGCCGCGCGTAAACTGACGGATAACGTGCTGAAAGGGAGTTTCGATCCCGTTTACGTGGAAACGGAATTCGGCATGCGCGGCGTGCCGCCGTTTGCGGTCAGGACTTCTTTCGGAGACGTGCATCTGCGCGGGAAGATCGACCGCGTAGACGCTTATAAAGGATACGTTGCCGTGATCGATTACAAGACGGGCAAGGAGAGCGGCGCGCTCGAAGACGTGTATTACGGTAAGAAAATCCAGTTATACGTTTATCTCGCCGCGATAACCAAAAACATGAACGCCATGCCGGCAGGGGCGTTTTACGTCAATCTCGGAGGCGGATTCACAGCGTCGGGAGCGGATTATTCTTATAAAGGATCGGTGCTTGCCGAACCCGATACGATCAGAGCCTTCGACAAAGAGATATTTGATTCGCAAGCCGCTTCGGTAACGTCCGCCGTAGTCCCCGCCACGATCAAGACGGACAGGGACGGGAAGGTGACCGTAGCCGCCTCTAAAGGCGCGCTGAGCGCGGAACAGTTCGGCGAAGTATTGGATTACGTTTCCGCGCTGATAGGCAGCGCGCTCGAAGAGATCAACGAAGGCTATATAGCCAAGCGACCCATCGAAGGGGCGTGTAAATATTGCGAATTCGCCGCCGTGTGCGGGGGTGCGCCCGAAGGCGCGGAAAGAGAATACGTCAGGAAAGTACGACCGTACGGGAGGAAAGAGAAATGAGCGCGAAGATGGACTGGGCGCGTAGCGGGCAGGACAAGGCGCTCGTATTCGACGGCAGGAACATGCTCGTATCCGCTTCTGCGGGCAGCGGGAAGACCACCGTCATGGTCGAGAAGATACGGCGTTATCTACTGTCGGGAGGCAGTCTCTCCCGACTGATAGTGGTCACGTTCACCAGAGCGAGCGCGGCGGACATGCGCGAAAAACTCGAAAAGGAACTGCGCTTACTGGTGCGCGAAGGCGGCGAGGAATCGGCGCGTTACCGCAAAGAACTCAGGAATCTTCCGCTCGCTTATATCGGCACGATAGACAGTCTTTGCGGCGAAATCTACAAGAGATATTTCGAGGACGTCAACAGAAGCCCGGTTTTTACGATACTCGACGAGGCGGAAGCCGAGGCTCTTCGCAGGGAAGCCATGGAAGAAGTAGCCGAAGAGTTTGCCGCGGCGGGCGACGAAGACTTCGCGGAAATAACGAAGTATTATGCCGACGGCAGGAATTTCGAGGGACTGTATACCGCCGCGGGCGATCTTATGGATTTTCTCGCCGTTCAGGAAGACCCCGAAGGTTATCTTAAGCGTGCCGAGGCGATAGCGGAGCAACCTTTCGACGAGTCGTGCTACGTCGAGTATCTCAGGAAAAATTACGTTAGAAAGTTCGCGCGGCTTGCGTCGCGCGCCGAGCGCGCGAGAGAGCGCGCGAAAGCGATACCGCAAGACAAAGTCGCGGCTGCGACGGCTGTGGTGAATTGCGCAGCCGACGGACTGGACAGGGTGCTTCGCGCGGATACGGCGGCAAGGTTCTTTGCGGCAGTCAACAGTTACATACAGGAGTCGCGCCTTCCGGTCAAAAGCGCGAAGTATTCTCCCGAAGAAGCCTCGGCTCTCGGCGACGTGCGCCGTTTCGTGAATGCGGTCAAGGATCTGTTCAAGGAAGCGTCGGAACTTTTCGGCGATCACGATCTCGCCGCCGAGGCGGAAGCCAAGGTCGCTCCGACCGTGAGACGGCTGATAAAAACAGTGGCGCGCATGAACGAGGTCTACGCCGCGAAAAAGGAGGAGCGCGAAGCTCTCGATTTCGCGGACGTGGAGAGATTCGCGCTCAGGATATTGTCCAATCCCGAACGCGCGGCGGAAATACGAGACGGCACCGATTACATCTTCTTCGACGAATATCAGGACACGAACAGACTTCAGGAAGCCATCATCGCGGCGATAGGCAGGGATAATCTTTTCATGGTCGGGGACGTCAAGCAGTCCATATACCGCTTCAGACACGCCGAACCTAAAATTTTCCTCGACCGCTACCGCAGATACGAGGACGACGGCACGGGCAGTAACGTTCCGCTCAACATGAATTTCAGAAGTTCGCAGACGGTACTCGAATTCATAGACAAGATTTTCTCCGCGGTCATGACTTACGATTTCGGCGGTATAGATTACCGCAATACGTCGCGCTTCAACGAAGCGGGGATAGATTTCGGCCCGGAGGGCGAAGAGCCGGCAATACGCGTAGCCGTGTTTACCGGAGAGGAAGCCGAGGAGACGGAAATGCCCGACGTCTACAGCGTAAAGCGCGCGCCCGTCAAGGCTCCCGACAAGAATGCGGAAGCGGAATATATCTGCTCCGAGATAAAGCGGCTCGTATCCGACGTCACGATACCCGATAAAGAGAAGGGCGCAAGGCGTAAGATACGCTATTCCGACATAGCCGTTCTGGTGAGGAAGAGGAGATACGCTCAGCCGATAGCGGAAGCTTTCGGGCGATGCGGAATACCTTACGATTCGTCGGAAGTGACCGTGGCTTCCTATACGGGCGACATAGGCGCGCTCGTGTCGGTAGTCAAAGTCATCGACAATCCTTTGGACGATTATGCGCTTGCCGCGGCGATGCTTTCTCCGGTAGGCGGGTTTTCCGAAGACGAGCTTGCCGAGATAAGCGACTGCGGCGAAGGCAAATACTTCTACGAGAGAGTTGCTTCCTATTGCGGCGTGCACCGGGAGCGCATAGACGAATTCAGGGCGAAGATATGCCGTTACCGCAAACTTTCGAGGCTGACGGACGTCTCCGCGCTCATAGCGCGCATCGCAACGGAAACCGGATTCCTCTCTCAACTTCTCGCGGACGGTGAATACGAACGCATAGATCTGTTCAATTCCTACGTCAAATATCTGCGCGATAAGGACGTCGGCAAGGATATAACCAAATTTCTGAAATTCAGCGAGACCGATTTCAGACCGCCCGGCAAAGGTGCGGGAGAAAACGCGGTGCGTTTCATGAGCATACATAACAGTAAAGGATTGGAATTTCCGGTGGTGTTTCTCGCCAACGCGGGCGCGGCGTTTTCGGACAGAGACGCCAACGACCCCGTGGTATTGGATACCGAACTCGGAATGGGTGTCAAGTGCTACGACGAGGAAAACAAATCGAGCGCGAAACCTCTTTCCCGCAGAGCGGTCGAGATCAAAAATTCCGCCGAAAACAAACTCGAGGAAATGCGCCTCATGTACGTAGCGATGACTAGAGCGCGATTCAGACTTTGCGTAAGCGGTTCGTACTCGAGGGGGGACGGCGTAGGCGCGGAGTACGCGGAGAAATGCAACAGTTACCTCGCCTGGATAAAGTTCGCTGCGGACGAAGACCCTTCTCTCAAGCGTTATATCGAGGAAGATCCCGTTACGGAAGCGGTGCCGGCGGCGGCAGGAGGCGCGCGTTCCCGCCTAGTTGCGGACGGCGCGGAGAAGATCTCTTATTATGCGTATCCCTATGCCGAAAGTACCGCGGTAAGTAATAAATATACCGTGACCGCGCTCAACGCGTCGGCGGAGAGCGACGGCGGAGACGAAGAGCCGTCGGAACAATATATACCGTCTTTGGGTACCGTCGATACGGAAACGGGTATCCGTTATCATAAGATAATGGAACAGATAGATTTCCGTGACGCGACCCTGGACGGGGTAAAAGCGCAGCTTGAGAAGATGGCGGCAAGAGGAATAGACGTCTCGGGAGCGGATCCTGTGCTGATCGCCGAAGCGGTCGGCAATCCGCTGTTCGACGCGGCGAGGAAGGGCGCTACGTTACGCGAGAAAGAATTTATTTATTATGCGCCGGCTTCGGAGGTCGTTCCGGGTTGTTCCGCGTCGGACAAAACTCTCGTGCAGGGAGTAATGGACCTTGTGATGCTCTCCGACGAGGGGAACGTGCTGGTGGATTACAAAGTCACCGGAGCTTCTCCGGAGACCGTTCGGGCGCGGTACGGAGAGCAGATCCGCCTGTATGCGCGCGCTTTCGAGGAGATAACGGGCATAAAGCTTTCCCGTAAAGCGGTCTTTATAATCAATCGCAACGAAGCGGTGGATTTCTGATCGGGCGAAATAAAAGTAAAATTTGCGCGGTTGAGTTGTGCGTTTCCGCGGCTCGAGCATACTATATCGGGCGCGGAAGTATCAAATATGCGCGCGACGCGGGTCGCGCCGGGCGCGGGCAAGCCCGATATTTTATATAATAATAAATAAATTTCCGAAAAGGGGTTGCAAAATACCTCCGTTGCCTTTATAATAAACCTATACTTACTTTTAGGAGAGGGTTATGGAATTTGTCGACAGCATCAAGTCGTTTATGACGAACGACCTTAACTTCCTTAATCTCAGCGGCGCGCTCAATCCCGCCGTGTACGTTATGTTGTTCGGCGCAATAATTCTGGTCGTGTTGTTCTGCATCGCGCTCGGTATACGCGCCGCGTCCAAAGGGAATAAGTTCCGCAAGCATCTCGAAGATACCGCGGCTTACGTTAACGCGGGCGACACCATCGACGAGAACAACGTCGACGGGCTTAACGAGCGTATTCAGAATCCCCTTATGGCGCGTTCCGTATCGAAAGGCTGGGGCGCTTTCCTCGACCAGCAGACCGGTTATCCTTCCGATTACATTTCCGAGAACGAAGTATTCGGCGACCGCAAGACCAACCCCGACTATAAGGGAGGTAAAGGTTTCTTCGCTTTTGTCGGCGCCGTGATAGTCGTGCTCTGCGCGCTGTTTGCGGCGATCGGCTGTATCGACACGGTGAGAGGTGCAGATCTTTCTACCGGAGCCGGCGCTGCCGCCGCCATGGAATTCATACTTCCCGTGATAGGCGCGATAGCGATACCGCTCATCGTTTATATAATCCTGCTCGGCGTGCTTGCCTTGCTCTCCAACGCGCTCGTCAGAAGCACCCAGGCCGCATTCCGTTCCTTCCAGGACGCCATCGACAGCAAAGTGATCATCTTCCGTGAGACTCAGGACGAGTTCATCACCGAGAATATCGAGGAGATCAACGCCGCTATCGAAGACATCATCGCCAATAAGCTCGGCGACAGCGAGATACTCGAGATCGTGACCACTCCCGAAGTCGACGAGAGTCTCGCGGTACCCGAAGAGCCTGTACCCGCCGAACCCGCGCCCGTAGCCGAAGAAGTTCCCGCGCCCGTACAGGAAGAAGCCGCCGCCGCCGAAGAAGCTCCCGCAGAGTCCAGACTGCAGCTCCTGCTCCAGCTCGTTTACATCGCAGACGCGGCGTCCAAGGATCCCAACGTTACGGCACAGGACATCATCGACCTCGCCAAGTATCTCGAGGAGACCAAAGACAACGGCAATTATAACGACGAAGAGAAAGAAATATTCGAAGACTGTCTCATAATCCTTTCCGGAACTTATGAGGAGCGCTTCGGAGTCAAGCAATAGGAGAAACTACCGGATGGAAGCTGACCCTTACAGTAGTTACCGCATGATCAAGTGAAGCCGTAGCCGCCGTTAACCACACGGCGGCGTCCCGATGTGTACACTTCCATAAGGGATACGGCTTCGTATCCCTTAATTATTGCCTTCGAGGAGGTGGACATATATGATCCAGATCTTTCAGACTGCGGGCAAGAGACTCGTAGAGCAGTCCAACGAATTCAGCGGCGGGATCAATATCCGTGACAAGTGGATACATCTCGAGAACCCCACCGACCGTGAAATAGAGCTTATAGAACGTATCACCGGCGTAAGCGAAGATATGCTCAAAGCGGCGCTCGACGTCGAGGAACGCGCACGTATAGAGACCGACGAGGGCGATACGCTTGTGCTTTTCGACATACCCACGATTGAGGACGAAGACAGCTACTATTCATATTCCACGATGCCTCTCGGCGCGGTGATCACGGATAACTGCGTCGTTACCGTTTGTCTCAAAGAGAACTCCATAATTTCCAATCTCATAAATAACCGTATCAAAAATCTCGATACCGCGAAGCGCGAAAACTTCCTTTATCAGATGCTTTACAATACCCACGTCAAATTCCTCCAGTATCTGAGGCAGATAGATAAATCCTGGCAGCGCATACAGGTCGAACTTCACCGTTCGACGAAGAATAAGGAGCTTATACAGCTTCTCGACCTCGAAAATTCTCTCGTATATTTCTCGGCGTCGTTGAGAGCCAACAGCCTGATAATCGAGAGATTGATGCGCAGCAATTCCGTCAAGAGCGAAGAGGACGCGGAACTTCTCGAAGACGTCGGCATCGAGAACAGGCAGGCGGTCGACATGTGTAACATTTACCGTGACATATTATCCGGGACCATGGACGCTTACGCTTCCATCATAAGTAACAACGTCAACTCGATAATGAAACTCCTTACCGTCATCACGCTCATCATTTCGATACCTACGTTGTTCGCCTCTTTGTGGGGAATGAATACGGGGGTGCCTTTCGAAGGTCAGCAGTACGGATTTTACGTAGTCACCGGCATAAGCCTCGTGATCGCGGGAGTAGCGGGATATTACCTTCTCAGAACGAAGAAAGAAAAGAACGTCGAGGAGATCAAGAAGACCATACGCCGCAGAAACAAAAAGAACTGATCGAAATTACCGCATCGATATGCGGTTTTTTTGAAGCGCATAACTGTGTAGACCTATGAACTTACCCGATTATTTGAGGAGCGCCGCGGAGAAAATATGCGGCGCGTACAGACCGACCGAACTCAGAGAAGTATCCCGCGCGTTAAGCTCAGCATATCTTGACGGCAAAGGAGACGGTTCGCGAATAGTCATGACGGACAGACAGGCAGCCGTTTATGCGGCTGTCAGGATGCCTGCCACTTACGGCGCGGCATATTCTGCGCTCAGATACGCTACGGAAGGTAGCGATACGGAATTTTTCACCATGCTCGACGCGGGAGCCGGGACCGGAGCCGCGTTTTTTGCCGCGCACGAACTTTTCGGCATATCAGAAGCCGTACTCGCGGAAAGGGAAAGCGCGATGCTTTCGCTCGCCGCGACTTTTGCGGAAGCCGCGGGACTTAAAGCGGAGACGCTGAAATGCGATCTCAAAGATTTCGAGCCGCGTAAAAGTTTCGACCTCGTCGTCGCCTCCTATGTGCTGAACGAGATGGACGCGAAGTCCTTAGAAGCTGCTCTCGATAAACTCGCGGCATGCTCCGGTAAGCTTCTGGTGATCGTGGAACCCGGCACGCCGCGCGCGTCGCTTCTACAGCGCAAGATAAGAAGTTATCTCAGCGGAAAGGGAGCTAAGCTCGTAGCCCCTTGCCCCGAGGGCGCGGAATGCAGGCTCCGCGAAGGGGACTGGTGCCATTTCGCGGTAAGGGTTGCGCGCGGCAAGCTGCATAAATATCTCAAAGAAGGCGACGCGCCGTACGAGGACGAAAAATTTACATATTCCGCATTCCGTTTCGACGGCGCGGATAACGCATGTTCGGCGAGGGTACTGAGGCATCCCGTTATAAGCAAAGGGAGAGCGGACCTTACGCTGTGTACGAAGGAAGGCGTTGTCGAGGTCGCAGTCAGGAAGCAGGACGGCGCGCCGTGGAAGACGGCACGAAAGCTGGAAGCGGGGGACAAATTCGAGATGCCTGAGGACACCTTGTAAAGCCAAGGTTCCGAATAAAAATACCCGCCGCGATCCCGCGGCGGGTATTTAATAAAAAGTGCTACCGCTTACCATTTGTTATGGACTTTTTCTGCGAATCCGAGGACGGAATTCAATTCTATGACTTTGCCGTCGTCGAGAACGCATTTGCCGCTGAATCTTCCGAATACCTGATGGGGTATCATGCAGAAAAGTTTGAGATCGAAGGGTTCGTAACGGTCTATGATAGGCACGAAATCGAGTTCGAGTCTGCCGTCCGAGGACGTGAATTTCCACGGCGCCGTATAATCGACTTTATCCGTTCCGTCGCCGGGGATAAGGAAGGTGACTTCCTCAAGCTTATGAGCTTTTCCGTCGTAGAAAAGCATGTTTTCGCTCGCAGCCGAAGTGTCGCCGAAACCGTAGCCGATATTGAAACCGAATTTTACGCCGTCGGAAAGCACCGTCTGCAGACTGCCCCAATACCAGGTGTTGTCGTAGGTCCATACTCCGCGTCCCCAGTCGAGCGTTCCGAGCGCGTCGTCGAGGGAGTATTTTTTGTCGCCTAACGAAAAGTAACCTTTCGCCGTCATACAGTTTATTTTCGCGTTGTAATAGAAGTGCTTCGGCTTGCTGAAAGGGGTGGCGATGAACATACATTCTTCGGGTACGTCCGAGAGGGTGAAGTCGAAGTCGAGTTCCTCGCCAGCAGGTCCGAAATCGGGGTATTTTCCGAAAACGTGCCTCACGCCGCCTTCGAGGATGACGCACGCTTCGACCTCTCCGTTCACCGCGATGACGTCGCCTTTATACGGAGTATTCGGCATGTGGAGCTTGCCCATCGGGAAAAGCATTATCGAACTTTTCGTGATTTGCGACGGCGTTTTGAAATCCATAAATGTGGCGCTTATGGCTCCCACATATCCCATATCGGCAACCGTAACGCAAATTGCGTGCTCGTCGTTGCCTACGTAGTAATAGTCCCATTCCTTAATGCGCGCCTTCTTGGCGCGTATGTCGTTACGGTCGTATTCGAGCATGTAGCCGGTGGCGTAGCCCTTCTGAAGAAGGTTGCCGTCCGTACCTAAAAGTTTAGAGCATTCAACTATACGATTCTGCATAAGTTCTCCTTATTTGTTGAGCATTGCGAAGTTCTTTTTGTTAGATTTGTACAACGCTTTGAACACTTCGAAATTGCGGTCGTACACCGCTTTGTATTCGGGGTTGGGAGTAAAGCGCTTGACGGCGGGGATATAGTCTTTGAGATTGTCGAGCGAGCTTATGATCCCCAGACCTACCGCGACTACGGCGGCGGCGCCCACGGCGCCGACGTTCTGCGGGTTGGCTACCGTTTCGACGGGGCGTCCTATGATGTCGCTCAGGAGCTGAGAGGTGAAGTCCGACAGCGCGCCGCCGCCCACGAATCTGACCACTTCCGAAGTGTGCGCTTTGCGCGACTCCGCTTCGAGCATCCAGCGCTTATGGAAGCATACTCCTTCGAGTACCGCGCGGATAAGTTCCGTCTTGCCGGTCTCGAGGCTTATATTGAAGAACATGCCGCGGCTCATAGGATCTTCGAAGGGGCAGCGGTTGCCGTGGAGCCAAGGCGTGAATATCACTCCGCCCGAACCCGCTTGCGCCGTCTTCGCCACGTCCGTCATGTAGTCGTACAGCGAAGTATATTTGCGTTCCATATCTTCGGTGATATGCTTTTTTTCGAGATAAATGCCGATCTCGTCGAGCGCAAGGTGGTTTTTGACCCATTCGAGACATTTGCCCGAAGTTTCCATTTCCGCAAAATAGGTGAATTTAC
>CALVNM010000013.1 GCA_944349735.1 uncultured Clostridia bacterium | reverse complement strand
CTCAAACGCCCGAAGCTTAAAGAAAAGCCCGTGGAGTGCTTTACACTCGCCGAGCAAAAGCAGATAGAGCAAGCTGTTTTGAACGGCAAAAAAGATAAATTGTACGGCATTATCCTTTGCCTGTACAGTGGGTTGCGCATAGGCGAGCTTATTGCCTTGCAGTGGAGCGATATTGATTTTGCCAAAGGTATTCTGACAGTTTCTAAGTCTTGCCACGACGGCAAAGACGGGATTATCATAGACGAACCGAAAACCGCCACTTCCCGTCGTATGATACCGCTGCCGAAACAGTTGCTGCCGATACTCAAAAGCATTAAGAAAAAGAGCGATTCGCCCTCCGTGGTGTCTGCAAACGGAAGTACCATTTCCGTTCGTTCCTACCAGCGGAGTTTTGAATTGCTCCTGAAAAGACTGAATATCCCGCACAAAGGTTTTCACTCACTGCGGCACACGTTCGCTACCCGCGCCATCGAATGCGGCATGGACGTGAAAACACTCTCCGAGATCCTCGGCCACAAGAACCCGACCGTAACCCTCAACCGTTATGCTCACTCCCTTATGGAGCATAAGGCAGACATGATGAACAGACTGGGAAAGTTTTTGCAATAAGTCAAAAGAACGTACATGAATTACTATATTCAGTGTACGTTCTTTTTCTATATTATAACAGAATACGAAGATAATAGCAATATAATTGGGCATTTTTCATATAAGTTGTGTCCTTAAATGTTCATGAACAGAGTATTTCATGTACTTTTTATCTTGATTTGTTCACTGAATATAGTATTCGATGAACATTTTCGGATATCGGATGTACATGGAATGGATGAATAAGTTTACGGGGATCAGACCATGAGTAAACGAAAATTATTATCTGTTATTCTGCTGGTGTTTGTTACAACACTCATGTTGGCGTGTGCTGTAATTTTTACCGCCTGTGGAAACAATGAAACGCCTGATGACGGGCAGAATACCGAACAAGGTGGCGAAAATCCGAACGACGGAGACGAACCGGGAACAACCCCAGGCACCGATCCGGATGATGATAAGGATATTGCTGTTACTGCGGTCTTTCTTAATAAGACCTCTTTGACGTTGGAAATTGGGGAAAGTTATACGCTTTTCGCTACGGTTTCTCCGGACAACGCAACGGATAAATCTGTAACATGGACAAGTTCCGATCAATCCGTGGCAATGGTCGAAGACGGAAAAGTAACGGCAATCGAAAGCGGAACGGCTACGATTACCGCTACAACGAGCAATGGCAAAACGGCATCTTGTATGATTACAGTCATTGAGCCAGCCCCGGAAGTTATAGAAGTAACTTCCGTGTCGCTCAATAAAACATCTTTGACATTAGAGATTGGCGAAAGTGAAATACTTACAGCGACAGTCTTGCCGAACAACGCAACGGATAAATCTGTAACATGGACAAGTTCCGATCAAACCGTGGCTATGGTCGCGAACGGAGGAGTAACGGCTGTTGGCAGTGGTATAGCTACGATCACTGCAACGGTGAGTAATGGAAAGACGGCGATTTGCAGGATCACTGTAAACGCCGATATCCCCGAGATCACGCAAGTCGAAGGCGCGACGATCGCCGGAACAGATATTTTTATGCTTGTCGACTATACAACAGACAGCGTCGCCCTTTTGAATAAGGTAACCGTTTCCTCCGGCAGTTGGGATCTGTGTTCGGATATTCTCGGTCAAAACCGGATCCCCACGAAAATTGCTGCGGGCAGCAACGGAAAATTGCAAGACGGCGACAATGTGTTTTATATTATGTTGGAGAACGAAAACGGTGACCTTGCAGAGGTTTACACATTGACCATATACCGCAGTTATGCCGTTACTGTGAGTTACTATAATCATAAAGATGTTTTGGTGTATTCAGATACCGCTTATACAGGCTATGAATACTCAATAGAATTCAATTATTCGGTAGTAGGATATACGTTTCATGATTGGACGGAAAATGGAACAAGTTACCAGCCGCATGTTTTATGGGACGGTTTATCTCTCTACGCCGATATGACGGCGAACTTGTATACTGTAACTCTAGATGCGAACGGAGGGACAATCTCCAATTCAATACAAACAGTAACATACGATGAAACGTATGTATTCCCTGTACCTAAACGGGAGGGATATGCCTTTCTTGGCTGGTATGCTGGTGAAACACGGCTTGCAGATGAAGGTGATGGTTTGTCCATATGGCAGTATACAGATATATTCTCCGTAACTGCAAAATGGCAAATTAACCAATACACCGTTAACGTAGAATATGATAGTAAAGCTGGTATCGTCACGGGAATAGGAACGTACAATTATGGAACAGAAATTTCCCTTATGGCTTCATCGCCTAATCTCGGTTATAACTTCCTCGGCTGGTATGACGAAAACGACAAGCGCTTAACAACAGGATATATATATGGTTTTACATTGGGTACTGATAATCTTTTCTTTATAGCAAAATATGAAGTTAAGGAAGAATTAGAGTCGTTTACTTTCACTTCTACAGCAACTACATGCATCATAACAGGAGTGAAAAATAAATCCGTAACGGATCTAATTGTGCCAGGGTATGTGACAGAAATTGAAGAAGGTGCTTTTTCAGGATGCATTTCTCTTACAAATGTCTCTCTTCCGTTTGTAGGAAAGAATGAATTTGCCACAACGGCATCAAGCTCTACATTGTTTGGATATATTTTCGGGGCAACCAGTTATACGGGCGGCAGTGCAACTTCGCAGAGGTATGGTTATTATTCGTCATCAGTAACATATTTTGTTCCTACGTCGCTTAAAAACGTAACCATAATCGGAGGAAATATATTATATGGTGCTTTCTATAATTGCTCTTCACTTTTGAGCATAACCATTCCAGACGATATTGAAAATATCGGTGATTATGCATTCTATGGATGTTCCACTCTTACAAGCATAACTATACCAGATAGTGTAACTTCTATCAATGATTCTGCATTCTATGGATGTTCCACTCTTACAAGCATAACTATACCAGATAGTGTAACTTCTATCAATGCTTCTGCATTCTATGGGTGTACTTCGCTTGAAGGTGTATATATAACCGATATAGCCGCATGGTGCAATATACGGTTTAGTTATACTTCTAGTAACCCTCTGCGTTACGCAGGTAAGTTATATTTAAACAATGAACTTATAACTGAACTTATTATCCCTGATAATGTAACATCAATAGGAAATTATGCGTTTTATGGCTGTACTTCTATTGAAAGTGTAAGCATACCAAATAGTGTGACACGCATCAAAATGTATGCGTTTTCTGATTGCTCTTCGCTTCAAAGCGTAACCTTAGGTGAGGGGATATCCTTATATTATATTAGTGGCAACGCATTCAGCGATTGCACTTCACTCAAAAGCTTAACAGTACAGGGAACAATAACTTCAATTCACAGTCAAGCGTTTCAAAATTGTACCTCACTTATGAATGTATATATTACAGATTTAGATGCATGGAATGCGATCACTTTTGAAGATGATACAGCCAATCCACTTTACTATGGCGCGACGCTGTATCTGAACGGAGAAGAAGTGACAGAGTAGAACTTATTACAGTAATAATGCTAAGGAGGCATCAATATGGATATCAAATTGGATGATATTTTGCAGTTGAAGGACGACGAACTGAACAGCAGCCGCATTGAGCTCAATGTTACTGCGGGGCGCGGCGGAGAATGGTTTCTCGACCGATGGCTCGCTACAGATCTGCAAAATCGCATTGAGGGACAAACGGAATGCTCCTATTGGGGCTGGTACGGAACAAAACAACGCAATTTCTATCCGAACGATCTTGTGTTTAGCTTTGTCAAGAAAGGTGGAGACGAGTGGCTGTTTGTATCTGCGGCAAAGATTTTGGATGTCCCGTTCGGACAAAGAGCGAGCTATGAGATACTTGAAAAGTATCGCCCTTTTTTTGGAAGATTGCTTATCAGCTACAAGAAAAAGCAGACTTACAGCCGCTATGTGTTCAAATTGCGCAGCCGATTAAAAGATATTACCGTAAAAGAAATTCTGCCGGATCTTTATAATGGCTCTCACTTCCCGGGGTATGATCAGGTTTGTTTGGCTTTTAAGGAATTAGAGGGAATCGTAAAACGGCGCCCCGCAGACTGGGTAAATGCATTGGAACATCAAAAAGCGATTTATCTCATCACCGATAAGTCAAACGGACGTCTTTATGTTGGATCTGCAACAGCTGACAGTAAAATGTTGCTTGCAAGGTGGGAAAGCTATGTAAGTAACGGGCACGGCGGCAATATTGAGCTGAAAAAGATTGTGGATTCTAAAGGTTCTGACTATATAAAACAAAATTTTCAATATTCGATAATTGAGAATTATAATGCTAAAATTGATGATGAGTACATACGTTTCAGGGAAATGTTTTGGAAAAAGATTTTGCAGTCGGAAAAACATGGATATAATAAAAACTATTGAAATAAATTTGCTACACAAAAGCCGTAATCGTCTGACTACGGCTTTTACGTTTGTATGAAGTTATAAGTCATATCAGAACGCGCCGTAAAGGTTATAATATCTTTGGCGGATACTTGCTTTGCGGTGATTGATAGTGCCTCTACCGATTCCGAGTTCTGCGCAGACTTCGGATTGTACCATACCGTTCATATAACAGTTCAGAATGGCAATTTCCAGCGCGGATAACTGCAACGCGCTTACGAGTTCATCGTATTTGCTGTAATCGGTCTGTTCTTGTTCAAAGCAATTCACGGGATCCATAGGCAGCGCTTTATAGTCCGTAAAATCTATGTATTCGATTGCGCCGCGTCTGTCGGAGCGGTTGCGTAAGCTATCGATGAATCTGTCTACCTCACGATAACACGCAAGTTTAATGGTAAGTTCCTTGCCGCGTTTGTCTTTACCGCAAATCTTGGACGCTTTCTGCCGGCGTACTGATACAGAAAGCAGATAGCAGTCTGCGCTACGTCATAACCGTCAGACACGATATAGTCTATTTCGCCCATGCGGTGCAAGTCTTTGATGAGACCGATATACAATCTGTCTGCAACTTTCATATCAAACTTCTTTACGGTGCGGAGCGCCTGTAAAGCGATCATCTCACCCATGAGTTTGACGTTCTCATTTGAGATAGGCTCTGCAAATAAATCGCCTTCGTTACGATACTTTCCTTTTGAGAACTTTGTTACCAACATTTCCATTGTGAGTTACACCTCCGAATTGATTTGCCTTTTTCGGCAAGAGGCGAAGGTGCATAGGACGGTAAATATCAGTGCACTAAATAGCAAGTCTGCGGAAGTCAACGGGACAAAGACTAAATCGTTGCGTAGTTGACAGGACAAAATCATATAAGTACAGCAAAAGAGCCAAGCAAGGAAACAAACCTTACTTGGCTCCAAAAGTCTTTTGATAGGTGTTTTAAGCGACGATTTTGCGGCCGTTGACGTCCGCGAAGACCTATGCAAAACTAAGCCTCCGAAAAAGCAAATTCGGAGGGACTACTTCAATCGGACGATAATTCCGAAGAAATTGCGGGCAAAAAATAATACGAACCTCGACTTGCTGTCTTGGTTCGTATTATTCTTGTATGGTGCGGATGACAGGACTTGAACCTGCACAACCTTGCGATCACAAGATCCTGAATCTTGCGCGTCTGCCAATTCCGCCACATCCGCACGGCAGTTGTTATTCTATAATAACGCCTGCGTATTTGTCAAGGTTTTTCGTTAGGTCGAGTTTATTTTTGTAAATGTTTGCGATCAGATATCGGCTTTGCCCGCGTCGTCCGATTTTTCTTCCTCTTTACTCGCTTCGTCCTGTTTGCCCGCAGCTTCTAGAGCCGCGTTCTCCTTCTTGCCGAGGGCGTTGGTGTTCATCGACTTACGGTATACTACGAACTGGTTGAACAGGTATTCCGTAACAAGATTTATGACCATCGTGAACGCGAGCACAAGATATTCGTTCCAATGAGCTTTGTCGGTGAGCGCGTCGCCCCAAAGAGTCGAAAGGGGAGTGAACACGACGTAATACGCCGCGACTTTCAACATCGCGATAGGCACATTATTAGCCGATTTGAACGTGAATTTACGGTTGAAAGTGAAGTTCCACAGAACGGAAAGCGTGAGCGCGATGAGATACGCAGGCCAGTATATAAGGTGTAATACCTCGTTCAGAATGGTGAATACGACGAATTGTATCACGCCCGCGGAACATGAAAAGCCTACGAATTTGAGTACCCGTATTATTTCGTTCTTTCGCTTCAGCTTTATTTGCTCCGGGGTGAGCTCTTCTGCGGCGTTTTCGGCTTTAGCCGTTGCTTCTTCGGCTGCTTTGTCGGCGCTTTCGTCGGCAGCGACTTCCTTTTCTTCGGTTAATTCGGTGATTTTGTCTTTTTCCGTTTCCATAAATGCTCCTTATCTAAATTGTATTGCAAAATTCGCGCGATTGCAATACGTTACGCGCTTTAATTTCTTATTCGATATTGCATTTCCGCGCTTTCCGTTATATAATATTATTGCAAAGGCAGGTAGTTATGAAATCTATTTCCAAAGCGATCATTCCCGCGGCGGGTTACGGTACCAGACATCTACCGATAACCAAAGCTTTACCGAAAGAATTGCTTCCGATATTGGACAGACCTTCCGTCGACTATGTAGTGGAAGAATGCGTTTTGAGCGGTATAACCGATATATGCATTGTGCTTTCGCGCGGCAAATGCGGCGTAGCCGACTATTTCGACAGAAATCCGGAGGTGGAAAACGTACTTGCCAAAAGCGGCAGACGAGATATGATCGATAAGATCAATCCTTATCTCGGCAAAGTAAATATCACATATATCCGCCAGCCCGAAATGAAGGGTACGGCATGTGCGGTCGCATTGTGCAAAGAATTTACCGCGGGCGAAGCTTTTGCGGTGCTTTTTCCTGACGATGTGGTCTACAATCCGGACAATCCCGCTACGGCGCAGCTCATAAAAGCCGCCGCGACTACCGGAAGCTCCATTGTCGGGGTGAAAGATCTGCCCGAAGAGGAAGCCGTAAAATACGGCGTAATGATACCTGCGGAAACCAAAGGCAGATATGTGCGAATCACAGGTTTCCTTGAAAAACCCGATATAAAGAATTTACCGTCCACTATCACGAGCGTAGGCAGATTCGTGCTTACTCCGGATATATTCTATTATATTGACCGCATCAAGCCCGCAGCTAACGGCGAAATGTATCTTTCCGACGCTATAGACATGATGGCAAAAGACATGAATGTCTATGCGTACGATTTCGAAGGGACCAGGTACGATATGGGCAGTAAAGAAGGTTTTATAAAAGCCAATATCGATTTTGCTTTACGGGATAAAGAACTCGGCGCTAAAATTTCGGAATATTTAAGGTCCGGTAAAGGGTAAACTTATTCGCTTAACGGCGCAGAAAACGAGGCAAGTAAAGTTCAATAATTGACGGAAAGGTTTTATGGCAAATATCGGATACACCGAAGACGTAGCAAGAATTATAAATAAGGCGAACGAAACGGCTCAGAAACTCGGCGTGAATGCCGCTACCGAGCATATATTGCATGCTATGCTTACGGTGGAAGGTACATACGCGTACGACATACTTACCCAACTCAAGGTAGACAAAGAGGCGGCTACGGGTATGATCCTGCGTATGGTCAACCGTCAAAGTGAACAGCATACCGTAGATCAGGTACGTCGCGCTCTAATGAACGCTAAAGCGATCGCACAAAAGCTCAACTACGAACGCTACGATACTCAGCATCTGTTGCTTGCGCTGACTTACGACAGATCTTGCGGCGCGGCGCAGGTACTTCAGAATTTCAATATATCTTATACCGACATAAAATCCATAGTTGAGAGCATGAGCGCAAACGGCGTGGGCAAAACGGTATCCGACGGCGATGACGGTAGCTCGTCGCAGGACGAAGATCTCGGAAATACGATCAGTTCGTTATTTGACAGGATATTCGGAGAATCTTTACGCGGCGCACAGCCCATAACTTTCCGGGTCAATGCTTACGACGCGAGCGATCGTAATTCTCAGCGCAAAACGGATAAATCCAAGGACGAAGACGGCGATGAACTTGCCGCATTCGGCAGCGATTTTACGGAACTTGCGCGGCAAGGGAAATTCGATCCCGTAATAGGGCGCGATAAAGAGATCAAGATGATAATGCGCGTGCTTACGCGCCGCACAAAAAACAATCCTCTTATAATCGGCGAGCCCGGAGTAGGTAAGACCGCGGTAGTGGAAGGACTTGCGCAAGCCGTTGTCAAAGGCGAAGTCCCGGATATGCTCAAAGACAAACGCATCGTCGCGCTCGATATAGGTTCACTGGTAGCGGGTACTAAATATCGCGGCGAATTCGAAGCGCGCTTCAAGAATATGATAGCAGAGCTTGACGACGGAAAGACGATACTTTTCATCGACGAAATGCATATGATCATGTCGGCGGGCGACAGCGATTCCGGCGGTACTACGGTAGCCAATCTTCTCAAGCCGCTGCTTGCCAGAGGCGAGATACCCACGATCGGCTCTACTACTATAGACGAGTACCGTAAACATATAGAGAAAGACGCCGCACTCGAGCGAAGATTCAAACCCGTGATCGTAGAGCCTCCCTCGGTCGAAGATACCGTCACCATATTGCGCGGCTTGCGTGACCGCTATCAACAGCACCATAAGGTAGTGATAACGGATGACGCAATTGTAGCCGCAGCTACATTATCGGACAGATATATTGCCGACAGATTCCTGCCGGATAAGGCGATAGACGTTATCGACGAAGCGGCAAGCAAGATACGCGTCGCAGCGATGATAACTCCTCCCGACATACTCGAATGCGAGAAGAAACGCTCCGAACTCAATAACGCGATCTTAGCCGCTACCAAAGGCGAGGACTTCGTTAAAGCCGGCGAACTAAAGAAAGAGCGCGAAGCGGTCGATGTCAGACTGAAAGAGCTTAAGACGCGCTGGGGCGAAGACATCGTCGGAGGGCAGATGACCATAGGTTCCGACGAGATAGCGGAGATCGTATCGGAATGGACGAATATTCCGGTAAGCAATCTTACGGAAGCGGAGAGCGCAAAACTCATGCATCTCGAGGAAGAATTGGGTAAGCGCGTGATAGGACAGGAAGAAGCGGTCGGTGCAGTCGCCCGAGCGATCAAACGAGCGCGTGCGGGACTTAAAGACCCCGGTAAGCCTATAGGAACTTTCATGTTCCTCGGACCTACGGGTGTAGGCAAGACGGAACTTGCCAAAGCTCTTGCGGAGAAGATGTTCGGCGACGAAAGCATGCTCATACGTATAGATATGAGCGAATATATGGAGAAAATAAACGTATCGCGCCTTATAGGTTCTGCGCCCGGATACGTGGGATATGAGGACGGCGGACAGCTTACCGAGAAAGTTCGCCGCAAGCCTTATTCCGTCGTTTTGTTCGACGAGATCGAGAAGGCGCACCCTGACGTATTCAATATTTTGCTCCAGGTGCTTGACGACGGCAGGCTGACCGATTCTCACGGAAGAGTGGTGTCCTTCAAGAATACGATAATCATAATGACCTCAAATATAGGTGCGAAGGACATTTCGCGGATGAAACGCGTCGGCTTCGGCGGCGATCTCAGAGCAGACAGCGATTATGAGTCGATGAAGGAAAAGCAACTAGCCGCACTCAAGGAATCCCTGAACCCGGAATTCGTCAACAGAATAGACGATATAATAATTTTCCGGAGGTTGGACGAAGAATCGCTTGCGCGCATAGCGGAAATAATGATAAACCAAATAATCGGTATGCTAGGCGACAAAGGCATCAGACTCACCTATACGCCGTCGGTCGTAAAATATATACTCGAAAGCGGATCGGATCCCGAATACGGCGCAAGACCGTTACGTAGAGCCGTTCAGCGCGTATTCGAGGACAAGTTGAGCGACGAGATCATTACCGGCAAAATAAAAAGCGATTGCGACGTAGCCGTCGACGTGAGAGACGGCGAGATCGTATTCGATATAACCAAAAGCAAAGGAGGCACACTATGCGTATCGAACTGATTTCAAAGGGCTACAACGAAGGCAACAGACTTGTTTCCGTTATCGAAAAGAAGCTCGGTAAACTCGATAAGTATTTCCCCGACGACAGCGCTGAGGCAAAAGTAAAACTCAGTACCGTCAGCACGGACAAATTCAGAATGGAGGTTACTATAAGATTTGCGGGATTCATTGCTCGCGCAGAGGTAACTTCCGACAATATGTACGACAATATCGACCTTGTATTGCCAAAACTCGACAAGCAGATCAATAAATTCAGAGCGCGCATCAATTCCAAGACTCCTAAGAACGCGCTTCCCCTCAATCCTCCCGCCGACGAAGACGCAGCGGTGTCAAAAGACAAACTCGGCAAGGTCGTGAGAGAAAAGAAATTCGATATTTCCATCGTTACGGTGGAGGACGCGATCGCGGAGCTTGAACTTCTCGATCACGACTTCTATGTGTTCGTCAATGCCGAGAACAACAGAGTTTCCGTAGTGTATAAACGTCACGACGGAGATTACGGTCTCATTACCCCCGAATATTGATAAAATATATTTGCCGGCGTTCGCGTCGGCAATAAAGGAATTACGCGGATGATTAAAGTCGGAATGTCTACGGCGACGTTTTTCTCGAAGTCGCAGACAGAGGATACCGTCAAATTGATACAAAGTATGGGCGTCGAGGTATGCGAAATATTCCTCACCACTTTCTCGGAATACAGAAGGGAATTTATCGATACGATTCTTCCGCGTATAGGTCCGAAATTGGAAGTACACAGCATACATACGCTCAATCAGCAATTCGAACCGGAGCTGTTCAACCGAGCGCAAAGGACGCGCGAAGACTGTGAAAGCTTCTTCCGCGAATGTGCGGAAGCGGCGGCGAGACTCAACGCGCGTTCTTATACTTTTCACGGGCAGCCTCGCCTTAAACGTTTGCCGTACGCGATCGATTATAAATGGATAGCGCAACGCCTGAAAGACCTTAACGCGATACTTTCAAGTTACGAGGGCAGCCGTTGCAAGATAGCTTACGAGAATGTTCACTGGACTTTCTTCAATTCGCCGGACTTTTTCCGCGAACTGAAGGAATACAGCGACGTGGAAGTATGCCTCGACATCAAGCAGGCAATGCAAAGCAAATATCCTCTCGACGAGTACCTCGACGTAATGTCTGACAGACTGGTCACGGTACACCTTTGCGATTACCACGAGGACGGCAAACTTGCCGTCCCCGGTAAAGGGTCGTTCGATTTTACGGGGTTTTTTCGTAAACTCATCGCTTCAGGCTACGACGGTCCGCTTCTTATGGAGCTTTATGCGGGTAACTACGAAACGTTTGACGAGGTAAAAGCGTCTTACGAATATTTAACGAAATGTCTTACGGTCGCGGAACGCGGCTGAATCAAGGAGTATATTATTATATGGCAAAAAAATACGAAAGCATCAAATTCGATTACAACAACATGATGGCCGACTATGTCGGTGCAAAAGAGGGCATATCCGCGGCGGAACTTGCGGCTATGCGTAATAAGGCTGTTTCCGCACATTCCGAAGTAAAGCTCAATCGCGGCACTGGAATGATGGGTTGGACCGAACTTCCTTATAATCAGGGAGAGGTCGTCAAGGACATCATAGAGACAGCCAAGGCGGTCCGTCGTAGCGCCGACGCCTTCGTCGTTCTCGGCATAGGCGGATCGGCTCTCGGACCCATGGCGGTATTCCAGGCTCTGTGCCATCTTCGCCATAACGAGCTTCCCAAGCGCATGCGCAAAGCTCCTAAATTTTACGTGGAAGATAACGTCGATCCCGAGAGAATGGCGTCGCTTCTCGATATACTTGACCTCGACAAGACCGTATTCAACGTCATCACGAAGAGCGGATCGACTTCCGAGACGATGAGTCAGTATCTCATCATCATGGATATTCTGAAAAAGCGTTACGGTGATAAGGCGCGCGAGCATATTATCGCCACTACCGACGCGGAGAAGGGCAACCTTATCAAGATCGCCCGCAAAGAGGGACTTAAGACATTCTATATCCCCGACGGTGTAGGCGGAAGGTTCAGCGAGATATGCCCGGTAGGTCTTTTCCCCGCGGCGGTGCTCGGAATAGACATTAAAGCTCTGCTCAAAGGTTGTGCGGATATGGACAAGGCATGCAGAAAAGCCGATTTCAAGTCTAATCCCGCATTGACTGCCGCCGCTCTCCAATATCTCGCCATGGAGAAGGGCAAAAACATAAGCGTTATGATGCCGTATACCGATTCATTGAAGCTTATGGCGGACTGGTACTGTCAGCTCTGGGCGGAGAGCCTCGGTAAAGCCGTCAACAAGAAAGGGGAGATCGTCAACGTGGGACAGACTCCCGTCAAATCGCTCGGCGTGACCGATCAGCACAGTCAGGTTCAGTTGTATACCGAGGGGCCCTTCGACAAAGTGGTCACTTTCATCGGCGTGGAAAAATATCGTAAGGAAGTTACCATAAGCGGCGGCGCGGAAGATTTCCCGTCCGTAGCTTTCCTCAGCGGACATACTCTCAACGAACTGATAACGTCCGAAATGTATGCGACCGAATATGCGCTTACCAAGAACAACAGGCTGAATAATATGATTATTCTGCCCGAAGTCAACGCTTACACGGTAGGACAGCTGATGATGTTCTTCATGCTGGAGACGGCGTATGCGGGAGCTATGCTCGGCATCGACGCATTCAACCAACCAGGCGTGGAAGAGGGCAAGAACGCCACGTACGCGCTTCTCGGCAGAGCCGGATACGAAGCGAAAGCCGAGGAACTCCGCGCTCGTCCCGCAAAATCGGAACAGTATATTATCGGATAACCGGATGCTGTCGGTAGATCGCTTCAGTCTCGAATATCTCTACGGAGCCAAGGCAGTCGACAATGTCTCACTCGAAATCGGGTCGGGGGAGCATGTCGCGTTGCTCGGCTCCGGCGAAGCGGGCAAAACGTCGTTGCTTAAAGGCATAGCGGGGCTTTATCCAGCTTCGGGCGGAAGCGTAACGATAGACGGTAAAGACGTAACGAATGCGAGTATCAAGGAACGTGACCTTCAGTTCGTTTACGACGACGGAGGTCTCTTCAAGTACCGCACCGTACATTATAATCTCACGTATCCTCTGCGGATAAGAAAAGTTCCCGGAAATGACGCAAGGCGCGAAGCCTACGACGCGGCTGATAAATTCGGACTCGGCGCATTCGAGGAAGAATATGTCTATAGATTGTACGAGACGGAAAAAGTCAAACTTGCCCTCGCGCGTACTTCGCTAAGAAATGCTTCCGTAGTCCTTATTGACGACATATTCGGTATGCTGCCGTCTTGCCGCAGAGAATGCGTATTCCTGGAAATGCTTCCGCATATCACGGGGATTGAGTCTTCGGTTTTGTTTGCGACCGATTCTGTAAAAGAAGCTTTTTCGGTAGGGGAGCGTGTAGCTTTTCTTCGTTACGGCAAGATCGAACAGTTTGCGTCGCCCGATGAGTTATTAACGGATCCGGCAACGGCAGGCGTCGATAAATACGTCAACTCAGCGCGCAATTTTGCGGAAGTTCCCGTGGTCAAGACCGAAACCGGATTTAAATTCAACTTCGGCGGCTATGAAATGGTAGCGGAGTGCGATCGGCTTACAGCCGATTTCGTTATCGTATCGTACGAATTGAAAGAGGACTGTACGGGCGAGCGGTTCGAAAGCCGCGCACGCTTCTTCGACGGCAACGGATATATACATTTCAACGCGAGCGGAGTCAAGCTGCGCTTATCCGATACAGGCAGCGGCTTTACCGTCAGACCTCGCGTCGAAGATTTACGCGTTTTTTCACCGACTGACGAAAAACGTTTGACATTCCGTATCCTTTGATGATAAATTTATCTCAAGGTATGACCTGCATCGATGATTCGTTCGGAGAGTAAGCTTGACCGAGATAAGTTACGTTTGTCTTTTCCCGCAAAAGTTACCTCCTTCGGACGAAAGGAGGTTTTTTATATGAAAAAAATTGGTGTTGTAGCTATTATCGTCACCGACCGCGCGGTAGCGGGTAAGGTGCAAGCCGTTCTCAGCGAATTTGCCGACATTATTTCTGGAAGAATGGGTATCCCCGATAAAGTCAGCGGCGTATGCGCCATAAGCGTGGTTGTGGAAGGCGAGACGGAACGCATTTCCGCGCTTACCGGTAAGCTGGGCAGAATAGATTCCGTCAACGTAAAATCCGCAATAACCGCGGTAGAAATCGATTAACGACGACATAATATCCTTAACAGGAAGGAGAATAAGTAACATGAAAAAGAAAATTATAGTTACGATTGCTTTAGCGCTCGTTATGACGCTTCTCGTATCCGTCGCTCTGGTAGGCTGCGAAAACAAAGACGAAAATACCGATAATCCCTCAACCGTGACAGTTAACGTAGTGGTTCCCGACGGATCTCCCGCGATAGCGATTGCGAAGCTCGTCAGCGAGAATCCGACTTTTGCAGGATACGACATCAACTACAGTATAGTGGAAGGCGCCACTCAGATCTCGGCAGCTATACTTAACGACACTGCCAATATTGCCATTGCTCCGCTTAATCTCGGCGCTACAATGTATAACAAAGGCATGGGAGTGAAGCTTGTCACCACAAATGTGCAAGGTTCGTTGTATATGGTGGGCAAGAATATGCCCGCAGGAGCCACGACCGCCGAAAAACTTGCCTCACTTAAAGGAAAAGTTGTCTATAATATAGGGCAGGGCGCTACTCCCGACCTTACTTTCAAATACATTCTCGATCATTTCGGCATCGCGTATACGGAAGGCGATACCGCAGCTGCAGACGTCGTTACGCTCAATTACGTAAATACCGGTTCCGAACTGATACCTTTGCTCAAACAAGGTAAAGCCGAATACGGAATAATGGGCGAACCCGCCGTGACAAAAGCAAACGCCAATGCAGGAACTTCTACCGTATTCGACATTCAGGCGCTGTGGCAGGAATCCACCGGCTCCGCTACCGCGGGCTTCCCGCAGGCGGGCGTATTTGTCAAAGACTCTCTGCTTGCTTCGGAGCATGCGGCGTTTATAGAATGGTTTGTGGCAAAACTCAAAGAAAACGAAGAATGGGCTTCCGCAAATCCGGATAAGGTATCCTCTGCGCTTACTTCTGTAGGTTCGACCTCTCTTGCGGGGCTGACTTCCGCGACGATAACCGCTTGCAATCTTAAGACGGTAAAAGCTGCCGACGCAAAAACCGCCGTCAATACCTATCTCGGCGCGCTGTACGCGTTCAACGCGGCTACAGTGGGCGGCAAAATGCCCGACGATAATTTCTTCTACGCTCCCGCGACCGACGCCGCGGCATAGTCGAAGTGAAGTTTTGCGATTTGAAGGAACGTCTCGCTTCTAAAGTGGGAATTATAGGGAATATCGCCTACCCCGTGATCGGGGCAGGCGTTTTCCTGCTTATATGGTTCGTCGCAGCGAAAGCGACCGATATGGAGATAATCCTTCCTTCTCCGTCGCGCGCTTTCGAGGAGTTTTTCGTGTTGTTCGGGACTAAGGAATTTTATGTCGCCTTAGGCGGCACGTTAGGCCGCGCTTTAATCAGTTTCGCGCTCGCGTTCTTATGCGCGGCAATACTTGCGGTGATAGGTTATCTGCTTCCTTCCGTCAGCAAAATTCTTGCGCCCGTCGTTACTATTCTGCGTTCGGTGCCGACGATGTCGATAATCCTTCTTTCTTTGATATGGCTTAATTCTTCGGAGTCACCGGTACTTATCACATTTCTCATCGTATTCCCGTTACTGTATTCTTCACTCGAAAGAAGCCTTAAAAACATTGACGGCTATGTGCTTTCCATGAGTAAAGTATTCGGTGTACCGTTGATGACCAGAATATTTAGGATGTATATCCCCGCCGTACTCCCGGATACCGTAGCCGCGGCGCGCAGCAATATTTCGCTAGGACTCAAAGTCATGATAGCTTCGGAAGTGCTCGCTCAGACCGTGAAAAGTATGGGCGTTGCAATGCAGATCTCGCGGGTATATCTCGATACCGCGGCTCTTATGGGTTGGACGATTGCCGCGGTTATTTTGAGCTATCTGCTCGAGGGAGCCGTGCTTTGCATGGGACGGCTGATAGTGAGGTGGAAACGATGAAACTTACGAATATCACCAAAAGATACGGCGAAGTAAATATTTTCGAAAAATTTTCGATTGAATTCGAAGAGAACAAAGTAACCGCGGTAATGGGCGCTTCCGGCATCGGCAAGTCTACGCTTGTAAATATTATGGCGGGATTGACACCTTACGATGGCTATATAGAATCCGAAGGGGATATTTCGTGCGTGTTCAGCGAACCCGCGCTGCTTCCCAACCTTACCGTGCGCGGCAATCTCGAATACGCCGTCGCACATAGGTATAAAGATAAGTTGCGTCGCTCTGAGGCGATAGAGAACGTATTGGAAGCCGTTGAATTGTCCGACAGGGCAGGCGCTTATCCCGCCGAGCTTTCTACCGGTATGGCTCAGCGTGTGTCTATGGCGAGAGGGTTCCTGTATCCGTCGCGCTATATTTTATTGGACGAAGCTTTTCGCGGTCTCGATACCGCGCTCAAAACTAAATTGGAAAGATACTTTCTCAAGCTTCTCGAATCTGATCCCCGTACCGTCATAATGATCACTCACGACGTAAACGAAGCTTTGCTGTTGGCGGACAGACTTGTAGTCATCGACGGTTCTCCCGCTGCGGTCGTAATGGACAGAAATATCGATGCGCCAAAAGAGTCGCGTAAGCTTTCCGATCCGGAACTTCAGTCGGTGTCTGACGAATTTATAACTATAGTAGGTCTTTGAGACAAGCTTTTCCCGACTATGCTCTTTAATAATTGACTTATCCGCGCGAATAAAGTATTATTTATGTATGATAATTTTGGGTATCGATCCGGGTTACGGTATTCTCGGATTCGGGGTGATTGATAAGCGGGGCAGCTCGCTCAGGACGATTGCTTACGGCGTTATCGAAACGCCCAAAGTTTCCCGTTTTCCCGTCCGTCTCAAATTTATAGGCGAGAAGATAGCCGAACTTATCGCCAAATATCGTCCCGAAGCCGTTTCCGTCGAGGAATTGTTTTTCCAGAACAACGCAAAGACCGCAATTATGGTTGCGGAAGCCCGCGGCGTCGTGCTGTACGTTACCGAGAGCGCCGGCGTGCCTCTTTACGAATATACGCCGATGCAGATCAAACAGGCTATAACCGGTTACGGCAGGGCGGATAAGCAACAGATGCAGAATATGGTCAAGCTGCTGCTCGGGCTCGATAAGATACCTAAGCCCGACGATGCTGCCGACGCGCTCGCCGCGGCGGTCACGCATGCTCAGACAAATTCCGCAATGGGCAATTTCGGAGTGAGATAGATGTACGCATATATTAGAGGAAAAATGGTGTCTACAGACGGCAACCTTGCGGTAATTGACGTAGGCGGGATAGGATACGAAATATCCGTTTCGACCAATACCGCCGTCAAACTTCCCGCACGAGATAAAGACGTCATGCTGTTCACGTACCTCAACGTGAGAGAAGACGAATTCAGTCTGTACGGATTTCTGCGCCGCGAGGAGAAGGAAATGTTCCTTAAATTGATCACGATAAGCGGTATCGGACCGAGAGCCGCGATAGGGATACTTTCCGGTATGGAGCTCGGCGCGCTTGCCATAGCGATAGCCACGGCAGACGTGAAGAGCATAGCCAAGATCAAAGGCGTAGGCAAAAAAACCGCCGAACGTATCGTCCTTGAACTCAAAGAAAAGCTGCGCGGCGAAGACGCGACCTTCTTTACGGAGAACGTCGTTTCTTTCGAGGAAGCGGGCGGTATAGTACAGGACGCGGTCAACGCGCTGAGAACATTGGGACTCACGCAGGCGGAAGCTTTGAATGCCGTCAACGCATCGCGTTCCGAAGCTGATACGCTCGAAGAACTCATCATGTGCGCGTTAAGGAGAATCAACAAGTGACGTACGAAGAAAATTACCGTCCCGGCGAAGATTACGAAGAAAGTTATGCTACCGACGAAAGGATACTCGACGGCGAGCTGTTGCCGAGCGACGAGAACGAGAATATCTTACGTCCGACCACACTTGACGAATGCGTGGGACAGGACAAAATTAAAGACAATCTCCGCATATTCATCCAAGCGGCGCGTAAGAGGGGAGAGGCGCTCGATCACGTGCTATTATACGGACCTCCCGGACTCGGCAAAACTACGCTTAGCAAGATAATAGCCAACGAAATGGGCGTAGAGATCAAGTCCACTTCCGGACCCGCTATCGAAAGGAGTGCCGATCTTGTCGCAAATCTTACCGCGCTTCCCGCGAATTCCGTGATGTTCATCGACGAGATACATCGCCTCAATCATACTGCCGAGGAATTGCTGTATCCCGCTATGGAAGACTTTAACGTCGACTTTATGCTCGGTCAGGGTCCTTCGGCAAAAACCATAAAACTTAAATTGCAACCTTTTACGCTCGTAGGCGCCACGACCAAGGCTGGTAATATTGCGGCTCCTTTACGCGACCGTTTCGGAATAATATGCAGGCTCGAGCTATATACTCCCGAGCAACTCGGGCTTATCGTAAGGCGCTCCGCTTCCATATTGAATATCGACATACAGGACGCGGCGTGTATAGAGATAGCTTCGAGATCCAGAGGTACGCCCCGTATAGCCAACAGACTTCTCAAGAGAGTGCGCGACTTCGCAGAATGCGAAAACTCGGCTATCACGTTGGATATAGCTAAAAAGGCGCTCAACAGGCTCGAGGTGGACGCTCTCGGTCTCGATCACACCGACAGAACCATATTGCATACAATCATCGATAAGTTTGACGGCGGTCCCGTAGGGCTTGACACGCTTGCCGCTGCTACCGGAGAGGAATCCGCTACCATAGAAGACGTTTACGAACCCTTCCTTATGCAACTCGGATTCGTCGCTCGCACTCCGCGAGGAAGAATATGTTCGAGGAGAGCTTACGAACATCTGAAGATACCGTACAGAGTTACGGCGGATTCCACTCTTTTCGACTGGCAGGACAACGGAGAAGATAAAGGTGAATAACGAAGAAATAAACATTTACGATACTTCCGCATACGCATACGATCTACCGGAAGAATTGATAGCTCAGACCCCCGTATATCCGCGTGATTCGTCGAGGTTACTTTATTACGATCGTACTACGGACAGGACCGAACACAGGATATTCCGCGAAATCAAAGATTTACTTAAACCCGGAGACGTGCTGGTAGTCAACAATACCAAAGTGATCCCCGCGCGCCTTTTCGGATACGACGCGAAGGGCAGGGAATATGAGGTGCTTTTACTTAAAAGGCTCGATTCCACTCATTGGGAAACACTGTTGCGCCCTGCAAGAAAAGCGAAAATAGGTTCCCAGATCGTCATTAACGAGGAACTGAAATTAACTATTGACAGTATAAATCCCGCTGACGGCGTAAGAACCGTGGAGTTCAACTACGACGGAGTTTTTGAAGAGATACTTGACAGGGTCGGCATAGTTCCGTTACCACCGTACATACGCGAAAAACTCGAGGACAAGTCGCGTTATCAGACCGTTTACGCGAAAATCGACGGCTCTGCCGCCGCGCCTACGGCAGGACTGCATTTTACACCCGAACTGCTCGGCGAACTCAAAGCGAAAGGCGTTGAAATCGTAGAGGTGTTGTTACATGTGGGTCTCGGGACTTTCCGCCCCGTGAAGACCGACAATATTCTCGAGCATAAGATGCATTCGGAATATTACAAAGTAACGGAAGAAGCCGCCGAACGCATTAACCTTGCCGTCAAGGAAGGGCGCAGGGTAATTGCCGTGGGTACGACTTCCGTGAGAACGCTCGAATCGGCGGCTCTTTTCAACGGAACTGTAGCGGCAGGTGAAGGCAATACGGATATATTTATTTATCCGGGTTACGAATTCAAAGTCGTTAAAGGGCTGATAACCAATTTTCATCTTCCCGAGAGTACGTTGATTATGTTAGTCTCTGCGTTTACGGGGCGGGAGAAAACGCTCGAACTGTATCGTACGGCGGTAGACATGAAGTACAGGTTCTTCAGCTTTGGAGACGCAATGTTCATTTTGTAAGCGGTATATGCGAGGATATTATGTTCAAATACGAGGTAATTAAGGTTTGTAAACAGACCGGAGCGCGAATAGGCAGATTCACGACTCCTCACGGAGTGATCGAGACTCCCGTGTTCATGCCTGTCGGGACCAAAGCCACCGTTAAGTCTCTTTCCCCGGAAGAAGTCGCGGAAGCCGGAAGTCAGATAATGCTGTCAAATACATATCACCTGTATCTTCGCCCGGGACACGAACTCGTGAAAGCCGCAGGCGGACTTCATAAATTCATGAACTGGAACAGACCCATTCTTACCGATTCGGGCGGATTTCAGGTCTTTTCGCTCTCTACATTGCGCAAAGTAACCGACGACGGTGTGCAATTCAACAGCTTTATCGACGGAAGCAAGCATTTCTTCACGCCCGAAAAGTCTATCGAAATACAACAGGCTCTGGGCGCGGATATTATCATGGCATTTGACGAGTGCACGGCAGCCGGGACAGACCGCGCGCGCTCCGAAGAAGCTGTCATACGTACCGCAGACTGGCTCAAACGCTGTTACGATTTCCATAAGGAAAACGGCGAAAAGCAGATTTTATTCCCGATAATACAGGGCAATATGTATGCCGATCTCAGGAGAGAGAGTCTCAAACGCACGTTGCCGTACGCAAAATGCGGTATAGCGATAGGGGGACTTTCGGTCGGAGAAGAAAAACCCGTCATGTATGAAATGCTTGACGTAATGAAGGAGCTTTATCCCGAGAACATGCCGCGCTATCTTATGGGCGTAGGCAGCGCGGACTGCATAATAGAAGGCATAATAAGGGGAATAGACATGTTCGATTGCGTGCTTCCCACCCGAATAGCACGCAACGGCACGGCAATGACCTTCTCCGGAGATCTTTGCATACGCAACGCGGGTTACAAAGACGATTTCCGACCAGTTGAAGAAGGTTGCGACTGTTATTGTTGCCGCAATTATTCCAGAGCATATGTCAGACACCTTATCAATACCGACGAAATATTCGGCGGAAGGCTGTTGTCTATCCATAATATACGTTTCCTGCACCGCTTAACGGAGAAGATAAAGGAAGCGATACGCGCCGACAGATTGCTCGATTACCGTAACGAGATCATAGATGGCATAAGCGAGAAAAGGGGTTGACCGCCGTATATCGTACGGACGCGCGGGCAAAAATATCGGTAAAACGCTTGCCAATCAGACAAGCATATGATAATATTGATACAACTCATAAATCAAGGAGACCGAGATGTTCAATCTTTTAGCCGCAGAAATGCCCAGTTACGTAATATATATCGTACTCGGAGTGGTGTTCGTGGGCATGATGCTTATGACCATTATTCCTCAGCGTAAACAGAAGAAGAGAATGCAGGAAATGATGGCAAGTCTTTCCGTCGGTGACAAGATCATGACTATAGGCGGATTCGTAGGTTCGATAGTCGAGATCAATACCGAGAACGATCGTTTCACCGTAAATATCGGCGACGAAAACACTCCCGTCAACGTTGTCATCGTACGTAATGCCATACGTACCAAACTGTAAGATCCGATAAAACAAACGCAATAAGCCGACGGGTACCCGTCGGCTTATTTTATGTTTTTTATATCTTGCTTTTCCCGGTATTTACGGCGATAATACCGGATACCGCGCCTACGATAAGTCCGCTTACGGCGTCGAGTACGCCGAAATTTCCGGTGAGAGTTCCGTTAACTATCCAGAATATCAGGATGGACGCGAGCGTATATATCAAGCCGACGATCAGTCCTTTAAGAGCGCCGCGCGTTTTGCATTTTATGCCCAGTATGCAACCGAACAGTACGCTAAGTACTTTGATTACCTGATTCACTGGTAAAAGGACGGCATTGCCGATGTCGACGAATTTCATTATGATTCCGAGTATCAATACCGCGATCAGCGATATGATCACGGCTATGAGCGAAGCTCTGACTATGTCGGTGACCGTAGCTTTGTCCAATTTGAATTTTTTGATATTTATTTCTTTCAGTTTCATACTACCTCCGATAGAATTTATGACGAATATTTCGCGTATATGACTTGCATTTTGCACCTGTCGCCTTTATAATGATAATATAAATCAATCATAAACGTACGGAGGCTTTAACCATGAAGCATATCAAAGCTGTTTCTACCAAGATTTTCGATAAAAACCACAAGACCGGTTGCGGCGAATGCCAGGCGAGCTGCCAGTCCGCTTGCAAAACCAGTTGCACCGTAGGCAATCAGGCTTGCGCGAAAGAGGAAAAGATACTCAGAGAGACCAAAGAAGACAAATAATAATACAACATAACGGTCACACCCCGTTAAGCGATCCATAGAATGGTACATACCTTTATTTATAAACATAACGGTCAACCGTTGTATTTTCTGTGGGACGTAGAGAGCGGCAGTCTGTTCAATGTGGACGATGTCGCTTTTTTATGCGCGGTAAAGCGTTATTCTGCTTTGAACGACGAACAGGCTTCCGAATATCGGAAAATTTCCCCCGAGCGCATCGCGGAATGCGAAGAGGAACTTTCGTCGCTTGAGAGCGAAGGCGCGCTCAACGCACCTCGGAAGATAAGCGAATTTACCAAGAACGCAGGCGTCGTAAAGGCGCTGTGTCTGCATATCTGTCACGACTGCAATCTCAGATGTGAGTATTGTTTCGCTTCCGGCGGAACTTATAATACGGCGCGCGACTATATGAGTGCGGAGACGGCTAAGGCCGCCATCGATTTTCTGATCTCTTCGAGCGGCAATATCCG
Source organism: uncultured Clostridia bacterium (assembly GCA_944349735.1). Taxonomy (GTDB): domain Bacteria; phylum Bacillota; class Clostridia; order Christensenellales; family DTU072; genus Stercoripulliclostridium_A. The sequence continues at coordinate 11,171 of CALVNM010000013.1, read as the reverse complement.
CAATCTCGAAGTGGACTTCTTCGGCGGCGAGCCGCTGATGAATCTCGGCGTGGTCAAGGAAACGGTAGAATACGCCAAGTCAAGAGCGGCGGAAGCCGGTAAACGCTTCAGCTTCACGATGACTACGAACTGCCTTCTGCTCAACAAAGCGAACGCCGAGTGGCTTAACGCCGAAATGGATAACGTCGTACTAAGTATCGACGGCAGGGAATCCGTCCATAACGGCGTGCGTAAATCGGTGAGCGGGAAGGACTGCTTCGGCGTGATACTCGACAATGCAATCGCTTTCCGTAAGATACGCGGCGACAAAAAGTACTATGTCAGAGGGACTTATACCGCCAAGAATAAAGATTTCTGCTCGGACGTCCTGGCGCTTAACGACAGGGGATTCGATCAGATCTCGGTCGAACCGGTCGTGCTTCCCGAAGATCATCCGCTTGCGCTCAAAATGAGCGATATCGAAGAACTCGAAGCGGAATACGACAAACTTGCCGAAGCGTATATAGAGCGCAGAAAAACGGGGAAATGGTTCAACTTTTTCCATTATATGATCGACCTCGATCACGGACCTTGTCTGAATAAGCGTCTTACCGGATGCGGCGCGGGTACCGATTATCTTGCCGTTTCTCCTACGGGCGACATTTATCCCTGTCACCAGTTCGTGGGTAACGAAGAATATTTGCTCGGAAACGTTCGGGAAGGTATTTCGAGGCAGGATGTGCGCGAGCGCTTCGCTCGATATACCGTTTTGAGTAAACCGCATTGCGCCGAGTGTCCCGCCAAATATTACTGCGGAGGCGGATGCACTGCCAACGCATTGCATTTTACTGGCTCTCCCGACGGCTGTTACGAGCTGGGTTGCGCGCTGCAGCGCAAGCGTCTGGAGAACAGTCTTGCGATTTACTATATCGAAAACAACGCCGATTGACCGTCGGCGTTGTTCGTTCTGCGTTCGTTTTGTGTTATTTATATTTTAATTATTAAAAGATAATTGACTTGCCAACAATTAAACTATATAATATTTAGGAATAACGTATGGAGGCATACTTGTGAGCAAGAAAAAGTCGATTGTCATAGCCGTGATACTTGCGATAGTATTTATCGGCTTGGCACTTCTGATATTTCCTTTGAACGGCGAGGACAGCTTCGCTATCGGCAATACCAATTACGATTTCCATTGGGTTGCCGGTACGATCAAGCTCGGTCTCGATCTCGAAGGCGGTATGTACGTAGTTTATGCGATGGACCTCGACGGTATCGACACCGCCGACCGGGATTCCGCCATAGAAGGCACTATAAGCAACCTCGAAGCTTTGCTTTTCTCTAAAGGCTATACCGAAGCCACCGTTACCAGACAGGGGACTGATAAGATCCGCGTGGAGATCCCCTCCGTCGAGGACACCGAAACCCTCATGAACCTTATCGGCGAACCCGCGACTCTCGAGTTCAAAGACGAAGACGGCAACGTTCTTATCGAAGGCGGTAAGCATCTCGAAGACGCGGCGGCAGTCCTGTATGAAGGCAGCTACGCCATAAGCCTTACTTTCAATGCGGAAGGAACCGCGGCATTCGCCACAGCAACCGCCAACAATCTCAATAAGACCATCGGTATCTATATCAACGGCGAAGAGATAATGGCGCCGACTGTCAATGCGACCATTACCGACGGTAACGCCGTTATAACCGGTAATTACACTCAGGCGCAGGCTAACGAACTCGCTATCAAACTTAAGGCAGGTACTTTCGCTGTGCCGCTAAGCCCCGACGATACAGCTACCATAAGCCCCACGCTCGGGCAGGACGCTTTGAAAGCGGGTATCATGGCGGGTATCATAGGTCTTGCGCTAGTTATCGTATTTATGCTCGTCATTTACAGAGGCATGGGCGTGCTTGCGTCTCTTGCGCTCCTTATTTACAGCGTTCTTCTTATTTATGCTCTCGCGCTCGTGCCGTGGGTACAGCTTACTCTTCCCAGTATCGCCGGTATCATACTGAGTATAGGTATGGCGGTCGACGCTAACGTCATAATATTCGAACGTATCAAGGACGAACGCAAACTTTTCGGTAAGCCCATACGTTCCTGTGTGCAGATCGGGTTCAAGAAAGCGCTTTCCGCTATTCTCGACGCCAACGTTACTACTATAATCGGCTCTATCGTCATGATCATTCTCGGCGCGTCTACCATCAAGAGTTTCGCCATAACGCTGCTTATCGGTATTCTTCTCTCGATGTTCACAGCCATTATCGTGACGAGACTGCTGTTCAATATTTCACTTTCGTTCAACGAAGATTCGGATATGTATTATTCGCTTAAGCTCAAGAAGAGCAACGACGATAAAGACGGTGCGCGCGCATTGAACCCCTCCAAGGTCGGAGCGGCGCAAGGGGAGGTGGAATAATATGAGTAATTCCAAGGCTCTCTCCAAGATCAGACTTTCTTTACAGAAACTGCCCGTTTCGAAGAATACTTATTATTGGTTTATTCTTCCCGCAGTGATCATATTCATCGCGCTCGTATGCGGGTCGGTGTATACCGGTAATAACCAGTACGACGGCTTCGCAAACGTTGGTATCGATTTCAAGGGCGGCACCGTGCTTACGGTTGAAATGGAAGGCGCGGAGATGCTCGGCGCGAACCGCAAAGAAAATCTCGCCCTTATCACCGAAGTGGTGGAGCAAAATGGCGCCATAGTCTCTTCCGATCAGGACTCGGGATCCGATACTCTCATAGTACGTTATCCCAACTCCATAGAAGTCGACGGTATCCGTTCCGACTACAACAGCGACGAGCGTACCGAAGAAATGATAGCCATCAACCGCAAAATAGCGGAAGACGTCGTGAACGCTTTCAAAGCCAAATACGGCGATTCCGTAGTGATAAAGGCCAATCCCGAAATGATCAACGCCACCGCGAGCGAAAACCTTATACAGAAAGCGTTGCTGTCGGTCGGTATCGCCATGTTGCTGATGCTTATCTATATAGCTTTCAGATTCGACTTCTTCAGCGGACTGGCGGCGTTGTGCGCACAGTTGCACGACGTAATCATAATGCTTTCGCTCGTTATAATTTTCCGCATACAGATCAACAGCTCGTTGATAGCCGGAATCATAACTATAGTAGCGTATTCGATCAACAATACGATAGTTATATTCGACCGCGTGCGCGAGAATATGGCTCCGTATAAGCATAAAGACAAATCCAAACTTGACTTCGGATACATTATCGATACGTCGGTCACCGAGTCTATCACTAGAGCGCTGTTCACGAGCTTAACGACTCTTATCACGATAGTGGTCCTCGCGGCATGGGGTGTGCAGTCGCTGACCGATTTCGCTCTTCCGATCATATTCGGTATATTGGCAGGGTTGTATTCGTCGATATTCATTGCGCCGAGCATCTGGGGACTGATGATGAACGCGAGACGCAACAAACAGCGTAAAGCGAGAAAAGCGGCGGTAGCAAGAGGCAGACGCAGATAACGGTCAAAATAAAAAGAGCTCTTATCAGGGCTCTTTTTGCATATAAAAAAGAGGGTATATGGCTGACAGAGAAAAACGCATTTTGATAGCGGATATTGCCGCGCGGACGGGACTTCCCAATATACTTGCGGAACTTGTCGTTGCGCGCGGCTACGATACCGCGGAGAAGGCAAAAGCGTTTTTGGAGCCGTTACCTTCGGGTCTGTCTTCACCTTATACCCTTAAAGGCACCGAAGAAGCCGTAAAACTGATACGCAGGCACTGCGAAAGCGGCAAGATACTCATATTCGGTGACTACGATTGCGACGGCATAGGTGCGAGCGCTATACTCGGAACCGCGCTCAGAGAACACGGCGCGGACGTCGAGGTATTCATTCCGACGCGTACCGAGGACGGTTATGGACTTTCAGAGTATGCTTTAAGACGAGCATACGAACGTTATAAACCGACTTTACTCATTACGGTCGATTGCGGCATCGGTTCTGTGGAAGAGATCGAGCTTGCGCACGAGCTGGGCATGGAAACCGTGGTTACCGATCATCACGAACCTATGGAGGTTTTGCCGAATTCCGTAATAATCAATCCCAAGACTCAAACCGACGCTGAGGAACTTTGCGGCGCGGGAGTCGCTTTTATGTTGGTCAGAGCATTATTCGGAGACGAATACGCTATGAATTTCATCGATATTTGCGCTGTCTCGACTATCGCGGATCTTGTGCCGCTGACAGGCGACAACCGTATCATAGCAGCATGCGGATTGCGGGCGTTAAGCTCAGGTAAAGTAAGATACGGGCTTCAAGCGTTACTCGAGATCTCGGGGCACAGAAGAGGTTACCCCGTAAAGTCGGGAGACGTAGCGTTCAAACTGGCTCCGCGCTTGAACGCCTCGGGAAGGCTCAGCACGGCGGAAAAATCATACAGATTATTGACGGCTACCGACCGCAAAGAAATAGATATGCTCGCAGCGGAGCTTGACAGAGAGAACAGAGAGCGACAGGAACTCTGTAACAAGACCATAAATGAAGCCCGTCAAATGTTGCTCGAATACGATCTTACGCATAACCGTATCATAGTATTGCACAGCGGTAACTGGGAAGGCGGAGTAGTAGGCATCGCTGCGGCTAAGATCGCGGAAGAATTCAGGCGGCCTACCGTGCTGTTCGTCACGCAGAACGACGTTTTGAAAGGCTCGTGCAGAAGCGTGAAAGGAGTGAATATATATGAAGTGCTGAACGCCGCGAAAGACGCCGTTATACAGTTCGGGGGGCATACGATGGCTGCCGGACTCAGCATAAGACCGGAAGATCTCGAAAGATTCACCGCGACAGCCAACGCATACATAAGAGCAACTTACGAGGATACCTATTTTCTGCCGTCTCACGAATACGATGCAGAACTTGCGGTATCCGATCTTACCATGACATTCGCCGATAAACTCGAATTATTGGAACCGTTCGGTATGGGTAATCCCAGACCGGTATTCAAGACGGATTTCCGCAGAATGCTTTTCGAGCGCATTAAATCACACGCGCATATCAAAAGCAAACTCAATTCTGTTGCGGATCTTATAGCTTTCAACGAACTCGGAAACAGGGAAATACTGAATTCTCCTATGCTCAAAAGCGTATTCTATACGGTAGACAAGGAAGAATACAGAGGTAGAGAGACATTGAGATGCGTTTACAGAGGAATGTCGCTTACGGAAGCGGTGCCGCCTGACGACGAGATAATAGCGCGCGCAGCAGAAGCCTTCCTTCCCAAACGCGAGAAAAAAGCGGTCAAAAGCGCTTATTGCGGCTACGACGAGACATTCGGAAGACTGCTTATCGCATTCACTCCGGAAACTTTTTCTACGCTCAGACAGGAACATCCTAATTATCTCGTAGCGACCGGACAGCTTGCGACCGACAATCCGTATAATACCGTGCTGCTTGCTCCTGACGTCAACAATTATTACGGTTATTATTCGGTTATAGAGGTGTACGATTCTCCGCCTGCGGCTTTCGTTAACGACCTCAATTCAGAGTATTCCGCGGAGATTACGGTGCATAATAATCCGCCCAAGTACAATACGGATGCGGTTTCGCTCGACCGTGACAAGTTGCTCGGATTATTCAGTTTCGTTAAAGCTTATGCAAAAGATAAGCGTTACGGCGGCATATACGATCTTTATTTCACGGTCAGCGAGAAGGGGTATACCGCGCCGTTTACGGCATTCGAGACCGGCATCTATATCCTGATGGAAATAGGCGTTATATACATCGATAACGACGGGTTCCTGCGCATAAGCGCAGTCAAAAAAGATCTTTCGGAATCGGGGATACTTAAACTTATCAGTAACGGTAAACGGTAAAGCATATGTTTACGAGGGAACAGGAATTTATAAAAAAATGTAAATCAAATTACTCCGAGGAAGACTGTCAGCAGATAAAATATGCGTTGTCTTTCGCCGAGGATTGCCATAAAGGTCAGCTCCGCGAGTCGGGAGAGCCGTATATCACGCATCCCATGGCTACGGCGGAGATACTTATCGATCTCGGAATGGACCCGGCGTGCATATGTGCCGCTCTCCTGCACGACGTGGTCGAAGATACCGATTGCGACGGTCCGACGCTGAAAAAGAAATTCGGAGACGAGATATATACGCTGGTCGAAGCCGTCACCAAGCTTTCTAAACTGAAATCGAAGTTCAGCTCGCGCATTGAGGAACAGGCGGAAAATCTAAGGAAACTCTTTTTCGCAATATCTCTCGATTTGAGAGTGCTTTTTATAAAACTTGCCGACAGGTTGCATAATATGCGTACTTTGGATGCCCTTAAGCCGGAAAAGCAACTGCGCATTTCCAAAGAGACACTCGATATTTATGCACCTATGGCAGCTCGCCTCGGTATATCGGGTATCAAATGCGAACTCGAAGATCTGTCGATGAAATATCTGTATCCGGAAGAATACAAATACCTTTGCGAGCAGCTTGACGCCAAGCGCGGGGAGCGAATGCTTCAGGTAGCGCGTATCGCGGGCGAAATAGAAAAAGAACTAGAGAAGGTAGGCATCAAGGCTGACATAAAAGGAAGACCTAAACATTTCTATTCCATATATAAGAAAATGGTCAACCAGCAAAAGACGCTCGACCAGATATACGATCTCATAGCCGTCCGAGTTATAGTCGACGACGTGAAAGAATGTTATACCGTACTTGGCATAATCCATTCTATGTGGAAGCCGGTCCCGGGAAGATTCAAAGATTATATAGCTATGCCGAAGCCTAATCTTTATCAATCGCTGCATACCACGGTTGTCAGCAACTTCGGACAGATATTCGAGATACAGATACGCACTCAGGAGATGAACCGCATAGCCGAATACGGTATTGCTGCGCACTGGAAGTACAAAGAGGGCAGAACCGACGGGAGCGAGACCGAGATAGACAAGCGTTTGTCCTGGGTGCGCGAAGTCATGGAGGCGGAAGAGGACATCAAGGACAGCCAAGAGTATCTCAAGACTCTCAGGCTGAATATAGTCAGCAACGAAATATACGTGTTTTCGCCCAAAGGTGAGGTATTCGATCTGCCGGCGGGAGCCACAGCCGTGGATTTTGCATATAAAGTCCATACCGCGGTGGGCAACAAATGTATCGGAGCTAGAGTAAACAACAAGATGGTACCTCTCAATACGGCTCTCAATACCGGAGACGTGATAGAGATCATAACCTCCAACGCAAGCAAAGGTCCTTCGCGAGATTGGCTTAAATTCGTCGTCACCTCGCAGGCAAGGAGCAAGATCCGCAACTTCTTCAAGAAGGATATGGTCGCGGAGAATATCAAGACCGGCAAAGACATGCTCGAGCGCGAGGCGAAACGCAGAGGCTATCAACTCGGCGATCTCATGAGCAATCAGTCGGCTGTGGACGAGCTGTATAAAAGATATGCGTTATCCTCCGCGGACGATATGTATGCTTCCGTCGGCTGCGGCGCTCTGGGAACCAACCAGATATTGCTTAAGCTTATCGACCGACACAACAAGCAACAGGCGATGATAAAGAAAGCGGCGGGGGAAGAGGCGCCGAAGCAGGAGCAACCCCAAAGATCCAGGTCATCGAGCGCCGTAATAGTCGAAGGCTTCGACGACTTCCTGGTCAAACTCGCCAAGTGCTGCAGTCCCGTCCCCGGAGACAGCATAGTGGGTTATGCGATGAGGGGAGCCGGAGTTTCCATACACCGCGCGGATTGCCCGAACATCCGCAATATGGAGACCGAGAGGCTTATGGAGGCGCATTGGGCGAATACCGACGATTCGATGTTCATAGCGAAACTTCATATAGAATGCGTGGATCGCACGGGAGTCGTCAATACCATCATACCCGTATTATCCAATCAGGGTATTTCCATTCAAACCATAGAGATGCACGTTACGAAGGGGATAGCCAATCTGTCGCTCGGCTTACAGATCAAGTCGGTGGAGGAATTGGAATTCATAGTGAAGAAACTGTCTTCGCTTCCGGACGTGATAAGCATCAAAAGATTATAATAAAAGAACCGGACGATTGTCCGGTTCTATTTTATATTTATATTAGGTACATCAGAAATTCTTTTCGTTTACTCTGCTCTTTTTGCGGAAAATAAGTTTCATTGATTTAGTGAGCTTTTCGAAGAAAGCGAATATCTTGTCGCCGTATTTGGCGGCAATGACGTCAATTAGCTTACGGAAGACCAAAGTCAGTATTGCGGCTATTACCGCGCAGCCTACGCACAATACCCAGTTTTGCCACGGAAGCTGCCAGTTAATATTAAGGAAGGTATCGCCGAACAGGGGGACGGCATAGTAGTAATCTGCCCAAAGCGCTAGAGCCGAAACGCCTATCATGGCGACGATAAGCCCGAGTCTGAACCAGTCCGGAGGCATAGAAATTATTATCAGACAGGCAAATCCCGCCATTGCAAGCGCTATCGCCGCCGTCGAGGCATTGTCGTAGGTGGCGAAAGACGTCATGTCTCCGCTGAAACAACCAAGCATTCCGAATACGAAGAGCACGCCTACGATAAGCCCTATAGCGGACGGGAAACAGGCACGCATGATGTTGGCGAGGAATTTGTCCGTAGCGCGGGCTTTATTAGGTTGTAGCGCGAAGCAGAATGTAGGTACGCCGATAACGAAGAACTCGATAAGTAACATTCTCTTCGTATCGAACGGATAGCTGTTCACTTCGGTAACGAAAGTAAGGATGGTGAACATCAATACCATGAACATAACGAAAATATTTTTCATTATGTACAGTGAGGATACTTTCTGTATATTGGAAATAACCTGTCGTCCTTCCTGAACGACGCTCGGCAGGGTCTTGAAATTATTATCCATCAGTATGATACGCGAAATGTTACGCGCCACTTCGTTAGCCGAAGCAAATGATATGGAGCAATCCGCTTCTTTCAGAGCCTGTACGTCGTTTACGCCGTCGCCGATCATACCGACTACCTTTCCTCTGGATTGCAGTATATTGACTAATTTGCATTTCTGCTCGGGCGAAACGCGACCGAATATGGTAGTATTTTCCGCTTTTTCCGCGAGTTCTTCGTCGGTCAATTCACGGCAGCTGACATAGTTTTCGTAACCGCTTACGCCCGTTTTTTCCGCTATCTGGCTGACGGTAACGGGATTGTCTCCGGAAACGATCTTTATCTCTACGTCGTTTGTGCGGAACCAATCCAGAGTTTCCTTGACGTCGCCTCTGAGTTCGTCCTCAAGCGTTACTGCACACAGGCATTTACTCAAGGCCGGATCGAAATCGTCTATGGCTCCGTCGAATTCGGCAAGAGCGAGAGTTCTTCTGCCGAGATTGGCGTTATGTTCCACATATGTTTCCAATTCGTCGTTGCCGCTGACGATAAAGTCCGGCGCGCCCATGACGTATGTCTTGCCGTCGCTTAAGGTTATCGCGCTGAATTTGCGAGCCGAAGAGAACGCACAGAAATCGGCATAATCCAATGTCTTGGCGTACAGGAAATGTTCGCGTATTGCGTTAGCCGTACTGTTGCGGTCCTTAGTCGCGGTAACTATAGTATTGAATACGTCCTCCGCATGCGTGTTGTCGTCCGTAAGGAAGTTCTTGATCTCCACGACCTCGAGCCTTCCGTTGGTGATCGTGCCCGTCTTATCGAGCAACAGGGTGTCGACCATAGCTATCATTTCGATGCTGTACAGATCCTGAGGAAGAGTATTGCGTTTAGCGAATTTAAGCGTAGAAGCGGCTAGCGCTGTAGAAGTCAGCAGGAACATCCCGATAGGGAGCATTCCGAGTATAGCCGCGGAAATCGTTATAACATAGCTTTGGAATTTGGATATTTCCTCTGTGTTTACTCCGGATTCCGTAAGGAACGTGCTCTCTGCGCCGGTAACGAGAAGCGATATGAGCAGGAGACCCGCGAGGAATATGAGGACTACGGATATGCCTTTGATTATCTTGTCCAGTACGCTGAATATATTGGAACGAGGCTTGGATACTCTGCGCGCGATACGGGCTACGTTCTCTATATAGCAGTCTTTACCGACTTTGTCGGCGCGCACGGTGGCTTCGCCCGACACTATAACGGAGCCGGCAAGGATATAATCTCCTACGCTCTTTTTGACGGGTACGGATTCGCCGGTAAGTATCGATTCGTCAACTTCGATAACGCCGCTCTTGACGGAGGAGTCCACGGGAACTTGCAATCCCGCGTTAAGTATGTAAATGTCGTCAAGCACAAGCTTCTTGGTGCTGATCTCCGAGTGTTTACCGTCTCTGATGACTTCGCAGGTATTCTCGATGACTATCGACAGCTTTTCGACTTTATGTTTCGCTTTAATCTCCTGCCAAATACCGATAGCCATATTCAGTATGACTATGCAGGAAGAAACCGTATACATCCCGGCTCCCGCGATGAAAAGCAGGGCGACCAATATGATAGTGACCGTATTACAGAAATTGAATACGTTTTCGAGAACGATTCGAGTATATGATTTGGTACGGTTTATGGGCTTATCGTTAGTAAGTTTGTCGCTGTTTCTTTCCGCGACCTGCGTTTCCGTGAGACCTTCGTTGATATCGGGATCGAACCTTTCCGCGTGCTTCAGCTTATGGCTGTCTTCACGTATATGCGGTCCTTTTTCTCCGTGGATCAGACTTTCCAGCTTTGATAATATATCCATTAAATATAGATTCCTTGTCGTATTACTTCGGGAACAATCCGCTTCCGCCATTCCAATATATATAATAATATATATAAAAACAAAAATCAATAATTTATCAAATTTGATATTATGCATAATATTTATGAAGCGTATTGCCGTAGCATACCGGGCAGACGAAAAGAACAAAATGTGCATATAGCTATAGAGTTTTCGGGTGCACGGAAAGCGCGTACGCCGAGTGTTCGGGCTAATAAAAAAAATTCGACCGAGTACGCGAAAATCCGTTGACAACGTCGTCAGGATATTGTATATTATTTAAGCGCGGTTGATGGTGCCCGACGGGGTGTAGCGCAGTTTGGTAGCGCACTTGGTTTGGGACCAAGGGGTCGGGAGTTCGAATCTCTTCACCCCGACCAGAACCTTACAATTTAATATTAAATCCACATTTATGGGGGCCTTTAGCTCAGTTGGTTAGAGCGGTCGGCTCATAACCGATTGGTCCGCGGTTCGAGTCCGTGAAGGCCCAC
>CALVNM010000012.1 GCA_944349735.1 uncultured Clostridia bacterium | reverse complement strand
GGCGATACTTGCGCGCTTTGTTCATGAACCAGTAGTGCTCCGCCCTGTGGCTCGACGCCAGGAAGGTCAGTCCTTCCGCTTCGAGAGCACCTTTAAGCTCCGCGATATAGTCGCGCCCGTTGAGCGCGTACATATTCCAACGGTTAAGCTCGCTCGCATACATCTTCACGCCGTCGTGATGCTCGCATACCGGCATTACGAATTTCGCGCCCGACGCGCGGAACAGCGCCGCCCATTCCTCCGCGTTGTATTTGTCGGGTTTGAATTTCTCGATGAACGCGCGGTAGTCTGTTTTTTCGCCGTATACCTTGAGGTGGTGCCTGCCTTCCTTCGTAGTAGGATCGTACATATTGCGCGGATACCATTCGTTTCCGTATGCCGGCACGCTGTATACCCCCCAGTGTATGAATATCCCGAACCGCCCCGCTCGGTACCACGAGGGCGTTTTGTGGGCGGACAGGCTTATCCAATTATCCTTGAATTTCCCTTTCGATATGACTTCGTCGATCAGTTCGAGGTATTCCGCGATCTTTTTATCCATATTTTTCTCCTCTTCAGTTCTCTTTTACGGGTATACCGTGGCTTTTAAGATAATACGTTATCTTTTCGTCGGCTTCGCGCGCAAGGCCTCCCGATATCGGCAAGCCGTCGACGACTTCCGCTTCGGGACACAGCGCCTTGATATCGCCTTCGCTACGCCCCATTCGACTGCCTTCGTTGGTGCAGACGGGTAATATCTTCTTGCCCGCGAAATTCCCGCTCTCGAGGAACGTGAATACCGCCATCGGCATTGTGCCGCACCAGTTGGGATACGCAAGTATCACGACGTCGTAGTCTTTGACGGAAACGTTTTCCTTAAGCTCGGGACGCGAGTTTCTGATAAATTCTTCCTTCGCTTCTTTCACACATTCGGCATATGAGTAAGGATAGGGCGTTGCGCGCGCTATTTCGTAGAGAGCGGAGCCTGTCATCGCGGCTATCTTTTTCGCCACTATAGAAGTGTTGCCTTCCTTGACGGCGATTATTTTCCCGTCAAAGTAGTTTTCGCCCGCATGAGAGAAATATGCGGTAAGTATTTTCATATATCCGACCTCCTTACTCTTATTGCGTAAATAAATTATATCATATCCGCTCTGTACTTACAATACGCATTCGCACGAGCCGGATGGTTATCGGGGATGTAGTCTCTTTTAAGGATCGCGGTTACCGCTTCGTCGGATATCTCGTAGTCGAAAAATTCTGCTTAAAACTTTATCTTTTCCTCATTTGTAGCGCTTATGCGGCTTGAGACATTACGAGCCGTACTTATCGTACAGGTCGGGAAGTATTGTCGCTAAATTACTGTATTCCGCGTAACAGTGTTCCGCCATGCCGCGCGCCGTACGGTCGTTGAGAATGATTTTGCGTACAAATTGATTTTCAAGCGTCATTCCCAGCCAAAATCTGCTCACAAGGAGGAGACCGTCGTCCGCTTTGAAAAAAACGTGCGCCATGTCCGTGTGCGGTATAAGACCTCGGAACGCGCTACCGTGTCCCGCGACGATACACGCGAGGGAGGTATTTTGTTCAATATCGTCCGAAGCAAAACCGAATTCTTCCGGAGTAACAAAGTTTATGGCGAGGAAGAGCGGTATTCCCGCTATTTTTTCGACAGGGAATTGAGTGTTGGGCTTAAAATCGGGACGCGTGGGACTTGAAAAATATTCCTTATCCTTGCGGGAGTAAGACACGGAAATATGCGCTCCCGGGAACCACATGCGATATCTTTCTTTTGCCTGAGGATGCCACCAGAACCACCAGTTTATCATATCCGCGGTCACTCCAGGCATGGGCGTGGCTACGGAAACGAGATAACTTCCGTCATCGGATTTTCCGTAACCGGTTTCCTTTAGCATTCCGTGATCGCTGAGAATATCGTTCTTATCGTCGAATTGTGTAAGCGTGATGCTTTTCTGGACTTCGAGTGCGCGGACGATTTCATTCGGGAAAGTCAGAGTTTTAGTTTTGCGTATAGTCTTAATTTATATGAGTTTCCAAACCTTTAGCCCATTCCGCGAGTTCCGCATCGGAAGCTCTTGCGGAAAAGCGTTTGCCCGAGGTAACGGCGGCGCCTTTACAGGAAGGTATAAGTTCTTTGACGGTATCGCCCATTCCGCTTGAGCCGGAAGTAGCGAAAGGTATCACCGTTTTTCCGTTGAGGTCGAGGCTTTCGAGGAACGTATTAACTACGGTGGGAGCTACGTACCACCAGATAGGGAATCCCACGAATATCCTGTCGTAAGACTCGGCATCGGGAAGATCGGTATCGATTATCGGGGGACGGTAACACTTGTCCTTCATTTCGATACTGCTTCTGCTAGCGGGGTCCGTCCAGTCGAGATCGCGTTCGGTATAGGGTTCTGCGGGACGTATTTCGTAGACGTCGGCGCCTATAGCCGAAGCAAGCCTTTTCGCAAGACCCGCGGTCACGCCGCTCGCCGAGAAATAAGCTACGAGATCTTTTTTCATATTGCTTTCTCCTTTATTGCTTTTCTTGATTGTCCGATTTTTTGAGGGAGGCGAGAATTCTTTCGTAGCGCGCGTCGTCGACCGCTTCGAGCCACTCCGTGCGCGCGTTTTCTCCTTTTACTTCTATAGCTATGTGCGAGAACCATTCGTCCGCCGCTCCGTGCCAATGCTTTACCCCTTCGGGTATGGATACTACGTCGCCAGCGTGAAGCAGTTGCGCCGGTTTGCCTTCTTCCTCGTAGATACCCGTGCCCGCTACGCAAAGCAGTATCTGACCTCCGCCGCTCGAGGCGCGGTGTATATGCATGTTGTTGCGGCAACGCGGCTCGAAAGTGACGTTGAAAACGCCTTCGGCAAGCGGCGCGAGATAACTTTTTCCGATGAAGCAGGCGGCGAATGCGTCGTTCGGCGCGCCTACGGGAAAGAGCGAAGCGCGCTTGTGAGCTTCGTAAGCCGAATCCGAAGCGCCGTCCTCGCCCCATACTTCTTTGGCCATACGGAAGGCAGCCCAAGCTTTGGGCCAGCCTGCGTAGAAGGCAACGTGAGTTATTACCGCCGCGATCTCCGTAGCGGTAATGCCGTTACATTTCGTCGTTTCGAGATGATAGCGGAAGGAGAAGTCCGTAAGTCCTTCGGCAATAAGCGTGACGACGGTCACGAGCGAGCGGTCGCGTAAGGAAAGAGCGGACGTATCCGACCATACTTCACCGAATAAAACATCGTCGTTGAGTTTAGCAAATTCCGGCGCGAACGCGCCGAGCGAGTCTCTGCCCGCAGTTTGTTTTATCTTCATTTTATGCCTTCGAGCGGCTTTCTCCGCAGGTAAGTTATGTTCATTATTCTTGCGGACAGGCTACCGAAAACGAATTTTCGAGAGCCTCTCCGAAGCGTTCCAGTTCTTCGAGGAAACCGAATCCGCGTTCTCGGAAATACTCGGCGAAGAGGGCGTCCTCCGCTTCGTAAACGGGGGACAGGACTTTGTCGGCGTAGCGTTTGCCTTCCTCGGTCAAGGCTATTTCCATTTCGCGGCGTTCGCCGGCGATTTTTTTCAACTCGATGAATCCGCGTGCTTTACATTCTTTTACGAGGGTGTTGACGGTGGTGCGCGGGAACAGCCATTCTTCCGAGATACCGCACTGCGTATGCCGTCTCCCGTCGTTCAGAGCGTACAGGAGCCACATCATGTTGGCTTTTACTTTGCCGGATCTTGCGAATACGTCGTATGCGCCGTCTATCTTATATACCGCGACCGCGAGTCTAGCGAAAAATTCCTTTCTGTCCATATGCGACCTCGTTGAAATTCCGTTTCGTATTTCTATAATAATACGAATTCGTATTTCTGTCAAGAGATTTCGTTAATCCGATTTCGGGCGTAGTAAAACGGGGGACAGCTTAATACTGTCCCCCGTACGGCGGTGTAGGCGCCATGAAAGATAAAGTCTTACATCGGCGCGGTCATATATGCGTTTTAAGCCTTTCGGCTCGACACGGAAGACGGGAATTCATACGGAGTAGCCGAATCCGCGGCTCTCGGCTGCGCCCGGTACTCTGCCTACCGATACGTTGTCCTCGGTGTTACTGCGCAATTCTTTTACGGGCGCGGGGGCTACTTCGTAGCGGTAATCTTTCTTGGCGGAGCGGATATGCTCGGCGATCACGCGATGCGAAGGTACGTCCGAACCGTCCGAATTGAGGGCTTGCTGATATTTGAAGAAGCGCGAGTCGCTGGGCAGTTCGTTGACGTCGGCGTAATCCTCGTGATGCGAGGTGAATTGTACGGTATCCTGAAGTATTTTGCGGACGTAGTCGATGTTTTCGTGCAGGGATAGCGGTTCCGGGAATTCGGCGTCGGGTATCACTTCCGAGACGTCTTTGTTCTCGTATTTTCCGAGCAGCTCTTTTGCTTTATGGAGATGCGCCACTTCTATGACGAAATTGCGCTCCCACAGCGAACGTATATATTCGTCGGTTTCCGTCATATAGCACGACCAGTACAGATAGCATTCGACGTATTCGTGGAGGAGAAGGGACTCGAGCCATGTGGAGCCTGCGTCCATTAGCCCTTCGTAATGGGTGACGTGTTCTTCTTCGACGAGAGCGATTTCTTCGTAGAGCCTGCGGGCTTGCTCGTTCTCGGCAAGAGTCGCGATATTCATATAATAATTCATCGTCTGCTGTTCCGCGGCGGTGATTATCATGCCCGCGAGCACCGACATTTTGTCGGAAACCTTGTTGGACAGCGATCTTCTTACGTTATCCGCGGGATGACGGTGGTGCGCTATCGTGGGACGACCGGGCATTATCTCGGTATAGCGACCTACCAGTTTCTCGGCTAGCACGCCTTTGTCCGCTTCGAGGCGGTTGGCGTAACGGTACAGATGGTCAAAGTCTTCGAGAAGTGCGAAATCGAGAGCTTTTTTGAGATATGCGTCGCCCACTCGTTTGGCGAGTTCCGCCGTGAGATCCACCGCGAGTTGCTCGTATCCTATGGTGTGCTCCAGCGCGCTTTCGTCAATCGGTTTGAGAAGGGAGAGTTTGAGTTGCTGTTGTTTTTCCAGATAGCGCGTAAGCGCGAGTTCGCGTCTGAGATCCGTATTCGTCGTATGTCTTTCGAAGTTGTGCGAGAACCAATTCGATTCGAATTCCGTTCCGTTCATCAGTATTATACGCGTTTTGGTGTACGGATCTACGGCGTTCTTGTCGTAAGAACGAGGATACAGTGTCTGCCAGTTTTCAAAAAGTTTTTCGACTGATTCGGGACGTTCAGCAAATGGATTCATTCAGTTACCTCCGTTAAGTTGATAAAAGAATTGTTTACAATCGAACGACTTTTTAAACGCGGAAAATATTGCGTAGGGGTAAATAAAAACGAACCGCGGGCGCGGTTCGTTTTCCGGAATTTTAATATAGCATTTAACCGATATGCACGAATTCGATACCGTGAAGGGCTGCGAACGCTTCCATATCGGACGCGGTGAGCGCGGTGGAAACGACCGTATGATGGGCGCCGCCCGCTTCGAGCCAGGCTCGCACGCCGCTCTTGAATTCGGGTTTTATACGCCACATTACTCGTGCTACTGGGAGTTTCGGCATGGGTAAGGGCTGTTTGACTAGCTCGATTTCGGCGCAGATAAGGCGGAACCCGCTTCCCGTGTCCGTCATGCATACAGCCACGGCGTCGCCGCAAATTCCGTCGAATACGAGCCTAGCGGGCGGTTCTTTGCCGCCTATGCCGAGGGGATGAACTTCGATCTTCGGTCGGGTAGCCGCCATGGTGGGGCAGACTTCGAGCATGTGCGCGCCGAGCACGAGCTCGCGCCCGTGGGTCAGGTCGTAAGTGTAATCTTCCATAAAAGCCGTCGAACCTTTGCGATACTTAGCCATTTCGCGCATAACTGCGCCGAGAGCGGCTATTTTCCAGTCGCCTTCCGCGCCGAAACCGTATCCGTCCGCCATAAGAAGCTGTACCGCCATACCGGGTAATTGTCTGAGACCGTGGAGATCCTGAAAGTTGGTGGTGAACGCTTTGTATCCCGCGCGATCGAGGAAGCAGCGGAGAGCTATGGCGTATTTTATCTGCTCTTTGACCGCCGCGACGTTATCGGTGTTGAGCTCGTAACGCCTGAGAGTTTCGAAGTAGAGCGTATCGGTATCTTCGTCGTTTACCTTTGCTATCTCGTCTACGAGATCTCCGATACCGTAATAATCCGTTTGCCAGCCTAAGCGGATATGGGCTTCCACTTTATCGCCTTCGGTAACCGCAACATCGCGCATATTGTCGCCGAAGCGGCAGATTTTAAGCTTTGAGGAATAATCGTAAGCGCGTGCGAGGTCGAGCCAGAGATCGATTTCTTTGACGGTGTCTTCCTCTTCGTAGTAACCTACGACGCTTTTCCTTACGATGCCCATGCGAGTGAGAATGTACGCGAATTCCCTGTCGCCGTGAGCCGCCTGATTGAGGTTCATGAAATCCATGTCTATTTCGTCGTAAGGCAGCTCGCGGTTCGCCTGCGTGTGCAGATGGAGCAAAGGCTTTTGCAGAAGTTTGAGCCCGTTGATCCACATTTTGGCGGGGCTGAAGGTGTGACACCACACGATCACGCCTATGCAATCGTCGTCCGAATTTATCTGCTTGACTGTCGCGACTATTTCGTCGGACGTTTTCATCGCGCCTTTGAATTTGACTCGTGCGCCGCAAGCCGCTTTATCGAGATACTCCGCGATACGTACCGAGTCTGCGGCTACCGCTTCCAACGCTTCGCCGCCGTAGAGATATTGACTTCCCGTTAAAAATGCTACGTATTTCATTTATGATCTCCTTGTCCGTAATAGGCGTTCGCGCCGTGCTTACGGAAATAATGTTTGTCGAGTATGTGTTGACCGAGCCGAGCAGCTTCGGGAGAGAGCGCGAGCGTATAGTAAGCCATTTTTGCGACTTCTTCGAGAGTTATCGCGTTGTTTACGGCGTTTTCCGGGGTCTTTCCCCACGCGAAAGGTCCGTGCGAAGCCACAAGTACCGCGGGTATACTCGCGGGATCTATGCCGGAAAAGGCTTCGATTATCGCTTTTCCGGTGTTTTTCTCGTATTCCGCGAGTTCTTCGCCGGTCAGTTCGCGGGTCAGAGGCACTTCGCCGTAGAAGCAGTCGGCGTGCGTTGTGCCGTAAGGGATTATCGGGCGCTTCGCCTGCGCGAAAGCGGTCGCGAAAGGCGAGTGAGTATGCACGATCGCCCCGACGTCGGCAAATGCCGAATATAATTCGAGGTGGGTGGGCGTGTCGCTCGAAGGGCGCAGCGAGCCTTCCGCCACTTTGCCTTTAAGATCTACGCAAGCCATGTTCTCGGGGGTGAGTTCGGCATAGTCCACGCCGCTAGGCTTGATGACTACGAGACCTCTTTCACGGTCTATCGCGCTGACGTTGCCCCAGGTGAGTACCGCTAGACCGCTCTTAAAAAGCCTGACGTTAGCTTCGTAAACGGCTTTTTTCAACAAATACAGATCACTCATATATTTTTTCCGCCTCCTTTTCGACGAGAATAAGTTTTTTGTAAAGTTCGAGATATTTTTGGAAACTTTCCGTTTCGGATTTACTTGCGCGCACGCGGCGAGCTTTACGCGAAGCGAAGACTTTCTCGTCGAGATAATCGGGAAGAGTTTTGCGTTTTCCGCTTACGGCGTAAGCGGCGAGCGCCGCCATACCCCATGCTCCGCCTTCTCCGGCGGTGTCGTAAGCGCATATCGGTGCGTCGAGAGCTAAAGACAAAGCGCGCAAGCCTTGCTTCGACTTGCAAAAACCGCCGTGCGCCGCGATACTGTCCACGTTTATATTTTCGGAACGCAGGACCTCCATGCCTATGCTGAGGGTGGCGACTGCGGAATAAAGCAGGGATCTAACGAACGAGGACAACGCGAACGGTCTGTCGCCTCTGCGGAATACGGCGGGCGTTCCGCGCGTGACTTCGGTAATGCTTTCGCCCGAAAGATAGTTGAAAGTAACCGTGCCGTTATCGTCCTCCGCTTCGTCCGAAAGGGCTAACATCTTCCCGTACAGCTCGTCGTCGGATATCTCTTTATCCGTATATAGGGCTACCGCTTCGCGGAAAACGGAGAACCAATCGTCGATGTCTCCGCAGCAGTTGTTGCAATGTATCATCGCCACGGGATCTCCCGAAGGAGTAGCCACCGCGTCGATTTCTTTATGGAATGAGCGCAGTTTATTGTCGAGAACTATCATGGCAAAAACGCTTGTGCCCGCGCTGACGTTGCCTGTATGCGGACGAAGGCTCGCGGTGGCGACCATTCCCGTTCCGGCGTCGCCTTCGGGCGGGCAGAAAGGTATCCCCGCTTCGAGATTACCGCTCGCGTCGAGTAGCGCCGCTCCCGCCTCGGTAAGCTTTCCCGCCTCCTCGCCGGCGGTGAGAATTTCGGGGAATATCTCGTCGATCTTTACGTTCACGCCCTCAGCCGAAAGCATAGCTTCCACGGTCTCAGCCGCTTCGGGGTCGTAAGCAAGTCCTTCTGTCGGGAACATTCCGCTCGCGTCGCCGACGCCTAGAACTTTGCGCCCTGTAAGACGGTAATGAACGTATCCCGCAAGGGTATTCATCGAAGCTATTTCTTTGACGTGACTTTCCTTGTCGAGAGCCGCCTGATACAGATGCGCGATACTCCATCTTTCGGGAATGTGGGCGCCGAGCGCCTGTCCGAGAAGCTCCGCCGCGCGTGCGGCTGTAACGTTGCGCCAGGTGCGGAAAGGAACGAGCAGTTTGTCGTTTTTATCGAAAGCCAGATATCCGTGCATCATCGCGGATATCCCCATGCAGGCGAAAGTGCGCGGCGTAACGCCGTACCTGTATTCTATATCACGTTTAAGGGCGGCGTAGGAAGCGCGCAGGGCGGAGAAGATCTCTTCTTCCGAATAGCTCCAGTAACCGTTGACGAAACTGTTTTCCCACTGCGAGGAGCCGCTTGCGATAATATTGAGGTCCGCGTCGACCGCGACTGACTTTACCCTGGTCGAACCGAGTTCTATACCGAGCGCCGCTTTCCCTTCACGGATAATTGTCGCGATCCTTGTGTTTTCGGACGCCGTTAAACAGCCCTCGTAGGAACGAGCGGCTCCGATTTCGCCTGAACGGTCGAGCGATCTTTCCATAATACACCTCACTTGATACGGTAAAAATATTATAGTATAATTCCGCGTGCGCTTTCAAGTACTTAAGCGCGACGAATATTCGAGGCTCGTTACGTTCCCTCCGTGGGCGCAGACGCGAAAACGCCGCGTACCGAATATCCGGCGCGGCGAGCAGGACGCGACTTACGGAGAAAGCGCGGTACCGATCTACCGGAAGGGTTATCGAAAGCCGCGAAAAAACATATCCGCCCGTAAGGTAAAAAGTTAGCGCGCGCATTAGAGTAAACTGTTGCTAACCCGCAAAGGCTGTGCTATTATATTGAAGAAAAAAGCGGCGCATGCGCCGTGAGAGCCCCGAAGGGCAAAGGAGAACGAAAATGAGTGAATGCACGCACGATTGCGATCATTGCTCCGCGGAATGCGCGTCCCGCGAAGGCGGCGGTAAAGAGAGCTTTCTCGCTCCTCCGAATCCGCTCAGTAAAGTAGGTAAGGTAATAGGAGTCGTATCCGGTAAGGGCGGCGTCGGTAAATCCATGGTGACCGCTTCGCTCGCGGTGGCGGCAAGGAAGAAGGGCTATAACGTGGCGATCCTCGACGCGGACATAACCGGACCGTCGATACCCAAGATGTTCGGGATAACCGAGACCGCGGAAGCGATGGACGAAGAAAACATACTTCCCGTAGCTACAGCTACAGGAATACGCATAATGTCGCTCAATCTGCTCGTCGAGGACGCAACGGAACCCGTCATTTGGAGAGGACCCATACTTGCGGGCACGGTCAAACAGTTCTGGTCCAACGTGGCATGGGGCGACGTGGACTATATGTTCGTGGACATGCCTCCGGGAACGGGCGACGTACCGCTCACCGTATTCCAGTCATTGCCTCTCGACGGTATAGTTATAGTCACTTCGCCGCAAGAGCTGGTGGGCATTATTGTAGCCAAAGCTACAAGAATGGCTAATATGATGAATATTCCTATACTCGGTATAGTAGAGAATATGTCCTATTTCGAGTGCCCCGATTGCGGAAGCAGGCATTACCTGTTTGGTAAGAGCCGTATAGACGAGACCGCGAAGAAGTATTCGATAGGCGCCGTGGCGAAGCTTCCGCTCGATCCGAGAGTCGCAGAACTTGCCGACGCGGGGAAAGCCGAAGAATTCGAGCCCGCGGAAGAGCTCTGGAACATAGTGGCAAAAGTCTGATAAGATTTCCGAACGTTCGAACCGGAAGGAACTCCCTTCCGGTTTATTTTTTGTCAAAGAGGCAATCCTTACGGGTATGAAAGATTACGATTCCGAGATTGTCTTACTTAAACGCGCTTTCAACGGAAGCGACGACTTCGTCGTCCGCGAGTTTACCGCGGGCGAAGTCAGGATGGCGCTCCTGTTCTGCGACGGCATGGTGGAGATGCGCGAGATAGATATGGGCGTACTGACGCCGCTTATCGCCTCAGAAGGAAAATTCGAGCCTACCGCCGAGGGTATGAAGGGAGTCATCGTGACCGCGGAGACTCTGGAAAGTTTCCCTTCGCGCAAAGCGTTTGCCGAGAAGCTCGCCAAGGGCGCCTGCGGCGTTATCGTGGAAGGGGCGCGGGAGTACTTTGCGATAGGCACTCAAGGCTACGCCACACGTCCGATAATGGAGCCGCCGACCGCCGCGGTCATCAAAGGTCCTCGCGAAGGCTTTACCGAAGATTTCAAAAGCAATATGGTGCTTATCCGCAGGCGTTTCGGTTCGGGTAAGCTCGTATTCAAGGCGGTCGTCGTAGGCAGATATACCCGCACGCAGATACGGGTGTGTTATCTCAAAGGTATCGCGCGCAAGGACGTGGTAGACGCTATTACCGAAAAGCTCAAAAAAATAGACATAGACGGAGTAGTCGATTCCAGTTACGTGGCAAAATTCCTCGAAGAACGCAACTATTCCGTTTTCAAACAGTCCGGCGCTACCGAAAAACCCGATATTCTCGCTTCGAAACTTCTCGACGGCAGGGTGGGCGTCATCGTGGACGGTTCGCCGATGGTGATCACATTGCCGTTCATGCTCATAGAAGACTTCCACGATTCCGAAGATTATTACCGACGTCCCGTGCGCACGACGGTGGTGAGGATAATGAGGTTGCTGGGAGTGTTTTTCGCAGTGCTTCTACCGGGCGTGTTCGTGGCGCTTCAGTCGCATCAGTATCAGGTACTGCCGCTCGAATTGCTCATAACGATCATCAACAGTACGACGGGGATACCGTTCTCTCCCGTACTCGAGATGCTTATCGCGCTCGTATTTTTCGAAGTGCTCGGCGAAGCGAGCGTCAGAATGCCTCGTTATTTCGGTATGGCTATGTCGGTGGTAGGCGGTATAATTCTCGGCGAAACCGCCGTGAACGCGGGCGTGCTTTCCTCTCTCACGGTGCTCATCACCGCCATGTCGAGCATAGGGCTTTTCGCCATTCCCGACGAGGTAGGCGCTTTCAGCGTGATCAGGATATCGCTCGTTTTCGTGGGCGCCACTTTCGGTATTTACGGCATGCTTCTCGCGGTGATAGCCATTCTCGCTTACGTGTGTTCGATGGAGATCTACGGCGTAGCGTACCTTGCGCCTTTCGCGCCCGTGGTACCCGGCGATTTCCGCGACAGCATATTGAAAGTTTCCATCAAAGACAGAACGCGCCGCACGGGGGCGCTCAGACTGAAGAACAATACCCGACTCAAATTATGAAAAACAACATACTTACTTCAAGACAATACGGTATACTGGCATTCTTATTGTCGTTCGTATTCAAGTTTTCGTTGCTCCCGGGATTGATCGCGGAAGTCGCGGGAAGGGATATGTGGCTGGTGATAACTTTTGCCGTACTGATAGAGGCGGGAACGCTCGCCGTAATAGTACGTATATCCGCGCTCGGCGGCATGGAAGCGGTGAAGGAGCGTTACGGTACCGTCGTCTATCTTGTGCTCGCACTGCCTGCGGCGATGCTTTTCACGGTGAAATGCGCCGTGTATATGTCCGAAGTCAATACCTTCACGACGTCTTATCTTTTCTATAACGTTTCCGCGGAAGCGGCGGGAGTGATATTGGCGGTAGCTATCGTGTTTTTAGGCGTTCGGGCTGCCAAAGGAATAGGTAGAGTTGCCGAAATCGCTTTATGGCTTATACCGATACTGATATTGATAGGGGCGGTTTTCGGCAAGATAAAGGTAGAGCCGTCTTACGTCAGACCGGTTGCTGCGGACGGTATCGGACCGATAGCCTCCGCTTTCGACAGAAGTCTGTTTTGGTTTTTCGATTATACGCCGCTATTGTTTTTCCGTCTGAAAACGAACGATAACGTGGCGGAACGCAAGCGGAAATCGAGCGGCGCCGCCGACGCCGAAGGGTCGGTTAAAAGAGCTTTGGGTTCCTTGAAAAAGTATGCTCCCGTAATAGGCGGCGCGCTCGGCGCCGTGCTTATAATACCTTTTCTGTACGCGGTATTCGTGATGACTTACGGAATGAGCGGGCATCTTGTCGGCAACGCTTTTTCTTCGCTCGGATCTTTCAACGTAGTCAATACCGAAATAGGCAGTATAGACTGGTCTGCGATAGTGGTATGGCTGTGTTTTGCGGTGATAGTTCTCTCGATACTGGTTTTTGCGGCGGGCAGGACGGTCGAGAGCGTTGGCGTTCCTTTACCCGTAGCCGTTACCGTTGCCGCGGCGGTAGCGTTGATACTCGCGGAAACTTTGTTTTTCAATTCGGAAAAGGCGATGCGCTTTGCGTTGAGCGCGGCGAGGTATCCCGCGGCGGCGATAGCCGTAACGGTTACGGCGGCGACTCTTATTTTGCTTGAAAGACGGGGAAAAGCCGTCAGATCCGGCATCGAAGCGGAGGTGAAAGATGAAGCGGGCGTATAAATGGGTGGCTTTCGCCTTATGTTTCGCGTTGATCTTGCTTATGGGCGTTGAAGTGGTGCCCCTTCAGGACAGGGCTATAGTGGTCGGATTGGCGATAGACGCAGACGAAGAGGGCTATTCGGTCGCGGCGCAGATACTGATGCCATCCGACGACGACAGCAAGAGCTCGGGCTATATCATATCCGAGGCGCGTTCCGAAACTTTGTCGGGAGCGCTCACGAAGATAAGCGAACAAAGCAATCTTATCGTGGTGATGTCGCATTGCAATCTCGTGATACTCGGTAAAGGCGTGATCGACCGAGGCGCGTATTATTCGCTCGATTATCTCATCCGCAACGCATACCTTTCCGAGAACGCGCTGTTGCTCGCGGCGGAGGGAAGAGCCGCCGACATACTCTCGGCAAAGACCGCGTACTCCGAAACGAGCTCCTTCTATATCCAGCGCGCACTGATGGAATTCGGTTATTACAACGACCGCACGGTACGTACCATAAGGGAATTTATCGTAAGTCATTATACCTATAACAGAGCTAATTGGCTTCCCATAGTAACTAAAAGAGTTGCCCAATCCGAAGAGAATCCGGGTACAACCGGCGGCGGAACGGAAAGCCCGGAAGGCAGCGGCGAAGAACAGTACGTATTCGATTTTTCCACGACTGCCGTTTTCCGCGACGGCAAATACCGTTTCACTTTATCGCAGGAAGGCACCACGGGACTTGCCTACGTCAATTCGGTCATCGAGGAAGGTTCCGTGACCGTGACGGATCCCGAGACCGGAAACGTATATAATTGCTATATCGTAAAATCGCGTGCGAAAAAAAGCTTCGAACCGGATAGCCTGACGGCTACGGTGGAAGTGCGGGTAAAGCTTATATTGAAAGAGATTCTGAGCGAGTCCGACATATACGCGCCCGAAGACGTAGAGCCTGCCGACAGCATACGAGCGCTAATATCGGAAGAAATAATTTCCGACGTGGTTACGGCTTTCGAAACTTGTCGCGCGGACGGCGTGGATATATTCGACCTGTACGGCGGATTTTACGGCGAGGGCGGCGCTTCGTGGCGCGACAGCGGCTCGAAGAACTATCTCGGCGACGCGACTCTTAACGTGAAAACGGATATCACGTTCCATTGAAAGACGTCGGCGTGATCATATTTTTTCGGCGCAGCAGTGCGTATGCGCGGGCGCAAGAACGCGGAAACCGTCCGCATGACCTTTGAGGATTCTGAGCCCGAAACGCAAAGAACGGAATTTATTGTACAGCATGATCATGTCGCCGCTACCTTTTTTGTCGTCGGAGAAAACGAATTGCGACGAATGTAAACGCATCGCCGCTTGCTGAAGCTCGAGATACTTTTTACCGGTGGCGAAATATTTATTCGGTTCGTCGGTGTAATACATCGCTATCATTGCTATCGACGCGGGAGCGCCGCCCGCGATGTCCGCGGCGATAGGGGCGTTTCCGCACATCAACGCCGCGTTCAACGCTGCGCGTCCGACTTTGAGATGATCCGCGTGGCATTCCGTATGCAGAAGCGGATCGGGGCAGAATATCGCCTCGGGGCTCAGCCTTACGAATTCCTTGACCAACGCTTTGACGAGGTCTCTCTCGTCGTACAGCCCTCCGTCCTCGAACGGAAGAAATACCACTTCCTGTATTCCGATAAGCTTCGCGGACGCTTCCTGCTCTTTTCTGCGTTCGGCTGCGAGCGAGGCGCGGTCGTAATCGGCGCTTTCCGCTCCGTATCTTCCGTCCGTGGCTACGATCAGAGTGATGCGCTTACCCTGTTCGGCAAGCTTTGCCATAGTGGCGCCTGCGCCCACTTCGGCGTCGTCGGGATGGGGCGCGACGAATACGTAACTCTTGAACGAGTCGATAGCCGGTAGCGGTATTATGCGATGAAGCAACCATTTTTCGATAGACATGTCTTACTCCTCTATAGCGTCGTGCGGAAACTTTCCGCACGTTTATCTTAACACAACGGCGGCGTTTTTACAATACCGCCGCGAAAGAGTAAAGCCGAGCCGCACTTATTTATTTTTTACTTGTAATATAATGCGATTTGTAGTATGATAGATATGCTGTTTCGATAACGCAAATCATTTTTACTTGGGAGGGCACGATGCCAGAAAACAACGATTACTTAGACACCACAGCAGCAGTTGCCGGAAACGCCGAAGAAGGTAGTCCGGAAGACGCGGTCAGGGATGCCAAAGTCGATAAAAATCATCCGGACTATATCCCCGTCAAAGAGAAATGGGCTTACGGTATAGGCGCTTTGATGGACGGCGGCGGCGTAGCGCTCATGTCCTGCATAATGCTCAAATACATGACGTCTCTGGGTATTACGGCGGCTCTTGCCGGGACGATCATGATGATAGCCAAGCTTTGGGACGCGGTAAGCGACCCGCTGATGGGCGTTATTTCCGACAACACACGTTCACGTTACGGCAGACGTAAGCCTTATATGTTCGTGGGCGGTATTTTGCTTATAGTCGGCTTGTTCCTCCTTTTCGCTCCCGTCAAATCCTGGGGTATGAGCGACGGCGGATTCATCGCTTACGTTCTGATAATGTACCTGTTGTGGAACACCTTCTCCACTATAACTCAGGTTCCGTATTGCTCGCTTGCGTCGGACATTTCGCCCAACTTCCGCGAACGTAATAACGCGAACACCGTCAAACTTATATTCAGCTCGGCTGCAGCGGGAATAGCGTATATCGTCCCGCTTCTCGTGCTTGAAGCTTACACCACCCCGGAAAGCAGTATGCTTCCCGCCATCAACGGCACCGAATTCTGGCTCATCATCGCCATAGTGTTCGGCGCGCTTTTCGGCGGCGGTCTGATCGTGGCGAGCATTTTCGTCAAAGAAAGAATACAGCCTACCGGTCCGCGCGAGAAATTCAATTTGCGTAAATTTATCGAAAATTACGCCGAACCTTTCAGAAACAAGTCTTTCAGATGGCATATTGTGATGTATTCCTCCGCGTTTATGTGCATGGATATGCTCTCCGCGCTCGCCGTTTATTACGCTACCGACGTGTGGCACGGCGAACAGCTTTTAGGAATGGAATTCTCCTCGATGTTCATCGTTGCGCCTCTTATGGTTGCAGCGGTCATCGCTTTCCCGCTCGTGAGATGGGTAATGGATAAGAAAAGCAAGCAATTCGCTTTCCGCATGGGACTTCCCTGCTACATAGTGGGCGGTATAATGATGGCGGTAATGTCGCCTTCCTGGACGCCTCCGGTGCTTATCCCGATCTTCGCGTTCATCATGGGACTCGGCTTCGGCGGAGCGCAGATGATGCCCTGGATCATTTTCCCCGACACCGTGGACGTCGCGGAATTCGCTACCGGCAACCGTCCCACCGGCAGTTACTCCGGTATGATGACGCTCATTCGTAAGATAGCGGGCGCGCTCGGCGTGGGACTCGTCGGCTGGCTTCTTGACGCGGCGGACTATGAGTCTTCCGATGCTCCCGATATCTATATCGTGCAGTCCGACGGCGCGTTGCTCGCCATAAGACTCATCATGGGTATTTCGATAGCGCTCCTTATAAGCATTGCGCTGTTCGCTTCCTTCCGCTTCAAGGTCACCAACAAGAAACTGCACCGCATGCGTTACTTCATCGAGGCGAATAAGGCGGGCAAACTTGCCGAGCTTCCCGCCGAAGAACTCAAAGAACGCGCCGCGATGATCAAAGAGCTTTACGGTACCGTGAAACAACAGATCGAATAGTTATGATCAGACATATCGTTCTTTTCAAACTGAAAGAGCCTACCGAGGAAAACCTCGCGAAAACGAAGGAGATCCTGCTGTCGATGTCCGGCAGAGTACCGGAACTCAGATCCATAGAAGTCGGCACGGATTTCCTTCATTCGGAGCGTTCGTACGACGTGGCTCTGTCGGTGGCGGTAGACGATAAAGAGGCATTGGAAAGATACCAGCGCGACCCTTACCATTGCGGAGTCGTCAAGCCGCACATGCATGCCGTACGCTCGGCTTCGGTCGCGGTCGATTACGAGATATAGATTATGGAAAAATATTATCCGCTCGACATATGCGGTTATAAGCACGATCTGCCGATAATGCCGATAGGCGAAGGCGTGAGTATTTGTTTCTTCAACCTGCACGGCGCGCAGGCGCTCACGGAGCATTGCGCCAAGAAACTCGCCGAGAAGCTCGACGGCGCGGAAGTGGTGCTCACCGCGGAGAGCAAAGGGCTTCAGCTTGCCCATTGCGTCGCGCGCGAGCTCGGGCACGAATTCTATTGCGTTGCCCGCAAATCGAAGAAGCTATATATGAAGGACGGCGTTTCCGTGACGGTCAAGTCCATCACGACCGCGAGCGAACAGACGTTATACCTCTCCGCGCACGACGCGGCGCTTATGCGCGGCAGGAAGGTGGCGATAGTGGACGACGTCATCAGCACCGGCGGCAGTCTCACGGGACTGGAGAAACTCGTGGAGCTTGCCGGCGGAGAAATTTTCCGCAAAGCTTTCGTACTCGCAGAAGGCGCTGCGGCGGACCGCAAGGACATAGTATATCTCGCAAAGATCCCGATCATCAAAGATTAGTTAGGATCAACCACTTCCGATCATACCCGTGCAAACGGGTATTAAACGATATGCACACACCTAATAAAGAAGATTTTCGTCGTATATACGAATTGATGAACACCTCCCTGACCGACGACACGGGCTATGCACTGACCACGATAGCGGGTTGGTTCGCTCCTTACGACTGTCAGGTCGACACCAACGACATCTATGCCCTGATGAGTACAGAAGCGGAAGGCAGAAGGAGGTATTTTTCTCCTCTTACGGCATACAAAGAGGACTACGACAAGGCTATCGACGTCTACGAAAGGGCGGGCGTAAGCGAAATAATAGGGGTGAATACGTGGCAGGCGGAGATGCTCAGGGCGCGCGGCTACGAAGTAACGTATAACCCCGACAGAAGCGAATATCTTTACTTGCCCGAGGACCTTATAGGGCTTCAGGGCGGCAAATACCATTCCAAGAGAAATTTCATTAACCGTTTCGAGCCGAAATACGATTTCCGTTCCTATACTCCCGACGACAGGGAGGGGGTCATGAGGCTGTTGTGCGAATGGAGTTTCAGGCACATCGACAACGGCATACGTTTCTGCGAGCAGGAAGGCTGGATCAAGTACAAGGAACTCGACAAGGTTGAAGTCGACGAGGAGATAATAGTTATCGACAAAGTGATCAAAGATCTCGAAGGCTTCGATTGCTTCGCCGACGTAATGGAAATAGACGGGAAGATAGCGGGCTTCGCCGCAGGCGAGATATTGCCTAACGGTATAGGCGCGCTTTATTTCGAAAAAGGGGATATAACCTATCGCGGCATATATCCTACGCTCGACAATCTGTTCTGCAAGAAGCATTTCGGCGGCGTGAGATATATCAATAAACAAGAGGATATGGGGTTGGAAGGATTGAGGAAATCCAAGCAAAGCTACTACCCCGTCAAAATGGCGGAGCGGTATACGGCGGTCAGGAAGTAATGGCTATAGAGGTCACCGCGCTTGCGTCCGGAAGCAAGGGAAACGCGGTGCTGATAACTTCCGGAGAATCCAGGTTGCTCATAGATTGCGGAGTGAGCGTGGCGAGGCTTACGGCGGCTCTTGCCGAAGCCGGCACCGATTTTTCCGGGCTGAAAGGCATTCTCGTAACCCACGAGCACGACGATCATATAAGGAGCATAGCCGCGGTATCGGAAAATTACGCTATCCCGGTCTACGCCAACGAAAGGACTCTGAACGCCGTCAAACGCCGCACGGGAATGAAGGGGGGCTATTATTATACCGACGTCAATCCCTTCGCGGCGGCGGGCTTCGAGATCAGACCTTTCCGTATCTCTCACGACGCCGTATATCCCGTGGGATACTCGGTATCAGACGGAAGGTCCCGCTTCGTGTACGCTACCGATCTCGGTTACTTCAGCCCCACCGTCATGGAGGCGGCTGCCGCCGCGGACATAGTGATGATAGAGAGCAATCACGACGTGAATATGCTTATACACGGTACATATCCCCGGTACCTCAAGGAAAGGATACTCGGTACGCGCGGACATCTATCCAACCTGTCATGCGCCCAAGCGATGATAAAAATAGCCGAAACAGGTACCCGAAAATTTATCTTAGGACACCTGAGCGAGCAAAACAATACATACGAATTGGCATACGGCACCGCCGTGGAGAATATGGACAAGGCTGGCGCCCGTAAAGGTGAGGACTACGAAATGGTCGTCGCTACCCAATATGTCAATGCGGAAACGGTGAAAGCCAATGAACGGTGAATACAAAATAACTTTAAGTTCCTCCAGGGCTGTCCTGACGTATGTCGGCGGTATTGCCGCCGCTTTTATATTTACGTTCATAATAAGCTTTATGCCCGACGGCGAAGTCAAAACCTGGCTCGGTTATGTGTGTACGCAAGCGGGATTTCTTGTCGCGGTAGCGACGCTACGCTACTTTATGCGAGACGAATTCGCGGCGACGATTCCCGTCAAGCGCGGCGTTTCGCCCGTTGCCTTGCTCATGACGATACCGGTGACTATAGGGGTATTTATGCAGAATACCCTTTTTGCGGTGTGCTTCAACAAGTTACTCGAGATTTTAGGCGTTTTCTCCTCGGTGGACCTTCCCGATCCCGCCCTTCCGGTCAATGCGGTATTAGGGCTTTTATGCGTCTGTGTGGCTCCCGCGCTCGGGGAAGAACTCATGTTCCGCGGCGTCATTCTCGGGTCGTACCGCGATCGCGGCGGTGTTAAGGCGGTTTTATTGTCCGCGATCATATTCGCTCTCGGGCATTTCAATCTGGCGCAGTTCGTGCATCAGTTCATACTCGGAGCCATACTTGCCTATATTGTGCTTTCCACCGACAATCTCTGGTATGCGGCGGCGGTACATTTCCTCAACAACGTTCTCGCGCTGTTCCTCGGGCTTGTGCCGGGCTATAACTCGCTCGCCGTCCTGGACGGAAAAAGCGCGGCGATACTCGTCGCTATGTGCGTTGCTGGCGCCGCGATACTGTATCCTTCGCTTTACGGGCTTCTTAAACTCGCCGGCAGGAAGGAACTTAATCCCAAAGAGCGTTGGTTTTTCTTTATCTTCTGTAAAAAAGCAGTCGTTAAAGACAATAATATATGGTATCATAATATTGACCCTGACGATGCCGCGGGGGCGACGCCGGATAAATCCGGCGCTTACCGCAAAGTGTTTTCCCGCGATATTTGGACTATTGCCCTTATCGCCGTTCTTATATCGGTGGCAGTGGTTTCCGCGATTCTCGACGCCGCAGGCGCGGCGTAACGGCGTGAGGAGAGGAGAGAATAAGGAGCGCGTATGAGCAAAACTTTCAAACTCGGCGGCATAATGCTGACCACGATAGTCAGTTTACAGATAGTAAGGTTGTTTTTCGGTTATATCAATCTGAGCGATAACGTTTCTTCGTGGCTGTTCAGTTTTATAATGCAGTGTCTCTGCCTCGGCGTGGTGCCCTACGTCATGTACCGAGTATTGATCTCCGATTCGGGTAAGGAATTCGTAAAAGACGTCAGGCTCGAGCATCGTATTGCGCCCGTGTCATATCTCCTTGCCGTTCTGATAGGACTTCTTGCGTACGTAGTGAATATCGGCGCGTCTACCGTTTCCTATACGGTACTCAATTTATTGGGTTATACCTATATCATGGGCGGCGGTACGATATATTCGGGGCCAGAGGTGCTTATCATGGATATAATCACCACGGCGATGTTCCCCGCGTTTTTCGAGGAACTTACCAACCGCGGCATATTGATGGCGGCTCTCGACAACGAGAAAAGCGATAAAGTAAAGATCATATTCATGGGATTTTTCTTCGGCGCTTTCCACCAGAATATCCCGCAGTTCTTCCCCACGGTGATCATAGGGCTGGTCATAGCCTATATGGCGGTCAAGACTCAGAGCATCATTCCCGGGATGATAGTGCATTTCCTCAATAATTTCCTCATCATACTGTCGTCGTACGGTTCGCAGAAAGGGAATGCGCTCGGAGCCGTATTCGATCTCATCGACGGCATTCTCTATTCCAACGTCATAATTCTCGCGGGAGCGGTCGCGCTGGCAGCGTGGCTCATCGTAATTTTGCTCAAGCGCCTCGCTTTCGTAAACGCGAAACAGCGCGAAGCGCGAGACCCGGTAGTTATCCGCGACGTTCCCGACAAAGAGGATAAGTCGGACATAAAAGTCAGGATCATGGACATATACGGTTTTTCCGTCCATAACGCCGATGCCGACGGAAACCGTACGGAAGACGCGGACGCACGCGTTCGGACCGAATGCGCCGAGACTACCGGACGCGGCGGGAAAAGCAGGGTGAACGTGAGAGACAACATACTCCTCGTCACGGCTTTCGTATCCGCGATGATCGTGACCGTATTTACGTTTATCTGGGGAATACTGCGGTGATACGGCTTCACGTGGTTGCCGTAGGCAAACTCAAAGAGAAATACTGGCTCGACGCGGTAAGCGAATATACTAAGAGAATATCCCGTTTCGCTTCGGTCGACGTCACGGAATGCCCGGAAGGCGGTTGCGACGGGACGCCTGCGTTATTGAAGAAGCAGGAAGCGGAAGGCATCCTCAAGAAATGCAGGGGATACACGGTCCTTACCGATCTCAGAGGAGAAGAGCTTACTAGCGAAGAACTGGCGGAGTTTATATCGCGCGAGAGCGCGCGGGGAGTAAGCGAATTTACTTTCGTGATAGGAGGATCGCGCGGAGTGGACGACTGCGTATACGCGAAAGCCGATAAAAAAATCGCTTTCGGCAGAGTCACGTACCCTCATCAACTCATGCGCGTGATACTTCTGGAGCAGCTGTACCGCGCGATGACGATAATTAACGGGATAGCCTATCATAAATAAGCCCTCAGGGTACACGGCGAAGGGTATTTTCACATATCTTAAGGTATGCGGTATCCTGAATTTATAGAGGCTGCGGAAAGAGCGGGCGGCATATCGGAGTATATAGGCGCGACGAGATACGGGTATCCCGTACCTTTGATCTCGAAAGGGACGGGGAAAGGAGGCGTCCTCATAGTCGGAGGCGTACACGCGCGCGAATATATCACGGCGCGTCTGCTGCTGAGACTGATCGCCGATTACGACGGCGAACGCACGGTGGACGTAGTGCCGCTTCTCGATATAGACGGAGCGCTCCTTGCGGAATACGGTATAGACGAATTCGCGCTGAGGATGAAGGAGAGATTGCGCCTCATAAGGCTTAACGACGGTTCCACCGATTTCAGCCGATGGAAAGCCAATCTTGCCGGAGTCGATCTCAATACCAATTTCGACGCAGGTTGGGGAGAAGGAGAACATAACGTGTTTTTCCCCGCGCCGAGCGATTATGTCGGCGATTGTCCGTTCAGCGAGCCTGAAACGCGGGCCGTGCGCGACTTGATGGCGCGCGAGGATAAAGATTATGCTCTCGTAGTGGCATACCACTCGAAAGGAGAGGAGGTCTACTGGGGATTCCGTAAAGACGCGCGATACAAGAAGGAAGCATTACGCGTTGCGCGCGCTCTCGGATATAAGCTGAAGAAAACGCCGCGTTCGGCAGGCGGGCTTAAAGATTACTGGACGCTTACTACCGGCAGGCTCGGGCTTACCGTGGAAGTGGGAGAAGACCGCTTCGAGCATCCGTACCCTTTAAGCGAACTGGATACTCTGGTCGCTCGGCATGCCGGTATACTCGGCATATATTCCGCCATAGCGGAAGAGTTGTACGGCGTTTACCCGACGCGTAAAGATAAATAAATGAGTCGCAAGACATAAGGCGGTGAACCGTGGACGAAAGAATACGCTACATGACTATCGCGCTCGAAGAAGCGAAATCGGCTGCCGCGGAGGACGAAGTCCCCGTAGGCGCGGTGATCGTCAAAGACGGCGAGGTGATAGCGCGCGCCCACAACAGGAAGGAGGCCTCCGACTGCGCCGTAAGGCACGCCGAGATAGAGGCGATAGAATCAGCCGCCGCAAAGCTCGGCAACTGGTGGCTCGAAGACTGCGAAGTGTACGTCACTCTCGAGCCTTGCGCAATGTGTACCGGCGCACTAATAAATTCAAGAATAGGGAAACTGTATTTCGGCGCTGAGGATCCCAAAGCCGGTTGCTGCGGGTCGCTCTATAATCTGCCGGCAGACGTGAGGTTCAATCACCGCTTCCCCGTGGAAGGCGGTATAATGCGCTCGGAATGCGCCGCCTTACTCAGCGAATACTTCAAAGGAAAAAGGCTTAAGAGGTAGCTTATGCTTATCATCGTAGGACTCGGCAATCCCACCGCGGAGTATGCGGACACTTATCACAATATGGGTTTCAAAGCGATAGACGCGCTTGCTGCGAGCCTCAATAAAAGCGTGAAGAAGGCGGAATGTAACGCGCTTACTTCTACTTTTTCGCGCAACAACGAGAAAATCGTGCTTGCCAAGCCCATGACTTACATGAATCTGAGCGGAGAGGCGGTCAAAAGCCTGCTCGCTAAGTATAAAGCAACGCCGGAGAACCTTATAGTGATATACGACGACGTCGATCTCGAGCGCTTCACTTTGCGCGCGCGGGCGTTCGGCTCCGCCGGCACGCATAACGGTATGCGCAACATAGTCGAACGCGTCGGCACCGATCGCTTCAAGCGTATCCGCGTAGGTATAGGAAGGAGCGGAGACGAACTCAAAGATTACGTTCTCTCGCATATCCCCGCGGGAGAAAAAGAGATATTCGACAGGAATTTCCGCTTGCTCGCGGAGTATCTCACGGCTTACATTTCGGACGGAGACTTCGACAAACTGATGCGCGAGGTAAACGTCGTGAAAGGATAAACCTACGCGTTCGGGGAGAAAATTAAATGCGCGGAAAGAGCGTTTCTCTATTGATTACCCGCGCGTGAGGCTGTATAATCGAATTATAACACAATAATATCGTCTTGACGGAGGATCCCTATGGCCGAACGCACACCGCTTTACTCAGAACATGTCGCCCTGGGCGGCGTTATGGTGGATTTTGCAGGCTACGAGTTGCCCGTACGCTATCCGCAGGGTATAATAGCGGAACATAATGCCGTACGCGGAGCGGCGGGCCTTTTCGACGTTTCTCACATGGGCGAATTTACCCTTACCGGGAAAGACGCTCTCAAAGCCCTGAATTACGTACTGACCAACGATTTTACGGTAATGGACGCGGGCAGGGTCCGTTACTCGCTGATGTGCTATCCAGGCGGCGGGGTGGTGGACGACGTGCTTGTCTATAAAAAAGGGAACGAAGATTTCCTGATAGTGGTGAACGCCGCGAATAAGGATAAAGATTTCGAGTGGATGAGCGCGAATCTCGACGACTTCGAGGCGGAATTGAAAGATGTTTCCCGTGAGATCGCACAACTTGCGTTACAGGGACCGAGAGCGGAGGAGATATTGTCATCGCTGACGAACGAGGAAGAAATACCGCGTAAATACTATTCGTTCAGGGAGAATGTCGACGTGGGAGGCGTTAAAGCGCTCGTATCGCGTACAGGCTACACGGGAGAAGACGGTTTTGAGCTGTACTGCGCTCCCGTCGACGCGGTCATGTTATACCGCCGCCTTCTCGAAGCGGGCGCGCCTTTCGGTATGATGCCCGCGGGTCTCGGCGCGCGCGATACCCTCAGAACGGAAGCAGGCATGCCCCTCTACGGACACGAGCTAAGAGCGGAGTATCCCGCGAGCGAAGCGGGACTGGATTTCGCCGTGAAATATACCAAAGAGGACTTTATCGGAAAATCGGCGTTGCTCAGCCGTCCTCCGCAATACGTGCGTATCGGTGCGAAAGTACTCGACAGGGGTATAGTGAGAGAGAATACTCCCATATTCACATCCTCCGGCGAAGAGGCCGGCATAGCTACCTCGGGAACGATGGCTCCCACGCTCGGCTACGCCGTTGCGATGCTCCGGGTGCGCGCGGAGTATGCCGACGCCGAGCTTTTTGCCGAGGTGCGCGGCAGGCGTCTTAGGCTCGGGCGCACGCAGATACCTTTCTACAAGTCCGAGACTTATAAACGGTAAACAGCGGGTATTCCCGTAAATAATTTATAAAGAGGTGCAGTATGAGTCTTTATTTTTCGAAGTCGCACGAATGGGCGGACGTTAACGGCAACACGGCGAAAGTAGGCATCACGGATTACGCGGCAGGCGAACTCGGAGACGTGGTTTACGTGGAACTTCCCGAAGTCGGCGCCCGCGCCAACGCGGGCGAAAGGCTGTGCGAAGTGGAATCCGTAAAAGCGGCTTCGGAGATATATTCTCCCGTCAGCGGCGTAGTGACCGCCGTAAATACCGCGCTCGAGGACGCGCCCGAGCTTATCAACGAGGACGCCATGGCGGCTTGGATATGCGAACTGGAGATTGACGGTATTCCCGAGGGACTTATCGACGAAGATACTTATAAGGCGGGGCTTTGAGATGTCCGATTATATTCCGGTAACGGATCGGGAACGCGCGGATATGCTCGTTTCGATCGGAGTGAGTAACGTAAGCGAACTTTTTAAGGACGTTCCCGAGAAACTGAAAGTAAAGTCGCTCGGACTTCCCGGCGGACTTTCTCAACAGGAAGTCGCAGAGAAATTGGCGGGTATCGCTTCGACTAACCGCGTTTACCGTAGTTGTATGCGCGGAGCGGGCGCGTACCGCCATTATATTCCGAGCGTGGTGAAGGCGATGGTTTCGCGTTCGGAATTCGTCACGGCGTATACCCCGTATCAGGCCGAGATGTCGCAAGGGATATTACGCGCCATGTACGAATATCAGACTTATATCGCGCTTCTCACCGGTATGGACGTGTCTAACGCAAGTCTGTATAACGGCGCGACCGCCGCGGCGGAAGCCGCGCTCATGACCTGTGAACGCAACCGCATCAAAGTGATCGCGTCCGGCAACGTGCGTCCCGATACGCTCAAGGTGATGAAGACGTATCTTTCCGCCAAGGGTATGGAACTCGTCGTGCTGCCCGACCTAAACGGCGTGACCGATCTCGGCGCGTTGCGTTCGGCTCTCGGGGAGGACTCGGCATCGGTTTACGTCGAACAGCCCAATTATTACGGACTGATCGAAGATCTGAGCGCTATCGGTTCGGAGGCGCACGCCAAAGGAGCGAAATTCATAGTAGGCTGTAACCCCATAGCTCTCGGGCTGCTCGCTGCTCCCGCCGAATGCGGCGCAGACATAGCCGTGGGCGAAGGACAGCCTTTGGGTATGAGTCTTGCGTTCGGAGGACCGTATCTCGGATTTCTCGCATGTAAAGACAAGGACGTCCGCAAGATACCCGGAAGGATAGTGGGCGAGACCGTCGACAGGGACATGCGTAAGGCGTACGTGCTTACGTTGCAGCCGCGCGAGCAGCATATCAAGCGCGAGAGAGCGTCGTCCAATATCTGTTCCAACGAGGCTTTGTGCGCGCTGACGGCTGCGGTTTATATGGGAGCCATGGGTAAAGAGGGCATGCGCGAAGTGGCTTCGGCATGCGTGTCGTACGCCCATTACGCGGCGAAAAAGTTCACGGAAGCGGGACTTAAACTACGCTATGACGGCGAATTTTTCCATGAATTTGTGACCGTTTCCCCCGGGAAAGCGGACGCTATACTGGACGCCTTGGACAAGCGCGACATTCTCGGCGGGCTCAAGCTCGACGACGACGCGATACTCTGGTGCTTTACGGAGCTTAATTCCAAAGACGAGATAGACGAAGCCGCGGAGCTTATCGGAGGCGCGATATGAAAGCGGATAAACTTATTTTCGAAAGATCCTCTCGCGGCGCGCGCGCCGCTACGATAAGGAGACCCGACGTTCCGACATATACGCTCAAGTGCGCCGTGAGACAGGAACTCGATTTCCCCGAGATCCCCGAAGTGACGCTCGTGCGCCATTATACGGCGCTGTCGCGCGAGGCTTTCGGCGTGGACAACGGTTTCTATCCTCTCGGCTCCTGCACGATGAAATATAATCCCAAGCTTGACGAAGAGATCGCCGCGCTTTCCGGTTTTACCGACATTCATCCGCTCGCGCCCGAAAAATCGGTGCAAGGCGCGCTCGAGGTGATCTACTCGCTCGGCGAAGCTCTCAAGGAAATAACCGGTATGGACGCCGTGACCTTACAGCCCGCGGCGGGAGCGCACGGCGAGTACACCGGACTAAGTATCATAAACGCGTATCACAAGGGCAGAGGAGATTTCGCGCGCAAAAAAATAATCGTCCCCGACAGCGCTCACGGCACCAATCCGGCGAGTGCGGCGATGGCGGGATTCGAAGTAATCAATATACCTTCAGATCGTGACAAAGGCGTCGATCTCGACGCGCTGAGAGCGGCGGCGGGCGCGGATACGGCTGCTCTTATGCTCACTAACCCGACCACGCTCGGACTTTTCGAGAAAAATATCGAGGAGATAGCGGAAATAGTTCATTCCGCAGGCGGATTGCTGTATTACGACGGCGCCAATCTCAACGCGGTGATGGGCATAGTCCGTCCGGGAGACATGGGCTTCGACGTCGTGCATCTCAACCTTCACAAAACATTTTCGACGCCGCACGGCGGCGGCGGACCCGGCTCGGGTCCGGTAGGCTGTAAAGCCGCGCTCGAAAAATATCTTCCCGATCCCCGCGTCGTAAGGAAAGATGACGGCAAATACGCCTTTGCGTATTCCGAAGACAGCATAGGAAAAGTCAGTTCTTTTTACGGTAATTTCCTCGTGTACCTCAAGGCTTACGCCTATATACTTACGCTCGGAGCGGAAGGCATACGTCGCAGCGCCGAAGGCGCGGTGCTTAACGCCAACTACCTCAAGTCCAATATCTCCGATCTCTATTCGACCGAGGAAGGAAGATGTTGCATGCATGAGTTCGTTGCGTCCGTCGAGAAGCTGAAAGAGGAGACGGGAGTGACGGCGATGGACATAGCCAAAGCTATGATAGACCGCGGCATGCATCCGCCGACGATGTACTTCCCCGCTATCGTACACGAAGCTCTGATGTTCGAACCTACCGAGACAGAGGATAAGGCGACTCTCGATGAGGCGATAGCGGTATTGCGCGAGATATATGCGGAAGCCAAGGAAACTCCGGAGACTCTCAAAAAAGCTCCGCATTCCGCTCCGATCTCTCGTCCCGACGAGATACTCGCAGCCAGGAGCCAGAAGCTAAGATGGAAGAAACAGTAAAAAAGGCTGCCGTATAATTCAATAAAGTTACCTTAAAGTGAGATTTTATATTTCAGAACCGGCTTTTGCGACACGTCGCGGGAGCCGGTTTCGTCAAACAGGAAAAACTTAAATTCGTATGTAAAAAAGTTGACACGTCAATATTTGCGGCATATAATTGTTAGCGTACTAACAATCTGGGTTTTTCCGGAGGAAAGACAATGGCACGTAAATTTCTGCGCGACATGCGCGAAGTCGACAATATGCTCCATAAGGTGCTTGCCAAGTACAGAAAGGGCAAGGATCCTCGCGTTACGCCCGGACAGGGGATGCTCATCGGTTTTCTTATGAAAAACGCCGGCAAAGAGATATTCCAGAAGGATATAGAAGCGGAATTCGACATAGCGCGCTCTACCGTCACCGCTACGCTCGACAGTATGGAGCGCAAAGGGTATATCACGCGCGAAGCGGTTGAACGAGACGCACGCCTCAAGAAGATTTCGCTTACGCCCAAAGCCGTAGAGAGTCACAACCGTATAGTAGCCGATCTTGAACAGCTCGAAAGCGCGATGTTCCGGGACATTTCTCAAGAAGAAGCGGATGCGCTGTTTACGGTAATGGATAAGATTAAAGAAAACCTAAGTAACATATATTCTAAAGGAGGTAAATCGGATGGTAATTAAAACTATCGGAAAAAGCGTCAGAGAATATAAACTACCGTCGATACTTACTCCGGCATTCATCGTGGTCGAAGTCGTTATGGAGACGGTCATCCCGATGATAATGGCGATACTTATCGACAATTTCGACAAGGGTATGGAACCTATACTAAAGTACGGACTCATACTCGTGGCAATGGCGGTAATATCGCTCGTATGCGGTATCCTCGGCGGTAAGTACGCCGCTATAGCGTCCACGGGGCTTGCGAAAAACCTGAGACAGGATATGTATTTCGCGCTTCAGGAGTTTTCTTTCCGCGAAATAGACGATTTCTCGGCTTCGTCGCTCGTGACGCGTATGACTACCGACGTCACCAACCTTCAGAACGCTTACCAGATGATAATACGCGGCGCGATAAGGACGCCGCTCATGCTCGTTTTCGCGTTTGCGATGAGTTTCAGCATCAACTGGAAAATAGCGCTTATATTCCTTGCGGCGGTACCCGTGCTCGGCGGCGCGCTCGCCATCATCGTACTTAAGGTAATGCCTTTCTTCCGTAAGATCTTCAAGCGTTACGACGCTTTGAACAATTCCGTGCAGGAAAACGTGCGCGGTATCCGCGTGGTAAAAGCGTTCGTGAGAGAGGATTACGAGAAGGAAAAATTCGGAGAAGCGGTCGAGAGGGTAAGAAGCGATTTTACTTACGCCGAAAAAATACTTGCTCTCAACAATCCTATCATGATGTTTATGATATACACGGTGATAATGATAGTCGCGGCATACGGATCGACTCTCATTATCGATACCAAGGAGAGCGAACTTACCACCGGACAGCTTTCGGCATTGATAGGATACGCCACGCAGATAATGGCGTCGATGATGATGCTCTCAATGATAATGGTAATGATAACGATGTCGATCGAATCAGCCAAACGTATCACCGAGGTGCTGAACCGTAAGCCTACTCTCGTTTCTCCCGAAAACGGCGTAAAAGAAGTCCCGAACGGCGACATATCCTTCCGAGACGTAAATTTCCGTTATTCCGAGAAAGCGGAGCGCAACGCGCTCGAGGACATAAATCTCGAGATAAAATCGGGTATGACGGTAGGAATCATCGGTGGCACCGGTTCGTCTAAATCGACGCTTATACAGCTTATACCGAGGCTGTACGACGTGTCCGAAGGCGAATTGCTCGTGGGCGACAGGAACGTGAAGGAATACGATCTCGCGGCGCTCAGAGACGCGGTATCCGTGGTGTTGCAGAAGAACGTATTGTTTGCGGGCACGATCAAAGAGAATCTCCGCTGGGGCAATAAGTACGCTACCGACGAGGAGATCGAGCGCGTTTGTAAACTGGCGCAGGCGCACGAGTTTATCGAGGAGATGCCCGACAAGTACGATACCTTCATCGAGCAGGGCGGCACTAACGTGTCGGGCGGACAGAAGCAGCGTCTTTGTATAGCGCGCGCTCTTCTCAAGAAGCCCAAGATACTTATTCTCGACGACTCCACGTCGGCGGTGGATACGAAGACCGACGCGCTTATCCGTAAGGCTATGCGCGAGGAGATCCCCGACACGACCAAGATAATAATAGCGCAACGCGTGGTTTCCGTGGAAGACGCGGATCTTATCCTCGTAATGAGCGGCGGTAAGATAGTCGACAGAGGTACCCACGAAGAACTGATGAAAACTTCCGAGATCTACCGCGAAGTATACGAGACGCAGTCCGGCGGAAAGGAGGAAGAGGAAAATGCCTAGAGGTCCTATGATGCAGAAAGGAATGCAGGCGATGCCGAAAATCAGGAAAGGCACCGTTCCCCGTTTGATCAAATACGTCTTTTCGGGTTACAAGGCGTATTGGATAATAGTTGCGCTGTGTATAGTGGCAAGCTCTATATCGGGCGTTATAGCCAATACTTATTTGCAGGAACTTATCGACGATTGTATCGTCCCGGGCATTCAGAACGGAATGGATGCGGTGGCGAAAGATCTTATCAAGATCCTCGTGACCATGGGGTCGATATACGTGGTAGGCGTTATCGCGTCTTTCCTGTACACCAGACTGGGCGCGATAATCACTCAGGGCACGCTCAAGCGCTTCCGCGTGGATATGTTCCATAAGATGGAATCGCTTCCCATCAAATATTTCGATACGCATGCTCACGGCGACATAATGTCCACGTATACCAACGATACCGACGCGCTCCGTCAGATGATAGGGCAGAGCCTCCCGCAGATATTCCAGAGCCTTATAAGCCTGGTGGCGATATTCGTGATGATGATATACTACAGTCTGTGGATGACGCTTCTCGTGATAGTGATCATCTGCGTCATGTTCTTTATTGTCAAAGTGGTGGGAGGTGGCTCCGCAAAATATATGATGAGTCAGCAGCGTTCGCTTGCAGCTGCCGAAGGCTATATCGAAGAAATGGTCAACGGACAGAAGGTCGTCAAAGTGTTCAACCACGAGGAAGAAGGCAAAGCCAAATTCGTGGAACTGAACGACAAACTGTATTCGGATTCTTCGCGCGCCAACCGATACGGCAACATTCTGATGCCCATACTTAACAATATAGGCAACATAATGTACGTTTTACTGGCAGTGTTCGGCGGATTGCTCCTGCTGTACAAAGCTATGAACGTAGGGCTTCAGGGCATAAACGTCATAAGTATCGGCGTTATCGTTTACTTCTTGAGCATAGCCCGTCAGATGGCAATGATGATAGGGCAGACCTCGATGCAGGTCAATATGGTAGCCATGGGACTTGCGGGTGCTGGAAGAATTTTCGAGCTTCTGGACGAAGAGCCGGAAGCGGATAACGGATACGTCATGCTTGTCAACGTCGTCAAGAATCCCGACGGAACGCTAACGGAAAGCGCTGAGCGCACGGGACAATGGGCGTGGAAGCATTATCATAAAGCTACCGATACCACCACATATGTGGAGCTTAAAGGCAACATAGAGATGTTCGAGGTGGATTTCGGCTACACTTCGGACAAGATAGTCCTGCACGACGTCAGCATAAACGCGAAATCGGGTGAAAAGATAGCTTTCGTGGGAGCTACCGGCGCGGGCAAGACGACGATCACCAATCTTATCAACCGCTTCTACGACATACAGGACGGTAAGATACGTTACGACGGCATCAACGTAAACAAGATAAAGAAAGCCGATTTGAGGCGTTCTCTCGGAATGGTGCTTCAGGACATCAACCTCTTCACCGGCACCGTCGCGGACAATATCCGTTACGGTAAGCTGGACGCGACGCAGGAAGAGCTGGAAGCGGCGGCGAAACTCGCGGGAGCGCATGACTTCATCACGCGCCTGCCTAAAGGTTACGATACTATGCTTACGAACAACGGCTCCGAGCTTTCGCAGGGACAGAGGCAGCTCATATCCATAGCGAGAGCGGCGCTCGAAGATCCGCCCGTGATGATACTCGACGAGGCTACAAGTTCGATAGACACGCGTACCGAGGCTATCGTCCAACGCGGAATGGATAACCTCATGAAAGGCAGGACGGTATTCGTAATAGCGCACAGACTCAGCACGGTACGCAATTCCGATATGATACTCGTTCTCGATCACGGCAGGATAATCGAACGCGGCACGCACGACGAGTTGCTCGCGCTGAAAGGAACCTATTACAAGCTGTATACAGGCGCATTCGAATTGGAGTAAGTATTTTGCGCGTGAATAAATAATTAAAATACCGAAGCGGCACGCAATACCGTATGTAAGAATACGAGCTAACGTCCCGCTTCGGTTTTTTTTATGAGGTTAATATATACGCGCAAAATACACACGCTCTTTCAGCGCCTTTTGCGCAATATTCGGCGAAAC
The DNA here is from genome assembly GCA_944349735.1 of uncultured Clostridia bacterium. Lineage (GTDB taxonomy): Bacteria > Bacillota > Clostridia > Christensenellales > DTU072 > Stercoripulliclostridium_A. The sequence continues at coordinate 10,513 of CALVNM010000012.1, read as the reverse complement.
CGAATTCCTCGCCTCGGCGCGTATGGTATACAGCGCTTTCGGCGTTTCGCTCTCGTCTTGCACAAAAATCATCTGAAATCGCTGTCATACGTTCCTAAACGACCAAACCGATAAATTAGCTAACCGCGCACAAACTAAATATTAAAGCCGAAGCGGCACGCAATACCGTATGTAAGAATACGAGCAGGCGTCTCGCTTCGGCATTTTTTATATGGTAGAATAAATGCGCGCAAAATACCTACGCGCGCTCTCGGTTGCGCCCGCCTGCCCGGACGGGCGCAGAATGCGCTATATACTGTTGTCAATATTAGGATAAGTATTTTAGCCTTATTGGTGGGGCGCAGAATGCGCTATTGTGTTAATCTTTATTATACGGATATATAATATATCTTATTTTATATTTATTTATATGAGACGTAATACTTTACGGGATATAAATATACCCGCCCTAATATCGGGCGGGTTTTGCGTAAGGATTGCGCGATTTGTTGTTTCGGTCGGAAATTTGTTTCGCCTTTCTCCCGCGCTTTCGCCGTGCGTTCAGCGCACGGTAAGAGGGGAGTCCGCGTACGCTTTGATCTCGGCGATCACGTCGCCCAAGAAATCGTAGAATATCTTTGCGTCCTTGTCGTTGCCGCGTATGCCGATCGTGAAGGTTATCTCGTTCATGAACGTGGTGAACGCAAGCTGCATATACGGTTTGAACTTGATCGCTCCCGAATAGAAGGCGTCTACGGGAAGCATTCCGCAAAAGGCGCATTCTTCGGGTTTGACTATGCCTATATTCGACATCCCTATATAAGGATTGGTGTAGCCCAAGCCTATAGCTATCTCGCTTATGCAATGCGGGAATACCGTATAGGCAAGCTTGAGAAGGGGAAGAGAGTATAGCCCCGTAAATCTGTCGTTCTTGGCGGGAAGCAAGGCTTCCTTGACCTTTTCGACGGTCTCTTCCATATCCTTGCCGTAATCGGCGGAAAGCGTGCAGGGCATGAATCCGATAAGGTTGGTAAGGCCTGCCGTGGAGCCGCCTATATATTTACGCAGGTCGTACATGCAAGGTACGGTAAGCGGAGAATCCGCCTCGGTCACTTTGAAGAGGGCGCGGAAGTACGCCGCGAGTATGATGTCGTTGATCGTTGCGCCCTGCGCTTTGCCGCGTGCTTTCATGGCGAGGAAAGAGGCTTTGTCCAGCTTGCGCAATACGAGGCGCGAACGCTCCGTTCCGTCGTTTTCGGCGAACGGGAAAGTGTGTTTGTTCTCGACTGTCGAGACGTTCTTGTATAACGATTTGGCGTGCTTGTAGTCTTCCTCGTTCATCATGGAATATACTTGCTCGGCGCTTCTCGTACCCGACTTTATCTCGGGCGCGAGTTTACCGCTTTTTTTGTATTCCGTGTAAGTTTCGGCTACCTTGGAATTGAAGTATTTGAGATCCGGTCCGTCGAAGCACATGTGATTGCACAATGTTGCCAGTACGTCTTTTCCTCCGGAGCGGATAAGTCTTACGCGCAGCTGTACTTTGCCCTGAGCGCATATTTCCGTACCGAGGAATTTGTCGAGGTATCCCCATACGTCGTCGGTTTCCACAAGCTCGAAATAATCGTCCGACGTATAGTCGTCGTTTACCGTCCAGTAGGGGCGCATGAAATTGTTGTGGAAGGTGGAGTGCAGTACGGGTATTTTCGCTATTATCGCCGAATAAACTTCGACGAGTGTTTTTTCGTCTATCGTGCCGTCGTAAAAATAGACGGAATGCATCGTACGATCGTAATATTTGCGGAACAGATATTGCATTTTATCCCACATTTCCGCTTTGAGAATTTTTTTCATTTTATTCCTCCCGAATATTCCTGAATATATCAGCACAGATTATAACACGCGCGTAATGTAAAATGCAAAAAAATTACGGGCTGAAAAGCCCGTAAAATATAAGTTAACCGATGTGCCGTATTATAAACCCGCTTACGCTCTCTTGCGGAACATGAACACTATCGTGGAAACGATAATTATGAGCGCGGCGCAGCCGATGAGGATATATATGAGATAATCGCTTTCGGCTTCGCTGATGAACGCTATCGTGGTAACCTCCGCGGCGTTATCTATCGTGACGTAGTCCTCTCGTACCTCCAGCAGTCTTACGGAATAGTTGCCGTTTTCCTTGACGATCACTTTAACGGTGTCGTTGTCTCTGAGAGCGGTGGGGACCTTCACGGAGATCGACGGATTGTTTATGCCCGTGGTGAGCTCGCCGTTGCCGTCTACGACCTGCACGTTATATGCGCGTACTATTGATTCGGACGAAGAGATAACGGAATTGATGCCCTGATCGTCTTTCGGCAGGGTATCCATTTGTACGCTGAGATCGGGATCGAATCCTTCTTCGTTGTCTATTCTGATGTCGATACCGCCTTCCTCGGCATACAGAGCGTCTTGCAGTATGGTTATGGATACGATGACGCTTTCGGGCGCGTAATAATGCGCAGTCTCGGGAGCCGAGACGGTGACGGTATATTTACCGGCGTTCACGAAAGAGTTGACGTTGCTCGTCACGCCGTCGACTTCGTAGGAAACGACGATCTCCGCTCCGCTCGAGCAGATAGCGTCTATAGCATATGCCGTGCCGTTATAGATGAACGAAACGTTTGCGGTATATTCTATCACGCTGGAGTATTTGCGTATCTCGTATACACCGTTAACGAATGTGACGTCGTAATTCTTGTCGGTATAAGATCCGCTTATTTCGTAGAATCCCATCGCGGAACCGGTTTCCCTGGTTAATACGATACCGAGGTCGTCTCCTTCTATCACGTTACCGTCGACCACCGAATAAGCGGAGGCGTCGAAAGCGGTATCGCCGGTAGCGGAGAACTCTACGCTCTGATCTAAGATAAGTACGGTAACCGGTCTGGGAAGAATAACGTAATTAGCCGCTACGAAAGTTATGTCGTAGTTGGGATTATTGTGATTGGCGAGGGTGCCTGCCGAGATAAGATAGGAGCCGCTGTACTTCCCTATAGTACGCGTAAGCGCGCCTTTCAGGGTTTCGCCTTCGACTACGCCCGACACTGTGAAGGTAAGAGCTGCTTCGTCGTCGCCGTAATATACGCTCACTTCGTCGGCTGTGACGATAACGCTTCTTCTAAGCACTCTATATACCGCTCCTTCGCCGTTGAAAGTGATGTCGTAATCGGGGTTTTCCGTGATAACGGTACCTGCGGTGACGGCATGTTCGCCGGCATTATAGGATTCTGAAGCAAGTGCGCCGCGTAAGAACATACCGTTCTCGTCCACGTCCTCGGGAACGACGTTACCTTCGATCGTATAGACGATACGTACGGGAGCGTCGCCGTAGACTTGCTCGGTAAGCGGTACGGGGGTGACGGTCACGCGTATCACCGTGACGGTGCATATGCCCGCTTTATAGGTTATATCGTAATTGGGGTTGTGTTCGTTGTCGAGGGTGCCTTGCGGGATTTCGTGGCTGCCCACGTTGACCGAGGCGAGTGTGCCGAGAGCGCCTTCGAGAGGGTATTCGTCGTAGACGGTGCCTTCGACGAAGTAGGTGAAGGGGGCTATAGTCTCGCCGTATTCGTAAGTTACGTTATAGGCGATAACTGATACCGGGGCGCGTTGTATGACGTATTCCGCTCCCACGTAGGTCACGGTATAGTTAGCGTGCGTGAAGGCGGTAGCCGCGACTATCGCGTAAGTGCCCGCTTCAACGGGAAGCGTCGCGTGATCCGCTATACCGAGCGCGCCTACGAGAGCGTCGGCGTCGTCATAAAGGAAGCCTTCCGTGGCATAGGTAAGCGTCACGTCCCCGTCGGTCGCGTCGAATACGCGCGTCAACGGATCGGCATATACGGTAGCGGATCTCTTGTAGATCACGAATTTATCGGCGCCCGCGCCTTCGGCGAGGTTGACATCGTAATTGCGGTCGAACTCAGCGTCTGTTATCGAGACCGACGTGATGTCGTAATAGCCTGCATTTTCGCCCTTTTCTCTGCCGAACACCACTTCGAAGCTCTCGCCGAATACATCGGAGATCACCGTTTGGATAAGGTCGGTATCGGTCACGCCGTACAGCTTGGAGAAGGTTTCGGGAGTGACGGACAGAATGCGTTCGGTGATGACGAAGTAACTTTCGTCGGCAACGTCGGCGGTATAGTTCGCGTTGTCGAGGGCGACGGAAGAGAAGAGGTGATCGCCTGCGTCATTACCTTCAGCGCGAACGAACGTTACAGTGACGGTCTCTTTGGCAAGTCCCGCGACGGTAGCCGTGAACGAGGGATCGTCGTCGCCGTAGACCTTGGCGACGTTATCGGCGCCGAGCACTGCTTCGGGCTCGAGCGTGCCGAGACCATACGGGGCTACGGTTATGCGTACGGTTACCGAAGTTCCCGCGTAGTAGGAGCTTCCGGCTACGGAAACGACGGCGGTATATTCGCCGGCGGATGTATAAGTATCCGTAACGACGTTATTGATACGGATGGCGGTCACGAGATCTTCATCTTCTTCGCCTTTTAACAGCTCCGTTTCGAGTTTATAGGACTCCCCGCTATAAGTACGGTAGATCTCCAATATGCCGTCTCCGTCCGAGTCGACGGCTTCTTTTACTGATACGACGGCTTGACCTCTTTCGATAGTGAAATAGGTATCGTATTTGAACGTGAATACGTAGTATTCGGCGAATTTGCCTGCGACGGAGTAGGAATAAGCGTACTGATCGGGCGCATAGCCTGCGGCGCGCGTAACTATGACGTCGGGCTCGTAATCTGTGACGAAGGCTTTGCCGTCGGTACCTGTGCCGCCGTATGCGTAATATTCATAGGAATCGGGATCGGCTTCACCGTAGCCTTTGGAGGCGTTGAGCGCGTAGTAAACCACGGGACGGGCGGCAATCACGTAATTGGCGCCTACGAAGGTTATGTCGTAATTGGGATTTTCGTCGTTGGTTATCGTGCCTTGCGTGATGGCATATGTGCCGGGGGTTATGCCTTCGGCGCGTGAGGCGGTACCTTTGAGAGCCGTGTCGCCGCCGGCAAGACCGCCGAGAGAATACGTTACGGTAAGAACGCGTTCCGCTTCTCCGAATATTTTGGATTGCGCTACGGCGGTTACCGTCACGGGACGGCGCGTAATGGTGTAATATGCGAGCGCGGTATCGAGTTCTACGGTATAATTGGCGTTATACCCCGCTACGGAAGGATTGTTTACGGTGCCGAGTTTGACGCGGTAACTTCCCGCATCGGAGACGGTTGGCTGCTCTCTCGAGAGCTTGCCGCCCAACGTATCCGTGCCGATAAGACCGGCTTTGTCGGGGTCCCCTTTATAATGGGTGGTATAAGTGATATTCGCGTCGGCGTTACCGTAGACCGATGTAGCGTTCTGACTCGGCACGATGACGATGGGGCGCGGGGTTATCGTATAATAATAGTCTTTGTCGAATACGAAATCGTAATTGGGATTCACGTCCTCGAGATTGCCGAGCGTGATGCGGTATTGACCTACCGCTTCGCGCGCAGGATATTCCGCGTCGAGCTTACCGGAAGCTACAAGTCCGTAAGGCTCTACCAATCCGTCGACGGATACGATCTCTATAGCCGTACGCTCTTCTTCGCCGTAGACCTGCGACACGTCGGCGCTCGTTACCGTGACGCGCTTGGGTAATACTTCGAGGTAGGGAGGATTGCCTTCCGCATCCGTATTGAGAACGACGATGTAATTTTCGCTCGAGAGAGAGCCGGGAGTTATGGCATAGCGTCCCGCGGGCAGTATATCGTCTACGGGCATTGTGTAGAGCAAGTCGAGTTTTCCTGTGAATACCGAGCGATCTATCACGTTGCCTTTACGGTCTTTGGCGGTATACGAGAGGGTAAAGGAGGACTCGCCGAAAACGATCGTGTTTCCGGTAGCGTCGATGTAAGCGGTAAGAGCGCATACTTCGAAGCGTGACGTGCCTATAACGGTAATATTGTAGTCGGGATTCGCATCGGGATCCGAGAGCGTTTCGTCGGGAAGTATGTCGTACTTGCCTACCGAAACGGGGGATGTATCGTATACGTTATCGGCGAAAACGAGCCCTCCGATAAGTTTGTCGTCGCCTACGAGACCGGTAACGGTATAGGTAAGTGAACTTATTTCGGGCAGCCGATCGCCGAAGTCGATGACCACGTAGTCGGGATTTACGGTAACCGATTTACGGTTTATCGTGAATATCACGTTTTCGACGAAAGTGATCGAATAGTTGGGATTGTTCTCGTCGGTCAGACCGCCTTGAAGAATAAGATATTCTCCCGCACTTTCTCCTTTTTCGCGCGTAAGCGAACCGTTCAGCGGGTATCCGCTGACTTGCGGAGTGCCGGTAAGCCCTTCTGCGCCCGCAGAGAATGTGAGATCGTAGGAGATGGCGGAATCGGTCGCGCCGTACGTCTTATAGAGTCCCGTTCTCGGAGTTATCGTAACGGGACGAGGCGCTATCACGAAAGAGCCGCGTACGGCGGTTATGGTATAATTTCCGGACGCGTCGCTCGGCTTTGTAGGTATATAAGTGTCGTAGATACCCGCTGTTATCGCGGAAGTCTCCGCGGTATTCCCTTGAGCGGTGCGTATGACCGAAACGTTGAACGTGTCGGTGAGACCGCCTACGGTAACGGAGGAGCCTTGGTTGATCACCGTTTTGCCGTCCATATCGGTCACTGTATATGTAAGGATTATAGAGCCTATGTCCTCGCCGAAATAAACGGTATGCGAAGAAGCGGTGACCGTAACGGGTCTGCGAACTATGGAGAAGGTCTCGGACTGCAGCGTGATCGAATAATTGGGGTTGGCGTCCGCCGTAACGGTGCCGAGTCGATAGGGATACAGCATATCGGCAGTTTCGCCTGCGGTGCGTTCAAGCGCTCCGTTAACGGAAGGCACGAAGCCTTCGGCGGCAGTGCCGTTGATTTGAAGAGTATAGGTAAATTCCGCGGGATCGTCGTCGCCGTAGTATTTACTTTGATTTTTGTCGGGTATGACCGTAACGGCACGTTTCTCCACCGTAAAGTCCGCGCCTACGTAAGTTATTTCGTAATTGGGGGAAGCGAAAGTGGAAGTGATAGGGTATTTGCCTACGGGGCTGAGATACGCGACTTCACATTTGAGGCTTCCGTTGAAAGTAGTATCCTGGGAGAGGTTGAAATGCAAAGTTCCTTCGACCGAGGTCGTATACTGCGACGCGTTGAATGCGGGCAATGCGCCGTATGTGGTTTTTTGCGCCGCGGCGGTGACGGTGAGATTGCGTTTCGTTACGGTAAGCGTGACCGTGATGTCGGTCACGGAAGTATCGTCCGTTATATAGTTCTGGGAGTCTGACGGAACGAAACGCAGAGTAAGATCGCCGGAAGCGGAAACGAGAGGGATGTTGCTGTAGCCTTGCTCCGCAAGAGAAGTATTGTATGCATAAGCGGTCACTATGCTCCAGGTGCCGTTGACCGCGAGAGGGTCGTTGTCCGCGCGATTGGCGTTGTAAGCGGAAGTACCGGTTATATTTGACGCGGTAAGCGTCTCGCCGTAAGTTATGGAAATATCGCTCGCGCCGAGTTTAAGCGAGGCCTGTACTATATAATAATCGAAAGAAGTTGAGTCTTTGTAATTGCCGGTACCCTTGACCGTGAGAGTGCATTTGCCGGCATTTATCGTGTCGGAGCTGTATTCGAGGGTATAGTCCGTGCCGGCGTCGAGCACCGTACCGATGACGGTGTCAGTAATTTTGGGAGCGGGCTTGTAGGAATAACCGTCATAAGGATGAGCGGCGATGTCTGCGGAAGAAATGCTGCCTTCTACGGATTTGGGCAAGATCGTTACGTTGCCTAAGGTGTATGTCGTGGACGTAAGGACGTAATTCTTGCTTCCGCTGATGGTTATGTCGGTTGCGTTGACCGTACGGCTGCCGGCGTTCGGATCGTTGAAAACCGCCGTGCAGGAAGCGGTGACTTTGTCGCCCTTCACAAGCCCCTCGTAAGCGAAGGTGAAATCGTTTGTATCGACAGCCTTCGTGCCGTCGTATGTCTTACCGCCGTATGTAAACGTTACGGTAAGTTCTTTTTGCTTGACGGTGCCGTCGGCGCTTACATCGTCGAGTCCGATGAGGTCGTAGCAGACGCTTTTTGCCCCGCCGAGAGAATAGCCGCTGAGCGATACCTTGCGCGCGCCGGCCTCTGCGCTGTCGAACGAAGCGGTCCCGTTCACTATGGTGACCATGGATTCGTCTCCCGCGCAAAGTCCCTCATCCGGGTCGAACGCTACCTTAACGGAAGCGGCAGCTGTACCGTCGTAAGTTTTTTCGGACACTTCGGTAATGATTATCCTTACCGGTCGCTTCGCTATCGTAGCCGTGCAGGTCGCTTTATAATCGCCGGTTGTGTCGATCGCGTTGGTAAGGGTATAGTTTGTCGCTTTTCCGCCGGTACCGTCGTTAAGCCGTATGCCTGTCAGAGTGACTGTACGGCTTCCGGGAGCGTCAACGTCGAACGAGGCTTCGCCTATACTCAGCCACAGATGATCCGTACTCGTTTTACTTCCTATAGCGCACGTTTCGCCTTTTACAAGTCCCGTGATCGTTATATTGACGTCGGCAGACGTAGTCGCGTCGTAAATTTTACCCGGTTTGCCGTCTACGGTACCGTTGTAGGCAATGGACACGGTGACCGATTTCGCCGTAACGGCGGCGGTAGCTTTTGTAGAAGACAACCCGAAAACATACGAAGCCGCTCTGTCGTCGGCATAAGAACCCGCCGTGGAAGTAATAGTAACGTTGGCGCTCGAGGCGTTGGTATTGATCGTTTTTCCGGTTCCTACGTTTGCGTTGTCGAAATAAAATTTGACGTCGGAGTTATTGGTGAAGGCAAGCTTGTCGGTATTTTTTGCCAGGGAATTGGAATTGTCGGGGTAGTAACTCCAGCTTTCGAAATAATTGAACGATGTCTTACCGTCGTATGGTTTGTCTTTTCTGGAGAACGTGGGTATCATGGAAAGAGTTTGCTTCTCTATAGTATAAGAGGCAGTCCCCCTTCCTATAGGGTTACCGGAGGACTTAAGAGTTACCGTAGCCTCGTAAGAACCTGCATATAGAGGAATATCCGCCCAAGATGTTCCGGCATCAGTCTTTCCGGAATAAACTATGGCTATTTTGTCATCTCCTTCGAATCCTTCTACGCTTACTCCGTGAGTCGAGCCGTCGTAAGTTTGGTTTATCGGAATGGTAATTGTCATTTTGGCGTATCGCGCAGTCCACGTATGCGTTCCGGCGAGATACTCGACGGTAATCTCATTTTTCCATTTTCCGCTGTCAGAATCGTAAGATCCGATGCCCAAAGTTTTTCCCGCGAGCGCACCCGAGCCTTCCCAACCGGTGAAATAATAGCCGTTTCCGAGCGTGGCAGCAGCGCTTATCGTATATTTGTTCCCTTTAGTAAGACCGGTTATACCCGATGCCTCTACTGTGCCGTGACCTTCGTCAACGACTTCGATCGTCGGGGAGAAATAGTAGATAGTCTTAGAAGAAGAACTATTGCCTACGTTATCCTCCGCGGTAATCTCGTATTTTCCCTGTCCTTTTGGAAAACCAAAATCTACTGTTGTCGTCCGTTCGTCTGTATACGTGATCGTGTCGGAAACCTTATTGCCGCCCAGATCGGTGTATACATATGCGATTTCATAGATTCCGGCAGAGGAGTCCGTAATTTCGATGGAGTTTGCGGCGGTATATGATCCGCTGGCAGAATTGCCGGCTATCGACGGAGCTGTAGAGTCGGACGTTGTTAACCAAACCTTATAATCATTGATTTCAGCGTCTGTGTCGATCTTAAATCTGCAACGCATAGTGTAATTTGCGGCATATCCGCTACTATAATTGTTCCAAAACATGGAGCCGCTTAATGTGGTTTTGTCTTTATCTGTTGTACCCGAGATCTCTCCTATAGATATTTCTTGCTTACGTCCACCGCCGCAATATTTGATATATGCCGAAGCGTGTAGTGTAATAACATTGGAGCTAAAGGTAGCGTTTTGCAGTCTGGAACTTAAAGTCACGGTTCCTGCGGATCTTGTAACCGTACCGTTTCTAGCAGAATAAGTATCGCGCGTTACTAAAATCGCGGCATTCTTTTCACCGAAATTATTTATATCGAGAGCAGTATCCGCAGCTTCCGCAACGTCTACCTGGTCGAGGGAGGAGGATAAGAGGGTATCGGGTATATCAATTTTGTCGAAAGCGTCGAGGAGAACGGCGTTCACGGAACTCTGATAGAGCGTGAAAATGCACAACGAAGCAAGTATGACGACGAGGATAATGGTAAAAGCGGAAAACTTTTTTATGACTTTCTTACTCATATCTATACCTCCTGCGCGCATAATACGCGACAGCTCGGAAATTCAACCGATATATTATAATTTAATATAATAAATCCGTGCGCGCAAGCGCCTAACGCAATTATTTACTATAAAATTTCTTTAGGTTGCGGCTACC
>CALVNM010000011.1 GCA_944349735.1 uncultured Clostridia bacterium | reverse complement strand
TCAAGCTGAAATAAGCCTCCATGGTCAAGCGGTTAAGACGTCGCCCTCTCACGGCGGAATCTGGGGTTCGATTCCCCATGGAGGTACCAAAACCGAGTATAAGGGTGCATATAGCGCCCTTTTTTCATATTCAGGCTTCGGTCATTTACGTCATTGTAAACTCCCTCGCCTTCCTATTCGAAAGAACTCTCTCTACACCCTTCTCCTCGGTTTTCCCGCACCCGAATACATATAGCGCCCTTTTTTCATATCCGACATTCGGTCATTTACGTCATTGTAAACTCCCTCGTTTTCGCACTCGAAAGCCCGCAATATGCAGCCCTTCTCCTCTGTTTTCCCGTACACGATAGCATATAGCGCCCTTCCATATTCTTACTTCGGTAATTTGCGCAGCCAACCTTTTCCTTGATCCCGTAGCTAATTTATTCTACTTAACTAATACGGCGCTGCCGGTAAAAGAAAGGAGCCTCTGAAAAACGAGGCTCCTTTGCTTATCCCTCCGCATGCCGGGTGAGGCTTGCGGTCGCTCCCTTTATATTTCGGGCTGTTCCGTGACGTAGCCGTCGGTAAGACCGTTGTCCGCTCCGTACGAGCCGGATACTCCGTAGAGCGTGATGTCTACTCCCGTCTCGAGGCGCGAGTATCTGTACAGCGCGAGGAATGTAGGCGTAGTGTTAATGTCCGTTATAACGGAATACTTGTTCTCGGTGCCGTATACGCTTCCGTCGGCTTGTTTCCACAATCCCATGTCGCCGAACTGCGGGAGATAGAATACGTGTGTTTCTCCGTCGTAAGTCACGGTTATCTCCTGATAATAGATATTATCGCCGCCGGATGCCGTAAGCGCTACTCCGTCGTGGAATACTTCCGCAGTGGTATTTTTAGGCGGATAGCTGTCGAAATCGGTATTCAGCGCGAGCGTAAGTTTGTGCTTGTCGCCTGCGCTCCAGGCTGTTTGCGGAGTCCATTCCTGTTCGAGAGAATACACGCTGCCGTAGTGGAAGCCGAAATAGAAGGTATTTGTCTCTATATCGAAGCGAAGATACGCTCCCCTGTCGGCTATCTCGTCTATAACCTCGGAAGTCTCCCATACGCTCTCGTTGAACCTGAATTTGAGTTCGCCGGAGTTGGCTTCGGAAGCATATACCCAGGTCTGAGTATCGCCGGCATGCGCCTTGGGAAGATCGAAGCCGTCGTTTACGGTCACGGTTGAGCCTTGAGCTATCTCTACGCCGCTCTCGCGGTTGGCTACCCATTTACTCTCGCTGCCGTTTATTACGAGATAATCGCGCGCGGCTTCGGGAAGTCTCTCTTCGAGAGACAACGTATGGAACACCATTCTCGGAGCGTCGACTGCGTAGAAACCGTTAAGAATGAATGCGTCCATATCGCCCTTCTCGTCCGCAAACACGTAAGTCTCGGTGCCTGCGCCTACGCGGGTCACCGCTACGGCGTAATTATTAGTACCGTAAGAGGATATATTCCTGTCTCTGTAGGCATTGACGGCGAACGTAGGCGGATTTTCGTTACCGGTATATTCGAGATTGTCGAGGTAAACGACGCCTGTCTTGGAATAGACCTCGTAATGCAATTCGACCGTAACGGTATAATCATATGTACCTGAACCGCATACTTCGTCTTTTGCCTGTATGACGTTGAAGCGCAGGAAGATATTCACGCCGCCCGCGTCTACTTCGGCGCCGTCGCTTAAGAGATAGTAATCTATCCTTCCCGTTCCCCCGGGATATACCGCCACGCCGTCCTTAACCACAGCCGTCCTTACGAGATCGAATACGGTATAAGTATACTTATTCTCGGTATCCTCGTGTCCGACAGCCATTATCTGACCGGACATCGTGCCGTCCGTACGTACGAGAGACTTGTCTATCGTGTTACCGGAGTAATTACTGTCGACTGTATAGAGATCGAGAACGCTGCCGTCGCTGTAAATAACGGGTTCTGAGCCGTCCTCTTTATTAAGCACGACAGTACCGCTCTGCTTAGCTTTATCGATGGTCACGATGAGCATGTCGTAATCTACGAGATACTTGGTACCCGACTCATTGGTGTAATAGAGCGCAAGTTCCACCTTGTGTCTGCCCCTCACGAGAGGAACGCTGGCGCCCCACGCATAAGTGGTCGAGCCGCCGTTCACGAAGAACAACGCTTCGTATCCCGCCGGCAATTGTGCGGGCAGCCCGAAGAAGGACGCGAGTTGCACCGTCGTGGTGAAGTAATCGTTAAGATTGGTGGTAATGATCACCGCATCGGAATTTTCCTTAAGCGAAATGAACGTTCCGCTCTTATCGTACAATCCCTGAGCATAACATTCGATCCTGCGTATGGCAAACGCCGAAGCCACGACATACGCGCCGTAATCGGAATCCGAAGAGAGCGTGCCTCGTTCGCCGTAAGCGAGCGCCTGGGCATTGCCCGGCAGCGACAGCGAACGCAGATCGTATATCGCGCCGACTTTTCCGTCCACGGCGATAACAAGCGTAAGGTATTCGGTGTCGAGCCGGAATTTTACCTCGTGCGACTTACCGTCGAATACGGACCCGTAAGCGAGTTCGTAAACGTATTCGTACCCGCCGCTGTAGCCTACGGTAAGTTTATTGTAATCGCCGTAAGCGAATTCAATATAGAGATACTTATCCGTCGCGTAATCGCCGTTAAGTACGATACGTACTACGGAATTCTGCGCGACGCCTGCGGGCAACACGCGGAACTGTATAGTACCTCTGTCGAAATTGTGCTTATCGCTCGCAAGATAACTTGTGCCGTTTACGGACAAATCGAGCGAGCCTATCGCGTAATCGGTCGCGCCGTCTTTCTTCAAAGCGAGATCTTCGTCCGCATAGGTGACGGTACTCGTATCGTAGAATCTGATCGGCACGTCGCCGTATACGCTGTCGCTGTTATAAGTAAGCGTTCTCGCGTCCGTAGCTTTGATCGAAGCTTCCTGCCCGCTCGCGTTTATATACTTGTAAGTTAGATACTTGCTGTCGGTAATCTTATCTCCGAGCTCATAACTCAAGTTGTACGCGAGACGCAGTATCTCGGTCACTCCTGTAACGTTGGGAATTTGTCCGCTTATAACGGATACGCCCTCACTGTTCGCGTTACCCGTGCCGTTGAAGATGTCGTTAAGCTCGTTATCGAGTGCAACGACTCTGATAAGCTCGTATATCTCCTCGTCGGTAAGCGACAGATCGGTATCGAGCAACTTTTCTTCCATACTTACGAGAAGCTGCGCTAGCGAGTCGTACACGGTCACGCTGAACGGCGCATACTCGAACTTGAAGTTTATATCGGACACAGACATGCCGCTGAGACTGCATATCGCGGTATTGGTCGCCGCGTCCACGTCCCCCAACGTAAGCGAATGCCTGTACATCTCGTCGTAGCGGTAATACTCGTGTCTGACTCCGTTACTGTCATCGATAACGCCGCTGCCTACGGACGAACTGAACTTCGCTATCTTGGAGAGAAGCTCGTCGATCTCCTCTGTGCTGAGTCGTTCTACGTTACCGTTCTCGGGATAGTCTATCTCGATCCTGAATTCGCTCATTCCGTACTGTCCGCTTATAATGCTTACCGAAGACGGGATTTCTATCTTCGTTTCGCTACCGCTTGAAGAAGTAACCGTCTCAACGCTGTAATGTATTTCCGAAATATAAGGCGAAAGTTTATATATCCTGTCCTTAAGCGACTCGTCATAATAGCGCAACGTAGCGAACCCCGTCGTGTCGAGAGTCACTTTGATACTGAGCGGAGTGACAGTATAGCTGAACTGAGCCACGGTAAGTTTATAATTGGCTAGATTCGCGGTCGCAGCCGAGACATCCATATTGTCTATACCGAAATAATGCGTGCCTGCGGTATAATACGCGTTGCCGTTCTTGGTATAAAGCTTGGGAGCGTATTGACCGCCTATATCAATCCCGAGCGATTCTGCCGTCTCTCCGTTCTTCAAGCCCTCATACGTGTAGTAATAACTTCCCGGAGTAGGTACTCCTCTGTAAGGCGCCGTTATGCCGGTGATCGAACCGCTCTCGGCTCTTACGTTCAACGTCAGGGTGGCTTTGGTGACCAGTATATTGATGTCGACGTTGAAGTTCATCGTGTAATTTTCGAGAATGTTCTCGCCCTCGAGAAGGCGTATCGCCACGGGCGTACCGGTGACCACTGTGGCGGCGCTCATGGGATCGTCCGCGCCTTCCGTCACTAAGCTGTAATCCCATTTCATATTGCTGAGCGTTGTGGCGCTGCCGTCTTCGCCGATGACGTAAACGTTACCGGCGTAATCGTTGTTTTGGAATCCCTGGTAGTTGAATGTTACTCCCTCTTCGCCGTATATCTTCTCGATATTTCCGGAAGTACCCACGGAAACGTTCAGTACTGCTTTCGCTATCGTCAGCGTGGAAGGAATGACCTGGACGGTATAGTTGTTACCGGTGGTCGTGAAACCCTCGGCGGTAAGTATGTATTGACCGGCAGGAGTTTCGGTAGTATCGAATATCTCGGTACCGCTCACGCCGTTTATGTAGCAATAGAATATCACGTAATCGGAAACGATTATGCCTATGTCGTCGTCTCCCTGAAGTCTTCCGAAATAATCAAGTTTCTTTTCTTCGAAATTATCGCCCTTGCCGTTCTGCAAAGCGAGTTTTCCGAGATCGGAGCCCTCGGTGACGTTATCGATATTGATGTACGAGTAACCTCCCGGCAAACCGCTCTTTCTTATCTGCGTGCCGTAGACGAAATTGCCTCCGCTAACGTCGTCGAGAAGGACAGAGATCTTTGCGCGATCCACGATGAACGAACCTAACTGCCCTACCGTGAGATTATAGTTCGGATCCGCTTCGGAGCTTCCCTCCAGCGCGATATACATTCCTTCGGTAGTTATCGTGTATGAGCCGACTTTGGCTCCGGGAAGCATACCGTCGGACGCGGGCACGCCTTTCACATTGAGTCCGGATTCGATAAATTCGCCGCTACGCGGATCTTTGATACGGAAAGGTATGGAGCCGATAGTGGTACCGTAACTTATAGTAACGTTATCGACGAAGATCTGCAATGTGCGGGAGTTGACGGTGACCGTCCTCGAATCTCCGAGCATATTGAACTGCCGGTTGAAGTCGTTGGCAAATACTTCGTAAGTATACGTGCCCGCATTTACGGTCAGGCCGTTGCCGTCACCCGTAAAGACGAACGCGATATAACTGGATTCTCCGGCGAAGACCGTAACGAGCTGACTAATATGTGCCGCGCAATTGGAATAATGCGTACGCGCGTTGTCGGTCTCGCTCTGCACCAGCGAATTATATGCAGCCGTGATCTCGGTGATTATCGTAGCCGTAGCCGCGCGCATCGAGTCATAAGAGTTCTGCTGCAAAATATACGAATACGCGGAGATCGCGCTGTTGAACGACTCGGCGGAGTCGGCTGTCTTCTGGAGATAAGTCCTTGCGGACGCGGTCTCGTTGAAGTCCACCGACGAATAATTGCTCGTCAGCTCATCCAAAGCCGCGGACAAAGCGGCAAAATCGATAAGAAATTGTTCGTAGGCGTTCTTTCTGCCGTCGGCAAAAGGCACGTCGGGTATCGAGAAGTTACGTATTACCGGCGCGCTTCCGACATACGAGCCGAGATTGAGGTTGGAATACGTGAACGAATATCCGTTGCCGTCGTATATCTTGGACAATGCGGAAGCCTGTAACGAAACGCTTATATTGGCCACGTTTATCGTGTAAACGTAACTTGCGTACAGCGATACGGTATAGTTGCGGTCGAGGCACGTAACGCTCACGGAATAATTGCCGACGCTGGTATTGTCTCTGCCGTCATTCTCCTCTCTCTCAAAAGAGAACGAAATGGAGTTCTGATCTATGCCTGTCTGCGACAACGAGAACATACCTGCGCCGATAACGGGCGCGTTGCCGTCGTAAGTCTTCTGCAGATACCTGTCGTAAACGGTGACGCTCACGGCTTTGGGGACTATCCTGAATTTATAGTCACGGAGCATCTCGAAGCCGTAATTGTCGTTGACTGCCGTGCTGACGACGGAAATATCGTAATCGGCGATCTCTCCGTTATCGTCGTAACGGACGTCGCGAGCGACGACTTCCACGCCGTTCAGAGTAATGCCGAGGGAGAATTGAGGTACTTCGCTCAATCCGAGAGAGCCGCCCGCAGAATCTTTGAGTACGTAATCGGTAGCCATTATATAAGCCGCCTGATTGTTGAATTCGTACTCGAGAGTATCCGGGAATTCCTCTGAATCGCACAGTATCTCGATATAAACTTTCTTGGGCAGCACGGTAAACTCGACGACTTCGTTCCCGTCGATCTCATAGTTCTGGTTGAGTACGTTGGTAACGCTGACGGTATACGTTCCCGCGTCTGTTACGTTCATGATCGAAAGCACGAGCGTAACTTCGTCGAATAACGGATTGTTATTCTCGTCCGTCGCCTGGGTAATGCCGTCGGCATTATAGACGGGCTGCAGATATTCGCTGCTTACTTCCGCCGTTATGGTGTAGGCGGAGCCTTTGTATTCCATACCGTCGGGAAGATCGGAGTAATCCGCGCGCGTTACGGAGAATTTACGTTTCGCTATCGTATACGAGTAAGACGCGCCCTCCTCGAAATAAGCGGAATAGTTGATGTTCTTGGAAGAGACGCTTACCGCGTAAGTACCGGCGTTCTTGCTTGCGTTCGTGAACGTATATGCGAGTACTCCGTTGAATACGCCAAGCTCATCGTCGTCGGCCTGCGCCAGCGATCCGTCTGCGGTTTTATAATAAACGACCGCTGCGGTCAGCGAGGGCGCTTTGCCGTCGTACACTTTGGTCAGCTCCGCTTCGGTGAATACCGGTATAAGCTCTTTAGGCTTGACGGTGAACTTCTGCGAAACAAGAATTATTTCGTAATCGGCTTCTTCAGCCAAAGTGCCCGCCGTGACGTTGTACTCGCCGCAATCCTCGCCGGAAATACGGGAGAGACTGCCTTCGAGCGTATCCGCAACGCCCTCTGGATCGGTAACGAGTCCGCTTGCCGGATTGCCTGAAATCGCGCTTGCGGTATACCTTATCACGGGATCGGGATCCCCATAATACTTAAAGGCGGCTTCAGCGGTGATCTGGACGGGACGACGAGTGATCTCTACGGTACCCTTGACCACGTGTACCTTGTAGTTATTATATGATACGCCTTCGGTACCCTCGACCAATTTGGCGCCTATAGTATATTGACCCGCCGCGGTATATTTGTCGATCGCTCCGTCAAGCACGAATTCGCCTATGGACTGTGCGTTGTCGCCTGCGGCGAAAGCATTTGACTCGTCCTCGCACGCCGCGTCTCCGTAGAATCTGAACGCAGGCGTATTGAATTCTTCGCCGTAAACTTTAACGGAGCTGTCTACTTTGACGTAAATGTCGCGCGCCTTGATGGTGACATACGCAGCTCCTTTCATCTCAAATAAATAGTTGGGGTTCAGTCCCTGGAGAGTACCGAGAGTGATGAGATAAGTACCGACGGAATTATCGGTGCTGTTCTCTCTCGAAAGCGCGCCGAGGAGTATGTCTCCGTTGCAGATGCCGGAGTCGGCTACGCCGTCCACGGGGGACGTGGTGTAAGGTATCACCGGCGGTTGGAAGCCGTAAGTGAACGACGTGTCCTGAGGATTGACTACGATACGACGTTGAGTTATGTTGAATTCCGCCACATCGTAAGTGATCTCGTAGTTTGCGGAAACTATCGGAGTATTATAGCGGATCGTATAACGACCTGCATTGCTTCTTTCCGAAACGGTGATCGTCGCGCCGTAGGAGTCGGTATAAATAACGTCAAACATGGTGAGCGCGACATGTCTTCCGTCTGCATACGTATATCTGTTGCCGTCTTTATCCGCAAGATATACTGTCATGTACGTGCCGGCTTCGGAATTGAACGCGTCGGACTCGAAATCGTCTTCGTAAGCGAAAGCGTCGAAGGGATCCGCAACGACTCCGCCCTGCTCTCTGAATATCACCAAAATATCGGGGACGTCGGCGCCGTAAACCATGCTGCCCGGTACGAAACCGAGATATATAGCCTTTTTATCGATAGTGAGCGTGCGCGAATCGTCGAGGAAAGCGTTATGGACGGTATCGCCCGCGTAAGTAACCACTATGCGGTATGTTCCTGCGTAGATCGGCACTACGGTATAGTCGACGCCGTCTTCCCTTACCACCGTAGTCCATATGCTCTCGGGTATGTATTCTACTTTATATTCCGAGGGATCGAAAGCCACGTCGGCAGACTCGCTGTCGTAAGACTCGTATCCGTACAACGCGAGCTTTATGTCGGAAGGCGTTCCGTATGTCACCGAGTAAGCGTTATCCGCGTCGAATCTTACCTCGGCGCTCCTGCGGTCGCGCATATAAATATTGAATCCGGTCGACTTACGTATCCCGTTATATTCGCAGGTAACGGTTATACGTTGCGTCTTGCTGACGAGACCGCTGAATTCGGAATTGTCGAAATTGGATATATCGATGTTGAAAGAGGACGTAGGTATGTTCACCGAAGCCGTGGACAGATACCTTATCTCGCTTTCTCCGTTATCATAATAGAGTATCACGGAACCCACGCTCTGATCGAACGCTTCGTTCTCGATATATTTCTGCTTGGGAATATCGTATATCTCTACGCTTACGAGGCTCTTCTCCAATACATTGAAGGTGACCGTACAAGTTTTGGCTTCCGCTTCTGATCCGTAAAGGTATCTCACCGTGACGGAACGCATGCCCGTAGTGGTATCGTTAGCGTTATACCCGCCCGGATTGAGCGCCGCGTCGTAATTGAGATAATTAGCTTCGACAGGTATGACGGATTCGGCGCCGTCGTCGAAAGTAAGGACGAGTTTGAGATCGGTCAGATCTATCGGCGCGCCCTGGATCACTCTGAAATCGTCCGTTCCCACACTGTTGACAAGCTCTATCGACGCAAGCGTGCGGACCAGCACGTTTACCTCCACTTTAAGGAAAGTTCCGTTGACGTAATTGAGCGTCACGTATTGTTTCCCCGCCGATGTGGGATTGTAGTCGGTGACGGTGAAAGCTTCGCGTATTTCGCCGAGCGTGACTATATCGGAATCGCCGTTATCGTATTTGATGACGACGTTGCGCAAACTCAGAGAAGTAATGTAGCTTCCGGAATCGTTGGGAACGTAAACGGTGTCGAAATCGAATACCGATCCCTGCGTGAGATCCGCTGCGGGTATGGTATCGGATACCCAGGATATGGAAGACGGTTTCGCGCCCAGCACGTCGATCGTGAAAGTTGCGGTGTGGATCGTATCGCCGAAATAATTGACTGTAATGGTCTGCTCTCCCTCCTCGGTATTCTCGAATCCGGAATACGTAAGCGACGAATTGTCCACTACTTCGTAAGTCCCGTTATCGTACACGAGTCTGACGACTATACCGGTGAGATCGAGCGCTTCGGAAAAGTTGCCCGCTACGTAAACGAGTTTGTCGGGCAGAACGGCTATTTCTATACCGAGCGCGCTCTTGCCGACCACGGTAACGACGAATTCGCATTCGCCGTAGACGTTGCCTTCGCCGTCGCCGAACGCCACTACCACTTTCCTGTCGCCGAGAGCGGTATTACGCGGATTATAGTCCGTCATATCCGCGGTAACGGGGATATAGCGGCTGTCTCCCTCGAATTCGACTAAGATATAATATCCGTCGAGATCGATGTTATTGCCCTGCACTACGGTCATCGTGGAAATTCCGCTGCTTACGGGAACGTAAGCGCCGTCGTTTTCACGATAAAGTCCTATTAACGAGATGAAATCGTTGCTGACATTGACCTTGAAGGTCACATCGAAAGAGAGACCCGCGTTGATCAGTCTAATATTCTGTTCTCCCACGGTGACAAACGTAAGAGAGCCGCCCTCTTCTTCGCTCATGAAAGACCAGTTGTCGTAGAAATCTTCGTCGGATTCGCTGACCATATCCGCTTCAGTTCCGCCGTTCGATTCATAGGTCACGTAAAGTACCATTCCGGTCGCGTCGAATTCCTCGTTGATATGATAGTCGGTCTTGTAGTCGCCGCCGATTTCGACAGAGACGATCTTTTTGATGACCGTAACGTAAAGCGGCGTTTCGAAGCCTTCTTCATACTTGTCGGTATAAACGACGGTGGCAAGCTGATTGCCCATCTTCGTATTATCGAAAACGACGGCATCGGCATCGAGAGGTACGTCGTCTACCACATTACCGCTATTGTACGTGACGCTCATCCTTACGTCGTCGACTTCAGCCTCGCCGCCGTAATATGCTATAACGTTCTCCGCTCCGTGGAAAACTATGTCCACAACCTCGAGTGCCACAACCGTGAAGCTGTATGTAAGCTCGACGCCGTCGTCGTAATGGATATACCACTGCTGAGTCCCGGGTACGGGATAAGAAGTGATCTGCACGTTGTTTTCCCACTTGACCAAAGTGGGCGTGAGCGACGTCTCTTCGCCGCGTTCGCCGTTATTGTATACGAGGCGGTATTTCCAATCGGTAATGTCGAATTCGGTATCCTGATATATAACGGGCGCGGGTTCCGCGATCTCGAGACCGACGGCTTTGCGCGCTTCCACCGTAACTGTGACAGAAGATTTGAATTCGAGTTCGACGCCGCCGTACAGGAAAGCGAGTACGAGTTCCTGAGTACCGGGGGCGGAATTGTCGTAACCTCTGACTTCCACTCTGTCACCCGACATAGGCACGGTCTCGGTCTCCCCGTTGGTGTAATTGATTATTATGTCCACGCCTTCGAGATCGAGCGGCAGATTCTGCATCTGCGTCGGTATTTCGCCTACTATTTCGTAGGATTCTACGTTTCTGTTCTGTACGTCTATAGTGAACTTCGCGGTGAAGCCTCTGTACGTTACCGTGACCACGGAATCGGAATCCACCACTGTATTATCCCAAACGACTTTAAGACCGTCCAAGACCCCTTCCTCGTCCGCCATGGGCAGCCTTTCGGAATAGCCGTTGTTGTATTTAAGGAAAAGCTCGCCTCCTCTGAGGTCAAGAGTATCGTCGCCTATATAATAGACGTTCTGAGTGGGCTTCATCGTAACTTCTACGCCGATCAGCTCTTTGTCTTCCACGTTGACGTTATACGTACCGCTGTAGACGTTGCCGTCCTGCTCGTAAGACACGGTTATAGTCTGCTGTCCTATCACGTTGGGATCGTATCCGGAACACATGGCGGGAGTTATCGGAATACGGTCCTCGGTAGAGTTGGCGTAATGGAGCACGAGATATGAATCGTTCGTTCTGAGATTCTGTTCGACGATATAGTCGAAATTCTCTCCGGGTATGACGAGTTCCACGGAAACGACGGCGTAACGCTTAACGTTTACGCGAACGGTGGCGCTGTGACCGTTATAATAAACCTTGATGTATTGAACGCCGAGGGTATTGGGATCGTAATCCGAGATCATCGAGGGAGTAATGTCGACCAGCTCGTCCGTATTGTTCTTATAAGCGACGAGTATCTTTGCGTCCGTGAGGTCGAGTGATTCTCCGATGTAATATTCCGTCTTGGGAGAAGAATATATCTCGATATGGTCGATATTGACGCGTTTATCTTCGCAGGCCGCCAGAGCCAATGCCGCCAGCAGCAATACGCCCGCAAGTAAAATAGCCAATAGTCTTTTGCTCGTTCTGCCCATGTTACCCTCTATAATACGCGCTACGCGCGCGTTAATATACTTAGATGTAATCATTGTAGCATACGAACATAGACCTTACAAGATTAAAACGGAAATTTCATTATTTTTTTACATTAAAAAAGCGCGCACACGCGCGCCTTTTTACTTAAATTAAACCGTAGAGAGCGACTGCCTCAGCCTGCGGTATCCATGGAGCGGCACAGTTTGGCGACATAAGCCTTCCTGTTCGGATCCTCGAATGTGTTGATTATGCCCAGTTTATCTATAGCCGCTTCAATGAACATATTGTGGGTTTTCGCCATTTTAAGCACGATCTTCACGAGCAACTCGTCGTTATAATACACGCACTGACCGTCTATAACCGCGCAATACGCAAATCCCAGCATGCCGAATATCGTATCGACCGAATAACCGAGTCTGTCCGAAAGATATATCGTCACGTCCGTCGCAAGAGCCCTTTTATCGGCTACGTTTGCGTTAAGCAATTCGTAACCGGCGTCGAAAGAGTGTTTGAGGCTTATGGTAAGCTCTCCCATCACTTTGACCAGAAGCTCTTCTCTCATCTTCTTGCCGATAGCGAGCTTGGAACATATCTTATCGAACGGCGCGCCCGAATTTTCCGCAATGAGCGCGATGATACGGTGCATGAGATTGTTCGGAACGGCTTTTTTCGTATAACAACCGTAATCCACGAGAGTGTTTTCGATAACGTCGTCAAGTTTTTCTCTGTTGAGGAATCCTACGTTCATGAGATCGGCAATACCTGCACGATTTACGTAAGCGTCGCGGTAATAAGACTTCAACGTCGAAACGCCGCCGTTACCGAAACTTCTCAAGAATGCCGAACGAGACGTTAAAGCTGTGGCTTCCGGTTCGCCGGACGAACAGAAAAGGTATGTTTTCGCATTCGCCATGTGTCTTGCCACAGGTTGCTTATCTACCGCGACTATTTCTTCCGCGACGTCGGAGACCTCTTTAAGCCTTCTTACGTAAAGCTTGCTGCGGAATACAAATCCCGAATAGCCGAACGTCTCGTTGAAATATTTGGCATATGTCGAACCTACGAGATCGAAATATCTCCTGTAACTGACGGGCGCCTGATCGTACGAAGCTATCACGAAAAACGCTCCGTTATGCACGATCGAATAGCTCTCTATCTCTATCGGATAGCAACCGAGAGCGGTACGGAGACATTGCACGTAATATCTTTTCGCGCCGTCGGTGGGGAATACCGTACAGCCCGGCCGTCCCACTACGGATACGCGGAAAAACAACGGATCGTCGGTATTGTAAGCTCCCACGCCTATCTCCGCGCCTCTTCCGGAACCGGATACTACGCTGGTCACGTCCTGTTGCCTGCCCTTGTCGTAAGGCAATCCGGTGTACTCGTCGTAAGAGACCGTCCCTACCGGAGTGATGTAAAGGGCGTCCTTAGCGTTTCTGTTATTTGCCATAGTCTATTATCCTCCTGACCAGTTCAAATATGTTTTATATCGTATTTGGGTTCCCGATAACCGAACTACGGTTATCGGGAACCGTTATTTTTAAGATTATTGCTCTTCTGACGCGACGGCGGTTTCGCCTGCTTCGGAAGCGGCTTTACGCTTCTCGATCTCGGCTACGAGCCATCTCTGTTTATCCTCGGTGATGGTGTAGAAGAACATCGGGATCACGCATGCGATGAAGCTTAACACGCCCGAAAGAACGAGCATCAGCCACAGCTTGTTAAGTCCGTCATCGGTCATCGAGCCTTCGGGGTTGGAGGGACTGATACCGCTCATATAATAAGCCATAACGCCGATGAACGCGCCGATAGCCATACCGATCTTATTGATGAGCGTCTGCATCGCGAAGCAGATACCTTCCGCACGCTCGCCGGTCTTCCACTCGAGATATTCGACGGTGTCGCCTATCATGGCGTAGGTCATTATGTTGGAGATGCCCTGCGGGATACCTATGAGCAACATACAGATAACGCACACTACGAGTCCCGCTGTTCCGTTGGTCCCGACGAACGCTCCTTTGTCGAAGTCCCACATGAAGAACATCACGAGCATTGCCGCGGCACCGAGTATGTGCGAACCAATGAACGACCATTTCTTCGTAAATTTCTTCGTGAGCCACGGGCAAAGCACCGAGGCGATAAGTCCGCCGGGGACGACGAGCATCGTAAGGAGTCCGTATGCGGATTCGTTACCGAGCGCGTATTTGCAGAAATAAAGACCGCCGGTATAAGTATAGACCATTCTCGCGCCGCCGAGTATGCCCGACAGAACGATGAGCATAAGCTCTTTGTTTTTGAAAAGAAGTTTAAGATTGTGTCCGAAAGAAGGAAGCTTCTGATTGTCCTCTATCGTTCCGCAACGCTCTTTGGTATTCTTGAAACCGATATAGAAAAGCGGTAAAGAAATTATGACGAGAACTATAGCGATGATTAAGTATGTATATTGGAGCGTCTGAGCGTTCTCCGCGGCGAACAGCGGGTTCACGAGGCTCTTGCCGTCCGCCGTGGTATACCTGTATTTCGCGGTCACCGCGTCGGTGATTATAGGAACGAATATCGTAACTATACCTGCGCCGGCGGTGCAGAAAAGACGGGCTATAGTGAGGAGATTACCGCGCTTCGTGGTATTGTTGGTCATCGTGGTCGAAAGTCCCCAATACGGAACGTCCGCCACCGTATAGACCACGCTCCATACCACGTAAATAAGCGAAACAGCTATGAATCCGCCCGTATTCTTGGGATACCAGGGCAGGAAACACAATATGGTCATGATACCGATAGGTATCGCCATCCAGAGGAGATAAGGACGACATTTGCCGTACTTCGTACGCGTTCTGTCCACTATCGAGCCCATTATCGGGTCGTTGAAGGCGTCGAATAGCCTTGCGACGAGCATCAATATAGCCACAGCAGTAACGCCGGGCAGTGCGCCAACGTTCATATCGATGTTGAATCCGAGCGCGTCGGTCATAAACACCGTAAGATAGCTGCCGATGACCGTGCAGATAAAGTTCTGACCTATACCGGCAATGCTGTAGCTCCAACCTTCTTTAGGTTGGATGTCGCCGTCGTTCGGCGTAGTGCCGAACAGTTTGTGCGAAAACGCGCCGAATTTCTGCGCAAAAGTAGTTTTTTCGCTCATTCCTGCCTCCTTGGTGTCAAATTAATTTAGTTTTTTATAGAATACCGTAAAAATATCTTCCACAGATACTTTATCTTTGTTGAGTTCCTTTTTCACGAAACTCTCTATATAATTTTTGCTGCACTCTTCCATGGCCTTACATACCTCGAATGCTTCGTCTATGGTAGGCGCGCAAGCGATTATACCGTGATTGGCGAGGAAGCAGGCGTTGCGTCCCTTCATCGCCTCGACGGCTCCTTCGGTCAGCTTTTTCGTGCCGGGAAGTCCGTACGTGCCGGGACGTACGCTCTCGCCTATGAGTTTACGATGTCTCTCGTCTTTGACGGGCATCTCCACGCGCGCCGCGGCGACGGCGGAGCTCCATAAGGGATGCGAGTGTATCACCGCCCCTATCTCCGGTCTGTCGCGGTAGATAGCGGCGTGTATCTTCTTCTCCGAAGTGGGCTTTACTTCGCTCGTATATTCGAGCGTTTCTATATCCACGACCACGGTGTCCTCCGGACGCATGCGGATATAATCCATACCCGAAGGAGTCACTACCATTTTTTTGTCGTCGATCCTTATCGAGATATTGCCCCAGGTGCCCTGCACGAGATTGCTCTCGAGCAATTTAACGCCCGCGTCTTTGACTGCTTGTCTGATTTCTGCTTCGGTCATGATCCACCTTTATGCTTTCAGTTCCTGCTGCTTGGCAGTCTGGTCTTTTTTGCTGTATTTGGTCTTGTAGACGAACCTCATCAGCAATGCGTCGAATAATCCTATTTTGACGGACTTGCCGATAACGGTGGAGCCTACGTAACAAAGCGCGCCCTTCTCGAGCACCATCGAGCCCGTAAACGCCTCGTCCAGCGTTCTGCCCGTAGCGACTACGCCTCCGTTACGGATAAAGCAGGCGTTACGTCCGCGCAACGTGCGCAACACGGTAAGAGTGTCGTCGCTCGGACTTACCTTCGCCGTAGGTCCGATGATCTGCGCCATATCGTCAAGGGCAGCCGGAAGCTTCTTACACTTCGCGGCTACACCCACGCAGAACGGCGCGTGATTGATGATCACCGCGTTAATGTCCTGACGCGTGCCGTAGATCGACAAATGCAACGCTTCGTTCCCGGTAGCGGCGTCGGACTTTCTGACGAAAACTATATCTTTGGCTTCCATATCCGCCATGGGTTTGTCTGGCGAAGTAATGAACATGCCATCCTCGTAGCGTACGCTGAGCGTATCTCCCGGAATGACTAAGCCGTTTGCAGCGAGCGCTCCGGAAAAATCGAGCATCTGACTGATTATTTTTTCCTTCATGATCCACCTCGCGCGCCTTCCGCGGCTATCCGCGGAAGGCGCCGATATATTATTATTGTTATAAAGTACACGCGCGCAAGCGCGCTACATTCAAACTACGTCTCCTATTACTTAACGAGTCCCCTGTCGGTCGCCTTAACGGTGGCGAACACTTTGTCGAAGCGGGCGAGAGCGTCGTCGATGACCTCGTCGGTATCCGCAAGAGAAGTGTAAAGTCTGCTTCCCGCAAGAGTGACTATGCCGTTAGCCATATAAGCCGCGCCCATATGCTCCATAGCGACCTTGCGCTCCATTATCATGCTCTTGTTCTTGAGAACGCCGAGCAACGATTTTACGATGCACATGGAAGAGAAATCGAAACTCATTGCGCCGGTGCACTCGAGGTGGACTATGCTGCCCTGATTGTACACGACGTAAGGAAGATTGTACTTCGCGCAGAGTTTCTTAAGACCGGCGGTAAGCCTGTCGCCCGCCTGTCCCGCTTTTACGCACGCGTTCGTTCTCTCGATCTCTTTGATCGTGAGATATCCCGCATAAGAGCTTAAGGGGTTAGCCGCGAGAGTGCCGCCTACGTACGCGCGATGTTTGCCGGTAGCAACGCCTGCCGCCATAAGTCCGGCATACTCTTTCTTGCCGCCTACGCCGCCTGCCGCGGGATAGCCGCCGGCGATGATCTTACCGAATACGGTAAGGTCGGGTTCGATACCGAAGTAGCCCTGCGCGCCGCCGAGACCGAGACGGAATCCGGTAACAACTTCGTCGAAGATAAACAGCGCGCCGTATTTGTGAGCGAGCTTCATGGCTTCTTCGTTGTAGTTCTTATGCACGGGACGCGTTCCGCTCTCCGCGCCTACGGGTTCGACGATGACTGCAGCAGTGCCGCCGCGGAGCGTGTTGAGCTTGAGCATCTTCTCAAGCATCTCAAGCGAGTCGGGTTTGACTTCGTCGGTAAGCTTATAGCAGGTGCCGGGTATGCCGTGGCTCTCCAGGAACTGACGGGTGCCGGGTATCTTGAGACCGTATACCATCTGATCCGACCAACCGTGATATGCGCCGCCCACTTTGATGACTCTCTTTTTCTTTGTCTGAATTCTTGCGATACGGATAGCCGCCATGACGGATTCGGTACCCGAGCCGAGCATACGGAACATTTCCACTGCGGGCATATGCTTATTTATCTCTTTGGCAAGCAGGAGTTCGCTCTCGTGCAGCAATCCGGTAACGGGTCCGCAGGTGTCGAGGAGCTTCTTGACCTCTTCGCGGATAGCGGGATAGTTGCTTCCGAGAATGGTGGGGCCGCCGGCCTGAAGGAAGTCTATGTACTTGTTTCCGTCGACGTCGTACATATACGCGCCCTCGGCTCTTGCCATGGCTATCGGGAAGGGATAGTTGAACGCAAGGTTATGTTGAACGCCGCCCGGAATGTAGTCTTTGGCTTCGGTAGCTATTTTTTTCGATCCTGCGCATTTCGTATCGAAATACTCGAGGATACGTTTAAGTTCGTCGGGATTGACTTCGTATATAGGTTTTGAAGTAAGCTCGGCTAGCTCCTTATAAATTCTTTCTGGCTCTTCCCATACGGAAATAGAGTACTTTTGTTCGTTGTCCATATCGTTATTACCTCCTCTTGGTGATAAATTATTATTGTTTCTGCGCCGATATTCCGCGTATATTTTTGGATTATCGGATCTCGAAGGCTATCTCGTACACCGCGCCTTCTGCAAAGGCGTAGTTGGACGAGATGCGGACCTTGTAAGTGCCTTTTTCTTTCGGAAGTTCCGTCATAAGTACGTATTCGCCGTTCGCGTAGACGTAATACTCGATGTCGCGTGCGTCTATTATGACGTTGCCTATTCCGTCGTTATACTGTGCGCTTATCGCGCGTATCTCGCTTCCGGTATATTGAATCACTCCGTCATGATAATTGTCGGGCATGCCGAAAGTCACGTTTATGGGCTTACCGGATTGGCTGACTCCTACCTGCTTGGGCGTGATTATCAGCGAGGCGGCGTCATACGTAAGCTTATACAGCGCGTTCTGATTGAACCCCGAATCGGTAAGAGCTGCGGTGATTGCGTATGTACCGACGTCTTCGCCGGGTACGCGGCTCAATACGACCTCTATCTCGTCTCCGGGAACAAGCTCGCCTTCTTCTATCGTGTATACGAGTTCGGGATCGGCGTCGCCGTATTCCTTGGTAAGTCCGGGTACGGTAATGACTATCGTAGCTACGTTGACGGTGTAGGTGAAATCGTCGCCTTCCCAAACTTTGGCTTTGTAATACTCGTTTTCGATGACCGTTATACGCATGGGATAGCTGCCGGGATACTTTGGCGTGTCCGAAGTCCATACGCGATCTACGTAGTATTCGACGAAAGTATCCGGAGCGGTAAATCCCGCTATCTCCATCGTGAACGTAATAATGGGATCCGAAGTCTTGCCGTAGGAGAACACGGTCTTATTGCATTGCGGTCTGGTCTCGAGTTTGCTGTAAGATGTAATATTATAGACCGCGGTCTTGCCGGAATAAGTGAGGGTTATCGTCTGGACCTTACTTGTAGCGCCCTGCACGTTTGCGAAGGGATCGGGATCGTAGCCGCTTACGGAAATGAGTCCGCTCGTCATAGGCATGACGTCCGTAGTACCGTCGCTGTATACGCGTTGTATGTAACCGCCGTCGGTAAGGAGCTGCTGTCCTTCGGCATATATGAGCGTATCGGGCATTTTATAAACGTTAATGCTCTCGAGCGTGCGTTTGACCACGTAAAGGTCCATATATGCGGTCTTGCCGCCGAAAACGATCTCCGCCGTCTGTATATAGTGATCATCCGAGGTATCGACTATCACGTTCTTGTCGTAGGATACGTATGCAGCGCGAAGCGGTATATTTTCCGCGGTACCGTCTACGTAATTGACTGTGATGTAGAGAGTGTCTATCTCTCTTACCTCTATGCCGTCTACCAGGCTGACATATTCGTAAGTGGTATTTAAATCGCCACGGTAAGTCACGTAAAGAACGTTCCTGAATTCCCCGTCGGATACTTCCACTCGCGTCATGCCTTTCTGGTCTTCGGCAAAGGTTATCGAAGCTATCCTCGAAGAGGTAACGATTATATCGAACGAAGTACGGAACGTGCGCTCGTCTATATTATAGGTCACATTGACCGTCTGAGTGCCTTCCTCGGTCAGATCGTATCCGTCGAATGTCCAGTATGCAGAACCGAAATTTTCGACCTGACCGTACTTGTTGTCGTTGAACAGTCTGGTAATCTGTAAGCCGGATATATCCAAAGCGGTATCTTCGCCGATGACATAGACCTGCTTGACGGGCGCGCGAGTGACCTCTATCGAAGTGACGTATCTGCCGCCGACGTTTACCTTGAGAGTAAATGTAGCGCCCATATATCGGAAAAGTATCTCCTGATAGCCTGTAGCTTCGGGATCCGACGAAACCACGAGCGATTCGGTAAGTTCGAGATCGCTTAATGAACCGTCACCTTTCGCTACCTTAAGCATTATGCCGGAAGTGAAGATCGAATCGTAAGTATCGTAATAATAGATACTGTCTGCGTTGAGCGTGGCGAAATAGACCGAAGTAACCGCGTCTTCTGCCCTGACCACTTCGAATTCGAACGACGCGGACATGCCGAAATACTCTACTGTCGCGGTGTACGTGCCGGTCGTATTGAGCGAAGTCGTTTCGTTGCCGTTAACGCTTAGAGCGACGTATTCTTCGGGTATGGGCGAAAGCCTGGAGACCGTCTTGTCGTTGAATTCCGCATACAGCGCGGAGCCTGTAAGATCCAAAGCGGACGAAATTGCATAATAATCTTTATACGGCGGCGTGATCTCGAGCTTGGTAGCCACTTTCGCCACTACTTTGACGCGGAAGCAATTCTTGACTCCTTCCACCGTGAAATATACGCTCTGATAACCGTCGGCATCCGTATTGGCTACGGAAAGAGTGAGCGTATTGCCTGCATCGTCCGCGAGCATGCCGACATTCACCGAAGCCCATGAAGAAATATCGTCTACGGGATATTCGTAAGTATTGTTATCGTAAACGATGTTGTATCTGAGGTAGCCGGTATCGAATTTGCTTCCATCTATAAATTCGCCGGAGAGGACGACCGAACCGTCTTCCGCGGTGCCGCCTTCGGGAAGCCTGGAGTCGGCAAGTATCATCGAGTACGCCTGCCGCGCGACCACGGTAACGTAAAGCTCCGAAGAAAATTCGTTGTTGCCGTAACGCAGATAGACGATGTGCGTACCGACTTCGTTGAAAACGTAATTCTCTTTATCCTCTATATATCCGCTGGAATCGAATTTGTCTATGAATGCGCTGAACGCAAGATCCGCGAGACTGACCCCCACTATTTCCGTGCCGTCGTTATAAGTGACGGTTGCGGTACCGGACGCCCAGTCTATCCTGTCGCCTTGTATAAGCGAATTAAGGTCGGAAACGTGATCGGGATCGAGATGTACGCCTACGGGCACGGGTTGCTTGGTGATGGTTACCTTGGAGCAGACAGGCTCCATTACTTTGACCGTGAAAGACGCGTAGCAATCGCGGTAATACATGACTACCTGAGAATAAGCGTTGGCTCTGGTGAAATCGTACTCGAATACGAAGTCTTCGTCGTCCGCAGAATAAGTCAGGGTATCGGAAGTGTTGTTATCGAAATTGCGTTGTATGACGAGTCCGGTAGCGTCGAGCGCGCCCTCGTTCTCGTCGGCGGTCTTAACGAAATAACTGTTGATAGACGGTTCGGAAACTATCTTGACCGAAATGACGGTCTTGGCGATCACCTCGATCTCCAACGCTACGGAATAACCGGCGTAATCTATAAAAATGTCGTGGATGCCGGGCGCGAGGTCGGGGCTGTAGCCGCGTACCATGACGTCGGTCACCTGAGACACGGTGACGGTCCTGCCGTTCTGATACGTGACTTTGAGTGTAACGCCCGCGAGATTGAGTTCGCCGCCCTGGACAACGCTTATCTCGTCGGGACGCGTAGCTATGTCGATACGGCTCACCGCGAGCGCCTCGACGTTGATCTCCACTTTGACGTCAAACCCCGCATAAGAAACGATCACGATCTGCTTACCTATCGCAAGCTTATCGTAACCGGATACCATGTCGGAAGTTATGTCGACTACAGAAGACTCCCCTTTCTTATTGACGACAAGCAACGTAGCTCCCTCGAGATCGAGGTCGTCGCCGTAATACACTTCGGAAGACGCGAACGGGAAGGAATTGATACGCACCGAAGTGACGTCGCTCGCCGTACCCGACGTATCACTTCCGCTGCAAGCCGTCAGAAAAGCGACGACGGCACACAAAACGACCATTATCAAGATAGCTGAACGAGCAAATCTGCGCATTGCGTTCTCCGGAGCGTAATAATTGATTTAATTATAAATTAAAAGTTCAAATTATGCAATACCTTTATTTAAGAAATATGCGAGCGCGCGCAAGAAAATGCGCCCGCGTGTTATATTCGCAGGCGCATCGGGCGTAATATTTACCTTAAATTATCCGTAAGTTATCCGAAAAAGCGTCCGTCGGGATAACTCAGTACGAACGCGCCCACGCTCGACCACGCCTGAAGCAGCGATCCGTCGGCATGCGGCGGAGCGTAAAACTCCACTGGAGTGAAATTGTTTTTGGCGATATTATACTCGAACCAACGCGTGAGCGGATAGATGTAATCCATGCCGTACATGAGTTTGGCATACGCGTAAGCTGCCGACCAGTACGGCCAATCGCCGCCGTTATGGTAATAATACGGCAGACTCGATTTAAGCACTACCGAACGGTTGTCTTTATAGAAAGGATATACCGACAGCACTCCGAAATCGCCCGCTTTCTGATCTTTGTTGTTGCGCGTTTCGAGCATACTTTCCATTTTCTTCAGCACGGAACGCGCTCTGTCCTCGGGCGCAATGCCGAACAGTACCGTCGTCACGGTATCTATCGATAGGTTGTCCTCTGTAAATGTTTCGTTTTTATAGTTGACGTAATATCCGAGTTTAGAATCCCAAAGTATGTCGTTGATAGCTTTACATACTTTCTCGTATTTTGCGGCGTACGCCTCGGCGGCGGCATTGTCGCGCTCTTCGAGCAAGACGCTTAAAGCCTTGAGCGCGCGTGCATAGAAAGCTTCGTCGTATGTGCAGTAACCGCTGCGGAAAACGTTGTCGCACCAGTCTCTGCGGTTATATTCGCCGCCTTTGTAAAGAAGTCCCGTATCGTCGGCGTACTCCGCCAGCTTATCAACCACTTTCACCGCCGCGTCGAGTATCGTCCCCCCGCGCCACGGCTCGTCGAGTATCGAAGTATCTCCTGACGCGCGCACGTAATCGTAAAGCATCGCGGCAAAGCACGACGGGCTGTCGTAGTGGTTGCCCCACCAGTTCTTGAAATTGTATTTGACAGCCGAAGGACATTTGCCGTCCTTGTCGATACCGGTGGCGAGCGTGATTATTTCGTTCCTGACGAGATCGGGTCTGTAGGGAAGCACGCTGAGTACCGTCCAGTACCCGTCGCGGAAATAGGTCCTTGCGGGCGACTGATAAACTATTCCCGCAAGGAAGCCGCGGAATCTGCCCACCTCTTTATACATGGTCAGGGAGCAGTTGTACAGGCTCTTGAAATAGGCTTCGAGGAAAGCGTCCCCTTTGCAGCTTTCGGGGCAGGGAAGCTCCGCGATATATTTTTCGGCAGACGCTTTGTGCGCGTCGAAATTACCGTAGCACTCCGCCACGTCGACGTAACTGAAATCTTTCCCTGTCCCCGCGCTCAGCACTATGCGCATCTTACGCGTCTCGCCCGCTTTGACCTCGAGCTTAGCCGCGAACTGATTAGTATACAGGTGATTCGTTTCCAGCGGTTCGCAGGGGTTGCTGACGGCGAAATCGAAGTAAAAATTCTCGATAACGGTATTGCGTATGACGGTGAACCCTTCACGCTTTTCGTTCTTGCGGTGTCCTTTGATCTCAGAGCCGAGAGTGCCGAATATCAGCCTCATGAGATTGCGGAAAGTAAATCTCGTCGAAAAGAAGTTCTTCATCCACGAGGTGATGTTAAGTCCGAAATTTACCACTTTCTCGAATACGACGTCTTTTTTCGCAGTGACTTCGTATTCTTCGAAAAGCGCGTTGGTTTTGTCGTCGGCAAACTGAGTGATCCTGAGGCGTGCGTCTTCCGTCTCCGTCTCCGTTATCTGCATGCGTCCCGCCATGGTTACGATCTTGGGCGTATAGATGTCGAAAACTTTTCCGTTGAAGGCAAGCTGGCTGTAATAACATTCGATGAAATCCCACTTGTTGATCACGGCATATTTCGCTATCGCTCCCGTGCCGTCGAATTGGGCGGTCAGAAGGTTGTTGGAAATATCGTAAAGCGCTTTTTTATGGAAAGCGTCGGTATAAACTATCGCTCCGTTCTTATAAATTACGGACATTTAATACTCTCCTCCTCTTTGAGTTTAGCCAACAATTCGTCGTATTCGTCTGCGTCCACGGGGAAACGGACTTTTCTTCCCGTGTAAGCGGACAGATATACCGCGTTGATGAATTCGAGCGCTCTCGCGCCCTCCGCTCCGTACGCTGTCGGCGCTTTGGCCTTACCGTTCAATACGTCCGCGAAACGCTGTACAACGCGCATCTGCTGACCGTATATCGCGTCGGCAAGTTTACGGAAAACGCCGTAGGTCGCATAGGTCTTTTTCACACGCGTACTTCCGTAACCCGCGGTCACGGAAGCGTTTATTTCGCGTTCCGACCTTTCGTAGGCGATATATACCATCTTGTGCTTGTCGATGACTATCTTCCCCTTGTCCCCCGCTATCTCTAGCCTGTTGGTTCCGCGAGGCTCGTGTCCCGACGCCACGAATTCCCCCGTAGCGCCTGAAGGATATTCCATTATGACCGCGACGTCGTTCTCAACGGAAATATTGCGGTTGACCGTCTTCACAACCGCAGTAAGAGATACGGGCAGTCCTACGAACCACTGCAATATATCGAGCTGATGTACGCATTGATTGATGAGCAGTCCGCCCCCCTCGCCATTCCAGCTCGCGCGCCACCCGCCCATATCGTAATAAAACTGGGAACGGTACCAATCGGTAACTACGAGAGTAACTCTCCGCAACTCGCCGAGAGCGCCCTCGTCCATAAGTTTTTTCGCATAAGCGTACATACGGTTGGTACGCTGATTATACATTATCCCGTAGAGAAGATCGGGATGTTCGGCGGCTACCGCATTCATGCGACGGGCTTCCCCGACAGTCACGGTTTGGGGTTTTTCCGACAAAACGTTCACGCCGTTAACAAGACAATATTCCGATATTTCCGTATGCGAATAGTGCGGAGTAGCAACGATAACCGCTTCTGCTCCGGAACGCAGTACCGCTTCGCGGTAATCTTTGTATGTTTCGACGCCCGGATGCTTTTTACGAAAAGCTTCGAGTTTCTCTTCGTCGGTATCGCATACCGCTTTGAGGCGCGCGCCTCTCACTCTCGACGCGGCGAGATTCCTTGCGTGTATACCGCCCATACGCCCTATTCCTATAACGAGGAAATCTATCATACCTGTCGCCTCATAAACTCGAGAGCTTTGTCGGGTTTGTTGGTGGTCACGTTATCGTAGCCTTTATTGACTATTTTTCTGAGTTCGTCTTCGTCGTCCACGGTGTAGACGGAAAGTCCCATTCCCGCGGCGACTACGGCGTCGCGCAGGCTTTCGGGCGTGAAACGGTAATTTACATTAAGCCCTCTGATATGCGGAGAAGCGAAAGAATCGAGATACTTTTTAATATCCGCGATATTACCTTCTTTCAATGAGTACGGATAAAATCCGTTATTCATGTAGGCGTCGCACCCGCCGAGATAAGCTATTTCCTCTTTATGCACGGAGCCGGTGAAATACACGTATTGCGTAGCGTTCATCTCTTCGGCAAGGCGCACGACGGGAGCTACCAATCCCGCCCTTTTCACGTCGCAGTTGACTTTGAGATCGTGTTCTTTACAATACTCGAATACGAATTCGAGAGGTATCCTTCCGGATTTGAAAATGGGTACTACGATATGCCCGAGATAAAGTTTGCCCGCAAAACTTCGGATGTCTACCTCGATGGCGTCCATCCCGCAATTCGCTACCGCTTCGAAATATTCGTAACTGTTCCGCTCGGTATTCAACGAGCCTCCGTGTGCGGTGATCATTGTTTCCTCCCGTACGCCTCGGACGGCGTCTTTATGATTATGTGTCCGCTTCCGTCGGCTACCGCAGTATATCCGTTGCGAATAGCTTCAAGTGCGTTTTCCGCATTAAGGACTCCCGATATGCCGATAAGAGTTACCCCAAATCCGTTATCGTTGCCTTTCGCATGCCAGTCCCGCCCGTATAACGCGGCAAGTCTTTTACCCGACGACACGAGTTCCGAATACTCCTTGAGCGAGCGGCTGTTCGTAGGGTCATCCAACAGACCGGAACACACTTCGTATCCTGTGAGAACGTCGAATATCTCCGCGGGGAATTCCGATCTTCCCCCCGTACATACGGGGTATCCCACCCGATAAGGATGCGCGAGCGAAGCTATGTCGCCCGATTGCGTCGCGCGTAAGATCTTATCCGATGCGTTGTCCGGAGTTACGGTCCGCCAGTCAATATCCGAATGCCCGCCCAATACCGTTATATGACCGTAAAAAGTAGTCCATTCGATACCGGGTATAACGACCACGCCCGATTCTTCTCCGGCGCGCACCGCTTCGTCCACTCCGGAAGCCGTGTTGTGATCGGTAAGGGCTATACCTCGGAGTCCGCGTTCGGCAGCAGCTTCCACGAGTTCGCGCGGCGTGAAACGACCGTCGCTGTGTATCGTATGGCAATGCAATTCGAACGGATAATACACCATGGCGCCGCTCATTCCGCAGTGACCTCTATCGTAGCCGTAATAACTTCGTCGAGGATAGCGTGCGTCGAAAGTACTACCGCCCATTCCCCGCCGCGCACTTCGGTCGGAGTAAACCCGGGGCTTGCTGCGGTGCGCGAAACAAAATACTCGGCGTTGTCCGAATGACGGTGGGCTGTTCCTACCAACGCACCCTCTCTCTCAAGAGAAAGCGTGACATGGTTATTCAGCGGGAGTTCGTCAAGTATCTCTTTTTCCTCCGGTTCGACGCCTTCGGGATATGCGTCGCGGAATGCCGCGAGCGCCAGAGAATACGCGTCCTTCCCCCCGTACCGTTTGGGAGAATACCTGTATTTCACGGTCATTTTGCTCATGTCGCGTGGCAAAACGAAAGGAAATGCGATATGCTTGTGGAGATCGTCGCGCGTCAACGCGACTTCCGCAAAATATATCTCCATCTTATATGCGGTATCTTCTCCTCTTCTTGACTACCATCGCCCTGTTATATTCGACATGGGCGTTCTTACGTTGGAACACTCTGGCGATCTTGAGGCGCTTCAACGGGTTTTTCACGTTGACCATGGACAGCGGGCAATACTCTATGCGCGCTTTATCCAATATCGGAATGAACTTCCTGAGCCTCAGGATAAAGTCCCGATAATTCCTCTCGGATGCGGGCGTCCACGCCACTTCGGCAAGCGCCTCCATTCTCGGGAAAAGCTGATACTCCACTCTCTCCTCGGTGGGCATCCATTCCGTCCACAGCGTGCCTTCCACGCCGAGAATACCCGATGAATATTCGCCGATCCCGTATTTTTCGGGAACAAATTCGTATGTGGTTTTTAGTCTGTTCATGGCGTAAGGCATATCGAAATAGAACGCCTGGTGCTTACTGACTATTACGTCTCTTCCGCTCATGAGGTAATTTTCGACGCGCGGGTCGCGCTTGTAAGTCCAATATTGCGCGATAACGGAATTGTCGAGTTTTTTGGCGGTGAGTATCTCGTTCCAGCCTATAAGGCGCTTGCCTTTACGCTTGAGATAAACGGCTATTTTGTTATTCATATAGCCTTGCAACTGTTCTTCGTTCTCGAGTCCGTATTTCCTCATGGTCTCCTGGCAATGAGGACATTTCTTCCATTCGCCTTTAGGTGCTTCGTCGCCGCCGATATGGAAATACGGCGCAGGGAAAATGGCGGAAAGCTCGTCGATAACGTCGTAAATAAATCTGTATGTAAAATCTTTTCCGGCGCAGCCTATTATATCTCCTATGCCTCCGGTCTCCGGAGTCCCGCCGTGTATGACGGGTACTTCTTTAAGCACGTTGCGGCAGCTTAATTCGGGATAAGCGGCGATCGCCGCGCCGAGATGCGCGGGCATATCTATTTCCGGCACGATCATTATATTGAGCCGCGCGGCGTACGCCACTATTTCCTTAAGTTCCTGTTGTGTGTAAAAGCCTTCGTGCGGCGTCTTATCTATCGACTTGTTGCCCCAGGCCAGATACTGACTTCCTTTGCGGTAAGACCCTATTTCGGTAAGCTTGGGGTACTTCTTGATCTCCACGCGCCAACCTTCGTTGTCGGAAAGATGCCAATGGAAAACGTTCAGTTTGTGATACGCCATCATGTCGAGAATGGTTTTGACCGTATCCGCTCCGTGAAAGTACCTCGCTTCGTCGAACATCAGTCCGCGATACGCATACACGGGTTCGTCTTTGATCGATACCGCGTGCATGGTAAGTACCGTCGGATTATCTATAAGATCCGCCATCGTAAGCTGTCTTATAGTCTGCACGGCGTAAAACGCGCCTGCTATTGCCGAAGCCTGTACGGTCAGGCTATCGGTCGTCGCTTCGAGATTGTAACCCTCGCGCGCCACGTGCCTGTCAAACAGAAACTGTATCTTCGCTTTGCGGCTGACCACCACCTGCAGACGGTAACCGCATGCTTTTTCTACGCAGTTAACGAGCGCGTCGCGCGCATAGGCGAGCTGGTCGTCGGCATACACTGTGGTATCCGAATTGATCACGAATTCTCCGAACTTTTCTTCGGCATAAGCCGGTCTGGGGATCACGTTAAGCATAAGACCTCGTCGACTTTTACTTTATTATTCGTTGGTTATTTCCTTTCGCTGAGTTTTACGTAAGGGCTGTGTTCTGCAACCGCGTCGTATGCGGGACGTATTATCTTGCCGCCGTTGGACAGCTCTTCTATGCGGTGCGCGCTCCAGC
Organism: uncultured Clostridia bacterium; assembly: GCA_944349735.1. GTDB lineage: Bacteria > Bacillota > Clostridia > Christensenellales > DTU072 > Stercoripulliclostridium_A. The sequence goes on along the minus strand of CALVNM010000011.1, from coordinate 15,633 downwards.
CGGACATACGCGCCATTGCGAATATGGGCGTAAAGAGTTCGGTCGGTATCCCGAGCAGACGGTATATAAGTCCCGAATAGAAGTCGATATTTGCGGAAACGCCTTTGTACATCTTGCGCTTCGCGGCAATGACCTGAGGCGCGATCGTCTCTATCTTGCGGTAGAATCTGTATTCTTCCTCCAACCCCTTCTCTATCGCAAGAGGCTTGATGAAGCTCTTGAGTATTTTCGCGCGCGGATCGGAGATCGAATATACCGCGTGCCCCATACCGTAAATAAGTCCCGAATTATCGAAAGCCTTCTTGTCGAGTATCTGATTGAGGTAACTCTCGATGCTGGCGTCCGAATCGGGATTTACGTGCGCGCGGATGTCCTCCATCATCTTGATGACCTTGACGTTCGCGCCGCCGTGACGGGGACCTTTGAGGGAACCGAGCGACGCGGCTATAGCGGAATAGGTATCCGTTCCCGAACTGCTTACCACGTGATCGGTGAAAGTAGAGTTGTTACCGCCGCCGTGTTCGGCATGCAGTACAAGGCAGAGATCGAGCAGTTTCGCCTCGAGCGGGCTATACAGACCGTCCGGACGAAGCATCCTCAAGATATTCTCCGCAGTGCTCATGGAAGGATCGGGGTTATGAATAATGAGGCTTCCGTCGTCGTAATAGTGCTTGAATACATGGTAGCCGTACACAGACAGCATGGGGAATTTGGCTATTAGATCCATGCACTGCAGAAGCACGTTTTCTATAGAGATGTCGTCCGCGTTGTCGTCGTAAGCGTACAATGTAAGCACGCTGCGCTGGAGCACGTTCATCATGTCTACGGAAGGACGTTTCATGATGACGTCGCGCAGGAAACCCGAAGGCAGCGTTCTGAGCTTAGCGAGCATGTCGTTGAACTGCGTAAGCTCGTCCGCGCTCGGAAGTTTACCGAAAAGCAAAAGGTATGTTACTTCCTCGAAACCGAAACGCTTCTCGCGTATGAAACCTTTGACGATGTCGTCGAGAAGAATACCGCGATAATAGAGTTCGCCGTGACAGGGTTCCCTTACGCCTTTGTCGTTGACTTTGGAAGCTATTATCTCGCTTATCTCCGTAAGTCCCACGACGACGCCCTGTCCGTTGATGTCGCGCAGCCCGCGCTTACAATCGTGCTGTTCGTAGTATTCCTCTTTGATGATGGTGCTTTTCCTCGCTAAGTTCGCCAATCCTTTGATACGTTTGGCGACGAGCTGTTTGGGATTTTCCGATTTAGGCATTATGCACCTCCTTTACAAAAATGTTCGTATGTTAACTATATTACTATAAAACGATAGAAAAGTCAAACGTATAATATCGTACCCGTACTACGCGCGGGCGCACACGCTGAATACGCGTTCGGAGGCGCATTACCAATGTCCTTACGCAACAGTAAAAATCACTCGTCGGACAAAAATGAGGCTCCCTTTACCGGGAGCCTCATTTATCTTCACTCCTCGACGTCGTCTTTATACTTTATAAATCTCGCGGCGCGTCTTTTCTTGAGTTTCACCGCCGCAAATATTATGATTATCAGCAACACCGCGGCGCCGGCGCCTATTCCCGCATACAGATATACGTTCGTTTCGCCTCCTGCGGAATATGCCATGACCACGTATTCTGCGTTCTCGACCTCGAATACCGCTCTGCCGTCTATATACGTCACGTCGCTTATATAGATAATGTCTCCGTCATAGGTGACCGCGGCAAACGCGAGTTTGGTAAAATCATCGTATTTTTCGTCTACCATGACCGACAATTTGATTTTATCTTTATAATCGTATTCTTCCTTGTCGAGCAGATAATCGAGTCTGTACGCGCCTGTCAGAGACTTGTCCTCGAGCGCTTTATACGCCGCTTTCAACCCTGCGAATTTGGAATCGATCCCCTCTTCCGCACTGTCTACCTCCACGAACGTTACGCCGAGATCAGCAGGGAAACTGCCCTCGAATATTACGTCGGAATTATCGGGATAAAGATATTTTCTGTTGACGTTGAAAGAGATCGTCTCGTATTCGATACTGTAGTTTGCTGCAGCAGCGCCTTCGGGAGAGATCTTATATTCGCCGGGCTCCTCGGGGAATTCGATATACGCCTCGCTCGTCAGCACCGACTCGTCGTCATCGCCTACGAAGCCGTAATAGAATATCTCCGCGTCGACCGTTTCTCCCTCCAGAACCGTTATTTCGGACTCGGTAAGCGTGACGGTGAGTACGGCTTTGTTTATCTTTACCGTGAACGACGCCGAGCCGGATATAGCGTAATTTTTATTGGAAAGCGTAACGGTCGCTTTATAAGAACCCGCGTTTACTCTGTCGCCGCTGTACGTTACTTCCACTCCGAGATCGTCGCCTTCATCGGCGCCGCTCAGCTCGAAAGCGACTTCCGGTTGCTCCCTGCCGGTATACGTGACGGTGTTGCTGCCGGTGAACGTGACTTGTACCGAAATTGGTATAACACGCATTTCCACTTCGTACTCGACTGCGGAATAATTGAGGTCCGCCGGTACGAACACAGCCGTGCAAACTACTGTCGCGCTGTCGGTGAAATCGGGCACGTAACCCTCGTCCTTCCAAGAATACGTACCGTCAAGTTCGGTTCCGTCGGTGCCGTTGAAAACGGCTTCGGGCGCGGAAACTGCCGAAAGCGAACACTTCGCGTCAACGGACGCCGTAGGCTTGCCGCTCTGCACGGGCGCTGCGGGCATAATCGTAAGGCTAGCTTTCTCGAATGCGACCTCCGCTTCGTAATTCGGCGACGCGTGCGTGATCTTCGTACCCGCTCTCAGAGCGTAATCGTAGCTGACGCCGACGATCCCGTTGAGATACGCGTTTTCTCCCGCTACGCGCACTATGTCTGCGGAAATACCTATGCCTTCGGGGGTATCGCCTTCGGCAAGACCTTCCACGGTATAAGTCACGTCGGGATCGGCTTCTCCGTAATACTTGGTCTTAGAATCGACTTTGAGAGCGAGTTTTGCGGGATACACGACGTAAACGCCTTTGCCTTCGCCGTCATACAGCGTGATTTCGAAATCGGGGTTCACGCCGTCGTCGCACATATCCCCGAGAGTTATCGCGTAAGTTCCGGCGTCTCTGCAAGCCTCACGCGAAAGACTTCCGGATATCATATCATTTGTAACGACGTCGTCGCCGCAAATCTCGAATGCTATAACGGAATCGGGTTCCCCGTAGACCGACGAAGCGTCTAGAGCCTTCAGCGTTACCGGTCTTTTTTCCACCGTAAGAGCTGCTTCGGGAGCGTCGCCCGGCACGAGATAATATCCGTACGCGTCGGCTTCGCTGAGATCGAAAGTCAAGGTATATACTCCCTCTCCGTATAAGCCGGCGGAAACGAATTCTTCGCCGTCGATCAGTACGCGGACGCCCGTAAGTCCTTCCGGCTCGCTATCGGACGCCTTCAGCCCGGAATAAACGTATACGAACGAGATCTCGTCGAGATACTTTACCTTAACGTCTCCGGCGAAAGAGAGTTTAAGTTCCGATTTAAGTACGGTGATCAACGTCTCCGCGCTGACGTCGTTGTAATTCTCGTTGCCGTAGCGGGTAGCTCTTATCAGGACGGTGCCGGCTTTGACGGCGTCGAATTCTCCCGACGCAGTCACCGCGCCGTCTCCGGTCGTTGCGTCTCCGTATACCGTCTCGTAAACGATGCCCGACTCGATCGAGCCGCCTGTGACTTCGAATACGACCGTGTCCGTGAACATCATTTCGCTGACAGGGAATCCGTCTTTTAAGGCGGTAACGGCAAGCGGAGCCTGATCGGCTTTCTTTACGGTAAATACTTCCGAAGCGGCGTTGACCAAGCTGTAATTGCCGTCCGTGAATCCCGCCACCTCTATATAATATTCGCCTGCATTCTCCACTTCGGCGGTTTCGACGCCGCCAAGATATATCTTTGTAGCCAAAGCAACGAATTTGCCGTTGGCGTTGATAAACTTCGCGTCTACAGCGAATGCGCCCCCGTTATACGTAAGATCCGACGATGCCGCATTTACCCCGTTAACGGAATACAGTACCGTTACTTCGAGCGGAATGACCTCGTAAATAAGATAATCGGTCCCTTCCGCAGCTCCTTTGAGATAAGGGACGTAATGTACGTTGTCGTCGATAGTCACCGTAACTTTATAAAGTCCCGCGTCCCCTTTTACGTAAGACGATGTGTCCGGTATATAACCGCCGGCTCCGTCCGATACGACTTTCTCGAATCCGAACGACGGATTGACCTTTGCCTCAGCCACTTCACCGATAACTTTCCACGACGAGAAAGAGGGATAACGTCCGGAATATACGCCCTGCAGGGAAGTAGGTTCGAAATACAGACTGCGTCTCGTGATCTCGCCCACTCCGCGAAGAGTTATGGATCCGGGAGCGGAATAATTGACCGCGTCGGCTCCGCTCAATACGAATTTATACGTTATGTCTGCCGCAGAAGTGATCTCGCGCGTGCTGAAAGTCATCTGCGCGGTCACGTTAAGAATGTCGCCGTCGTATATCCCCGATATGCCTTCCGCAGCGACCGCCGACGAGACAGGCAAATCGGAATTGTCCCACTCTTTGCTCTTGGCGAGATAAGCTTCGTCTATCGATATAGGAGCGGGAGTGATCGAGAAGGATACGTTCCTGGAACCTACGCGAACAGACTGTTCGTTATAATATACTATCCTGAACGTATATTGAGCTCCGCTCGAAGACACGTTGATCGGCGCGCTCCCGCCGTCATAGACTATGTCCGGACGGAATCCTTCGGGAACGTTGTTGAGCCACGCGGGATCGAATTCGACTGGTTCGGCGTCATAAACGTGAGTCGAAGCGAAGTTTATGCTGTCGTACGCTATTTCCACAGTCTCAATATTGAGCGAATATGTGCTTTCCTCCATCACGTCCGAATACAATACGATACCCGTCTGCGCCTCGTATTCGTATATGCCGCTACCGCTTCCTCCTCTGAGCATACTAAGGAAATGTCCGTCGGAAATTTTGATTTCAAGCTTATATGTCTGACCGATATAGTAGCTGTCGCCCAATCCGCGGAAAGTTACCGTCGCGGCGCCCGACGACAGCGCGCTTATTTGTTTCACAAAGCGCGCATAAATTATGCTGCCGTTGTATTGCTCGGAATACGGAGCTTCGAAAACGTCTCCGTCCGATGCGACCTGCTCCGTAAGAAAATAACGGTATTCCGTATCCCAGCCGCTGTAGGGCGAAGCCGTGAATATGATGTTGCCTTCGCCTGTTTTCGCCGCCGAGACAGTGCCGCACTCGGTATCGACTCTGAGTACGCCGCCGAGACTGTTGGAAGAGCGGTAACGATTGACTTCGCCGCCTATGCGATCAGGGGCAAGATACCATACGTTGATCACCGAAGTGGGAGCCGACTGACCGCCGCCGACTATACCGTACATCGTGGAAACGGACTCGGGGGCGGTGAGAGTGACGGCGCTCAGCACCGAATAATATCTGCCGCGCTCGTCATATCCCGTTATACCGCCGGAATTGCCGTTGAGAGAGACGACTTCGGCGCGGCTTTCAACGTTTCTCACGGTTATGCCGGAGGCATATCCGACCACGCTGCCCACATAGGAACCGCCGCTTATCGTGCAATCGGCAGCCAACGTGAGATTCTTGATCTCCGCACCGCTCGCCGCATAGCCGAAAAGCCCTGCGTAATTGTTCCCGGATATCTGCGCGCCTTCAACGTTCAGTCCGTGGATCGTATTATTACCTCCGTCAAAAACGCCGCCGAACGGTCTGTTATACGCGGCTACTCCGGCGTAAACTCCTATTCCCGAGAAAGTCCCGGAAAGATAAATATCGGACGTCATGAGGAAACAGCAGTCAGAATAGCTGACCGAATACTCGTTCACCGCGACTGCCAGATTATTGAGCTGAGCGGCGCTCGAGATCAGATACGGATTTTCCGAACTTCCCCAGACCGCGTCGGAATTGCGGTCGATGCCGTACATCCTCAGCGTTACCGCGGCGGAAAGCGCCTTGTCGTCCGCGCCGGAAACGTCGAAAACTTTAAGCAAAGGTCCCGTATAACCGGAATGATCGTTGAGTTTATATTTTCTCACCCAGTAATTGTCCGCGTCCGCGCCGAAAAATTCGGTAAGCGCGGAGGAATCCATCTGTTGGGAAGTGTATCCTTTGAGCGTGGCGGTATCCTCCGTCTGCGCTCCGGAGGATGAAGCGCCGAGCGCTTTGAGCGAGGGATTTACGGAAGCATTGTAATAACAATACAGCGGCATATTCCCGTTCTGATAGCCTACCGCGCCGCCTACATGATACGCGTTGCCGAGAGTAGCCGTCACGGCGCACTGATTATAGCTGTAGGAGATCGAACCGTCGTTCTCTCCCGCAAGACCGCCTATCCTCGCATTGACGGACAGAGAAACGAGAGTACCGTTGGCAAAGCACCTGGTTATCGTACCCGCGTTCAAGCCCGCGATACCGCCTATAAAGCTGTCGCCTCTTACCGTGCCCTCGAAGAAGGACTGTTCGATACGCCCTCCGTTATATCCCGCTATACCGCCTACGTATTGAGTCGTATCTCTGCCGTAAGACGCATTGACGATGCCTATACCGGAGATCGTGGCTCCCGAGCCGAGATACCCGAAAAGACCCACGTAACCGACTCCGGAAGGAAGTTGAGCCGTAGAAGAAGTAGCCGTGAGGTCGAGGTCGTAGATAAGTTTGCCGTTACCCGAGAAGGTACCGTTGAAAGGAGTAGCAAGCGTACCGATCGGAGTGAACAAGCGCTCCGCGCCGACGAGGTCTCCGAGACGAATATCGGCGGTCACGGAATAATAAGCCTGCCTGTAAGAAGTTACCGTGCCGTTGACTAGAGCCGCCATGGACGCAAGATCGGCGGCACTCGAGATCAGATAAGGGTTATTCTGCGTACCGCCGCCGTTAAGGGAAGGTTCGGCGGCTTCCGCTTTGAACGATGCGGCATGCGGATCTTCGCCCGCGCCCGCGCATAAGAAAAGACACGCGCAAAGCGCAACGAACAGAACAAGTACTATCAGAGATATTTTGAAACGCTTATCAGCAGAACACATAGGCGCACCCTTCCGAAATAATGCTTATTATGCAACGACGCACGGTCGTATAAAGATATGTATATACGGGTAAATTGTAACACACTACAATGGCTATTTCAATATAGTTTTATAAATTATCTTAAAAAAGCGCGCGCATACGGCGCGCGCTCGCACGCTGTAGCGTCGTCGTGCATAAAACAAGCCGCCCTTGCACGGGCGGCCGGAACAAAAACGAGTTTTCCCGTATATTTTACTGTTTATTTTCCTTCGAGCGTCTTTTCTCGCGCACAACGACGATAATACCGCGGCGTGCGGGAAGACGTAAAGGCTTATTGAAATTGACCCGTTTCTTCTTCTGCAACCCTTCTATCTCTGGCGCGTAAACGCGTTTGCCGACGGTGGTAAAACCTAATTTATTCTCGACTCCTATCTCAAAACGCACGGCTTTGGGATTTTCGTTGAAGAGGACCACCAGCATGTCGCCGTCGTTTATATAAGCCGTGCATAATACGGTCTTAGTATCGACGCGGACGGGATTGGAAGTATCCCAATATCCCTTCATCTCCGCGTTATTCATGCCGAATTCCGCTATGATTTTATTGAGATCGCCTATCGCGGTACTGGTTTCCGCGTCTATGCCGTAACGCGGAAGCATACCGAAAAGCATACTTCGGCATATGCCGGAATCGCATCTGCTGTCTGCGTTAAGCCCGTATAATATTCCCGACGCTTCCGCCAAAACGTAATCCGCGGAGCGCTCGATATCCGCGTCTTCAGCATAAAGCTTATCGACGAACGGCAATATACCGGCATATTCGTTAAGCGCGCTCGCATACCCGTTGGCTTCGTCAAACCTGCCGTTAAAGCTCATTTCTACGAGACCTTTTATGCCTCTTTTCCGCCTCACGCATTTGGCGAGTCTTTCTGCGGTATCGCGCGTGAGCGAAGGATTTTTCATGCTTACGGCGTTGAGATCGGCATTATTGAGAAGATAATCCGCACCTTCGATAAAATAGTTTTCCGCGCGCGAACCGGGGACGGTGACAAAAGTTTGCGCGCCGTCGGGACCAGACCTTCCTTTAACGCACGGCAAAGTGCAGGGCGAGTATTCTTCTCCGGTTCCTTGCTCTCTCATCAGCAGTTCGTCGCCCAGTGCGGCAAACGTATAAGCTTCGTCCGAATCCGCCGCCACCTCGCCCGGACCGTAGGATATAGATACTCCTACTTTACGTTTATGGGCTTCCAAAGCGAAATCTTTGAGAGCCTCAATTCCGTCAAACGGAGAATTGACGCAACCGTTAAGTTCTCCTTTGTATTGGAGATCGAGATATTTAATACCGTCCTCGCAAGCGCGATTCAGCATCTCGCCGTAGTTAGCCTCTATCTTGTCTCCGCCTATGCGGTTGACAAAAGCGTTCGCGAGGTCGAGAGGCTTGAAGGGCGTGAGATGAACGGTGAAACGATAAGTCTTGCTCTGCCCCGCCGAAAAAACGGTTTTGCCGGTATAAGCGGTGAGGGCGACGCCCTCTTCCGTACGTACGACGTCTATTCCGCCTTTACCGTAATTATCCCATTCGTTACCGGCGGGATCTTGCGCGCCGCGCGAGAACTCGCCGTAAACGGGAACGTTCTCCGTATCCGCGCCGAAAGCGAGCCTGGCGCCGCAATTGACGTCGCCTATAAACACGGCGTCGGAATAAACCGATCCGTTACGTTTGAACGACAGATTGCCCGAGAATTTGCCGCCCTCTTTACCGAGTCCGGCGAAGTATCCCGCGGCTTTGAAATATACTTTCAGCCCGACGTCCTCGACGATCAGGTCACCCTCGGCAGTCAGTCGGACTTCGTAGCGGAAAACGCCTTCGTACGAAGCTTCTGCGCTTACGTCTATACGTAATTTATCGCTTTTACCGTCCGCGGTAAGCAGCGCGGCGCCCGCTCTCGCGGCGATCTTCAGTTTATTATACTTGAATTTCTGACCCGCCGCGACAAATTCCATCGGGCGATAGAACAGTTCGTTGCATACTTCGTCCTTGATCGCGTTCGATTCGCTGAAACGGCTCTCCACGTTTTCTATGAAGCCGTCGTTGCCCAGCAAAGCTTTTTTGCCGGTGAATCCGAGAGCGTTTTTCTCCACGGTTATCGCCTCGAAACCGGGGACGAGTTTCTTATCACGGCACAGAGCGGAATTCAGCCACTTGAGACGCGCTCGCGTAGCTCCGTTCTCCGTGCCCTGACTGAATACCAGCTCGTCGTCTACCTTGAAGTTGAGTCTGATCCTGTTCCTTCCTACGGTAACGTAAGTGAAGTACTCACCGATGTCCGCTCGGGAGAGATCGACGCCGAAAAACAACGGTTGCAGAACGCCTTCCGAGACGCTTATTTTGCGCGTGAAACGCACGCCGTTAACGTCCGATCCGCTTGCGTTGAACGAAGTCACCGCACGTTCGAGCGCCTTGCCTCCCTGAACGTTCTCGAGCGCTCCGGTGACCACCGTCACGGCACGGCTGTCGTATTCGGGATCCATTACGAGTTGTACCACGTAATACTCGTGTCTGGAGGCGCGGAAATCGAACTCCTTGGCGGGAGTCATCCCTTCGATAATGCTTCTGTCCTTAAAGTTTTTGATGACCGCAGAGCGGTCCAATGCATAGAATTTCATATTACTCCGTTATCTGTTCGGGTTTCAATACATCCTCTTCGAGAGAGGTGAAAGGTATCATTCTGAATGAATAAGTATAACTGCGGTTGCATTTCAATCTGTACTCGGGAAGAGTGACAGGTCCGCAACTCGCACTTCCCACTCCGCCTACGAAGCCGTCGACGGAATAGTAATTGACTTCGGGATCGGTAACTATATCCTCGCGGTGTCTGAACCCGACGAGAGCTTTGTCGGAATACTCCTTCGCACCGAAATTAAACGGAGCGGATTCGGCAAGGAACATCAGTCCCGCTCCGGATGCGTTGCGTACAGCGGCATAGCGTACGTCGGTACGGTTACCGGACTCCTGAGGACGTATATACGGCTCGACGAAATCCTTCACGTCGGCTCTGTAGACTCCGATGCGCGCGTGCGCCTTGAAGTCGGGATAGCATTCCCTGTCTCCCCTTCCGTAATAGACGACGTCGCGGAATTCCTTCTTCATCTCTATCATCTTGCCCACTCTGGGGAGCAGAGGTCCGAATTTGATGAAAGGCGAAACGGAGCTTTCGGCTTTGACGATGCCGCTGGCGAATACGGTATATACGTCTTTGACGGTAAGCACCTTTCTTCCGCCAGACGCAAACATCCCGTTGACTATGTTGATCTCGACTCTGTCGGCATACACCTGATAATTGAAGGAATCGTTACGCACCTTGAGCGAATCGTATCCGAATTCCTTCCACTTTCGGGCGAAGCGCATGTCGTTATCGCTCGGAGCGCGGTAAATGTTTGTATAGAATCTGCCTGCGCCTGCTTTGGCGGGTTTGTCAGCAAGATACGATATGCCGTTATATACGTAACTCGCTATCGAACCGGTAGTACGGTCGAAACGCACCGAACCGTTGTCGAAAGTAACTTCGAGGATGTCGCTGTACGGCTCCGCGGAGATATTCTTGCCGCGTATGGCGCGCACCTCGGTCAGCGCGGTATGCACTTCGAGCTGCTCGAAGGCTACGAGTTTACCGCTGCCGTCGTAGTAATCGAGATTTATCATCGTATCTCCGCCGGTCACGTCGAAATTGAGGTTATAAATGTGCTTTGCGCGCGGTTCTATATCGCAGGGGAATTCGAATCTGAATACCGCCTTGCCTTCGAACATTACCGTTCCTTTGACGGTGATATACGAACTGTTGCGGAAATAATTGCGGTTGGTCAGCTCTATTATACCGGCATCCACAAGACGCGCCTTGACGGGACGGTAACAGTTCTTTACGTTGAACGCTCCCGTAGACGGCGTACGGTCGGGATAGAACAATCCGTCTACGCAGAAATTGCCGTCATGCGTATATTCGCCGTGGTCACCGCCGTAAGTATAACGGTAAGGCTTATCCGCACCGTGCAGTACGGCATGATCCACCATTTCCCAGATACAGCCGCCCATCAGTTCGTCGTACTTGAAGAAGGTATTGACGTATTCCTCGAGATTGCCGGGTCCGAGCCCCATGGCATGCGCGTACTCGCACAGTATGAAAGGTTTTGTTTTGATTGCTTTACACGCTCCGACAACATTGAATGTAGTTCTGCTGGGCGAGCCTTCGGCAGCTTTAATGACCGCTCGCACGTCGGGATACATAGCGCTTGCCACGTCGTAAGCGCCCCTGCGCATACGTATGACGCCTTCGTAATGGACCGGTATCAAAGTAAGCGGCTTCAGCATTTTATAGCAATAATCCTGACAGCGAACGCCGCCCGATTCGTTACCGAGAGACCAGAGTATAACCGAAGGCGAATTGCGGTCGCGCATATACATGCCCTTCACTCTGTCCCAGTAATGCTCCTTCCACTTAAGACGGTTACTTATCTGACCGGGAGTACGCGTACCGTGCGTTTCGATATCCGCTTCGTCGATTATATAAAGCCCGTAATAGTCCGCAAGCTCTAGAAACAACGGATCGGGCGGATAATGCGAAGTACGTACGGTATTTATGTTGTATTCCTTACAGAGCAGAATATCGCGTTCTATCTCTTCGGGAGTAAGGTAATATCCGGTACGCGGATTGGTATCGTGATGGTTCACACCGAGGACTTTGATGTTTTTGCCGTTGAGTTTGTAGACTCTGCCCTCTATCGTTATGGTCTTGAAACCGACTTTTTTGCGGATACATTCTATCACGGAGCCGTGAACCGTGAGCGTAATAGTGAGATCGTAAAGCTTGGGTATCTCCGCGCTCCACTCCTCCACGTTCAGAGAATTGAGCATTATCTTGGTACACGACGCCGCTTCCACGCTGCGCATTGCGATCAACCTGCCTTTGTCGGAAAGAGTGACCGTCACGCTCGCGCCGTCGAAGTCCACCACCGTGGCGTTGATTATCGCGTCGTACAGATTGTTGCGCTTCGAGGTGAAAAATTCGAAATCGTAAATGAACGTCTTTTCGTTAACGAATAAAAGCACGTCGCGGAATATTCCGTTGTTGCGGAACATATCCTGATCTTCGAGATACGATCCGTTGCACCATTTATGGACTACCACGACAAGTTCGTTTTCTCCGAGACGCAGATATTCGTCTACATAATATTCCGCCGTATTATGGGAACATTCGCTGTACCCTACGTAGTTGCCGTTGACGTATATCTCGGCGTTGCTCGCCACTCCCAGGAAAGATAAGATATACCGCTTGCCCAGATCGTTTACCGCAAAGAAAGTTCTGTATACTCCCACGCTGTTAAATTGCTTCGAACCCACTTTGTAAGTCTCGCCGTCCACTGCGCCGGCATATATGCCTTCGAGCTGATTGACCGAAGGACGCGGAGGAGTGCAGAGATAAGGATATTTGATGTTCGTATAGAACGGCGGCTCGTATCCCGTGAACTGCCAGCAGGAAGGGACCTTGACTTTATCGAATTTCACGGATTCGGTATCCAGCACCTCGGGAACCGCCTTGTTGTTAGGATAATAGATGAAATCCCATTCGCCGTTGAGCACCTTTACCTTTTCGCTCTCGTAACGTTTATTGAGGAGCGAAGCGGCAGCGGCTTTTTTCTCGTTCGGGAACGGTATGAAATACGCTCTCGAATCGAGACGGTTGTCTTTGAAAACCTTGAAATTCTTGTAATTCGCCTTATCCTTGATACGGTATATCATATTCCCTCCGTGGGTTTTAATCGTTACTGTTATGACTCGACGACGCGCGCTACGGATTCCGACGCGACGTGCAGACCGGTATTCGAAGAGCTGTCGGTGGTTATCACGGGCATAACCGACGCCGTCACTTTCTCGTATGTCACGATTCCCGCGAAACGCCCCGCCAATCCTCCGGCATACGCGTTATATATTGAATATACGCCTATCGCCGACGCGGACACGTTCACACCGCGCAGCCGCATGGCGAGAGCCGTAGTATTGCTCGCCGAAGCCGCAATGCCTCCCGTAAACGAAGCCGTCTTTCCGACCTTGACATCCAGCGAGCCGCCGAATCCCACGTTTACCAGCGAATGGTTCTCGACGGAGCCGAACAGTCCGCCGAAGAAAGTCGTTATACCGCTGTTGTCCCCGGCGATCTCGGCTTTGAGCGCAGAATACGAGTAAAGCTTGGCTCCCTCGTCGAGCGCGTCGAAGTCGTTGATCAAAGCGTATTCTTTGACCAGTACTCCCGCAAGTCCTCCGAGATAAACTCCGTTTATACGTGATGCGTCCGTACCCTTGAAAGATGTGGCGCCGTAAGCGTAGCATTCGCGCAGAGACGCATTCACTATGCCGCCCGCAATACCGCCGATCTTCACGTCGCCGGTAGCGCTCACCGTCAACGTGAGATACGACACGCAATTCGATATTTTCCTGAGATTGTCGAACGCTTCGTTCTTACGCGGTAAGGAATACGCATATCCGACCAGTCCGCCCACATACAATATCTCGTTTTTGTTAAGTTCCGCAGACAGCGTGTAGCTTCCGCTGACGGTACAATAGGAAATGTCCGAATAATTCGTCGTACCTGCGATAACGCCGTAACTCCCCGCCGATACACCCGATACGTTCACGTTTACTTCCGTGAATTCGATACCGACAACGTTAGCGGCGTAAAGTTCCTTGAAAAGTCCCCCCGCGATTCCGAGTCCTTTGATCTCGTGATGGTTGCCGTACAGGTCACCGTCGAAAGAAGTTATCCCCTCCGTTACTCCGGACATGTCTATATCCGCGCCGAGAGCGTAACTTTTACCGGATTCCATAGACATAAGCCCGTTAACGTCCTTGATTTCCGCGTCTATCGCAGCGACGGTCACGTTTACGATCGCTATTTTGGCATTCTTATAGTAGAATTCGTAGATAGCGTAAGACTGCGTCTGAGCCGCCGGAGTCGAATACAACCTGAGATCTTCGGTAAGGACAACACCGTCTGCGGTAAACACATCGCGCCGCTCTATATCGCCAAGCGGAACTTCGGCACGGAAAGAGTCGTCCAGTACGAATCCTTCCGTATCCGACGGCGCGATAAAATACGAATACTGCTTTAACGCAGTCGGAGTCCGCATACCGCCGGACGTGTCCTCCCGAGTAAGCAACACCGCCGCCGTTATGCCTCCGCTTAACGCCAGAGCCGCGACAAGACAAAGCGCGATTATCGTCGTTACGCGCTTCTTCTTACTTGTCGGTTTACGCTCCTTGGCGGAAACTTTCTCCTTATCGGATACAGTCCCGGTATTTTTTACGCTTTCGGGTTCGTTCATTTCTCCGTCCGTACAACTATTACCGCGCGTACGCAGTGCGCGATTATAATAATTATAATATGTTCTCCGTCCCCTGTCAATACGCGGGAAGGCTTAGAATTCATTCGTCTACGACAAGAAAAAACGGCGTTATGCACGCCGTTATGTCTTTAATGCGTTTAACGTCTGCCCGGAGCCGGCCTTTTCGCAGGGCGCGAAGGCGCGTAAGCCATGGGTTTCTTATTCATGAAATATGCTCTGTAAATGCTGTTAATACGCTTTTTCGCGCTTTCGAGATTGGCAGCGTGCGCTATGCAGATGTACCCCGCTCTGTCGATCTTGTTGTCGTATCTTTGGAAATTCTTGTTTATATTAACGTACATGTTTCCGTTAGTACAGTGCAGGATACCGAACAGTATTTTACCTAAATATATGAGATCGCAATCGTAACCTTTCTCTATTTTCATGCCGGAACTCAGTATGAATTCGCGTATGTTCTCGTAAATATAGAGATTTTCGGTCTTGAGTTTATTGATATTCACGCCTTCGGGATAAGGGCTTCCCATCTGCCGCGTTTTCACGCGTACTATAAGTACGATGATCGGTATGCCGAGCAATATGAGAGCGAGCAACGCCAGAGACAGATACATCAGCCATGACTGTGCCGCGATGTACTCCGAGATCGTTCCGAGCACGGGTATGTGGGCTACGTAAGTGCCCATAAGTTTGCCGGAATCGATTGTGACGGAATGCATTTCGTCGTTATCGAGATCGTGCGTATGATATACGGTCTCTCCGTCGGGAGCTGTCTCCGAAAATTTGAATATCTGAGTGACTATGACGGATTCCGTCCCCTCGGTGTAATAGAAAACGATCACATCGTTTTTCTTGAGATCGGCGACGGCAGTCTCCTTCACGAGGACTTTTGATCCTTGCTCGATATATTTCATCGCGTCGCCGTCGGCGACATCATAATCGTCGACTTTCTCCACTTTATCGGTGAAATCGTAGAAACGATACCCCGCTACATTTGCGTCAATATCGAAGCGGTTAAGATAGAACACGATGAAAATCACGGCATAAAGTATAGCCATGAAGACAAGCGCGATGGCAGGAGAAGCGATCTTTTTCTGTTCCGATAAATTACGCATTGTTCATCCCTTGAGGCAAAACCTCCGCATAGATATTGATATTATAAA